>JBCBYL010000069.1:0-12833 GCA_039815855.1 Verrucomicrobiota bacterium
AGTTTGGCCACCCGGAGTGCTAGATGTCTGATTTCGACTGCGGTAAATGCCTTCAACATTAAGCGAGAATGAACCGCTTTCAGGGACCGGATTATATCCAGATAGTAATCAAACGGAAGAGTCGGGTGGAGTCCACCGACAATATGAATTTCAGTGATTCCGTTATCGATTGAATCTTTGGCGACAGAAACCATTTCATCGATTGAATACTCAAAGGCATCCTCATCTCTTTTCTTCTTAGCGAAGGCACAGAATTGGCAATTCAAAATACAGATATTGGAATAGTTCAGGTAGCGATTGACGACGTAGCTGGCCCGGTTCCCGACCTTCTTCTGCCTGAGCTGATCAGCTAACTGTCCCAGTTGATGCAGACTTGCACCTTTAAAGAGCGTTAGTCCTTCTTCCGGATTCAATCGTTCACCGGATGCCGCCTTCTCAATCAATTGATTTACCATACCCATCACCAAACTACCCTAAACATACACCTAAAAGAAACAATGCACTAACCAAAGCGTTCATTTTAAAAAATGCAGTGTTGATCTGTTCGATTGAGCCTGAATAGGTCAGGTAATGTTCATATGCCAGAGCTGGGAACATGAGGATCCAACAAACGAAATAGCCCCAACCTAATCCAGCTGACCAGCCGAAGAGTCCAAAGAGTACGTACGCCATTACGTGGAGGATACGTGAAACTTGCAACGTTCGCTTCTGGCCAAAACGGGAAGGAAAACTGAAAAGGCCTGCATCGCGGTCAAATTTTTCGTCCATCAGCGAGTAGATCAGGTCAAACCCGAAAACCCAGCAGAGAACCCCAGCAGCCAGGCAGTAGGGTAACGGGTCAGACAGGTTCCCCGTCACCGCTGCCCAGGCCCCCATCGGAGCTGCACTTAAGGCTAATCCCAGAAAGAGGTGGCAGTAAACAGTAAATCGCTTAGTGAATGAATAACCACAGATGAGCAGCAGCGCGATCGGAGAAAGAAGACCGCAAAGTGGATTGATCCACGCTGAGCATATGACAAAGGCAATAGCAAAAATAACCGAGCTGATGACTGCAGAGCGGTAGTCTAATAATTGATGTCGCCCCTGAGTTCTCGGGTTCTCCCGATCCCATTTCCAGTCGACAATCCGGTTAAAGAGCATCGCCAGTGTCCTCGCTGAAAGTAGGCACATCAGGATCAGGATGAGCACACGGGGCTCTGGTAAACCATCCGCTGCAATCCACATTGCCCCCAGTGCAAAGGGTGCCGCAAAAATGGTATGCGAGAATCGGATGAACTTAGAAAAGCGATAGAGCCAGCTGATGGGCTGAGGTAGACTCAATGAACTTTCCTCATTCATCAGAATCAGCAGACTTCCATCTCCGGATTAAATCGTGATCCACGTTCAAGTGATCCAGTATTCTGGCGACCACCGTATCAACGACATCTGCCACCGTTTCAGGGCGGCCGTAAAACGAAGGCACGGCCGGAATCACTGTTGCTCCTGCCTCCAGGAGTGTGACTACGTTCCTCGCCTGGATCAGATTCCATGGCGTCTCACGCGGCACGACAATCAGTTGCCGTTTTTCTTTTAAGAAAACATCCGCTGCTCGCGTAATCGTGCTGTCGGAATAACCGTAAGCAATGCGACCTAGGGTACCCATTGAACAAGGCACAATCACCATGGACCGAAATGGTGCGGATCCACTGACAAAGGGCACTTGCATCGTCTGGTCATCATGGACATGCATGTCTTCTGGAATGGTCAGGCCGTCTGTTTCACAGGCCGCAACTTCTCGAGCATGGCTGCTGAGCACGACATGAATTTCTTCTGACCGACCTGCCAGACAGGATAAGAGCCGTTGCGCATAGAGAGAACCACTGGCACCTGTGATAGCGACAACAATCTTCATCGTCAGAAAAAGGAGATAGTCAGGATCGGACGAGTCGTCAGAACTGACCAATCAGACTGACAAGAAATACCTGTTCACTTTCTGGGGCGGATGCAGACGCATTGCCACGATCGTGGTAGCGGTAGTGAACTTCTGCACCCGTGCTAAAATTTTCATTTATTTTGAGTTCCGGTCTGAACATCACATTCATCCTGCTCGTAGAATCATCAAATTCGTCCACAGGTCGGGTATTCTCGGTGAGCGAGTATTCGCTTCGGAAACGGAATTGGATTTCTTTGATCGGGCGGTGCGTCACCTGTGAGTAGAGGCGCTGCTCTAACTGGTTGCTATTATCCTTTTCGTTTTGTCGATTCCGGAAACGATTTCCCGCATTGATGACTAACCCCGGCATCGGAGCCCAAAGAATGGATGCATCGACTGTCTGGATGTTCTGCTCAAAATCTGGGTCCCAATCACGTGTCTGGTTGGTGTAGCGTGGTGTAAACTTACCACTCAAATACTTCTTATAAATCTGCTGCGAGATGGTGACGCCAATTTCATCACTCATCGCCATGTTTCCATTTTCGTAAGTAAGATTCTCACGGGTCACGAATGGAGATAGCTGTGTATACTTCGAGACAGTGTAGCTCGCACCGATTCCAAATTTGTCACGGTTCAGCTCCACTCCGCGGTCATTAATGTCAAACTGCTGACGCACGTAGGGTGAAAGCGTTAAGTTCTTGGCAAATTGAAAACGAGCACCTGCACGGCTAACTCTCCTAAAGCTGGCATTCTCCCGGTCATCCCGCTGCTCAAAGCGCATCTCATTTTGGAAAGTAAAGGTGGACCACTTCACCGGCTCTATGGTCAGCTGACTACGGTGGGTTTGTGTGACTCTTTCCAGACGGTCATCCTCTACCGTTCCTTCGATCCACTTTTCTTCTGAGCCCAATCCCATAATAAAGCGTTGCTCTAGGTTGAGTCCCTCCGCCAGGTGGATCTTGTGGACCATCTGGATGTTTTGATTGAAAACACTCTGGGATCCGGCGTTCTTCTTTGTCCAGCGTTCAACACGCTGATTGACGGTTTTTCCCACTTCAAATTCGAGAGTGGTAAAGTCAGAATTCAGCAGTTTCCTCTTGTTCTGCCAGTCAGGCTTAGACTGCTTGTATTCGAGAGAATAATCGACTGCCTGAAGGCTACTCATGGATAGAGTAAACATCAGGGCAATAAGCATACACTCTGCCCGAACTCTCATTGTTACATTATTAGAGCAAGATCTCATCCTGACAATCAATCATTTAAGGAAATATGCCCTTTGTCGATACATTTTACGCATTTTTACGTAGCTTAAATGTGCTCGTATTTCCTAATCCGCGCCTTGCTTGGCATATGTTATGCTTTTTAAGATTTTGGAAATTAACCCTCAACAAGGAGATATCTCAGAATGAGAACAAGTAATAGTGTGAGCCTTAAAGTGGTCGAATCTTACAAACATTACACCGGAAAAACATCCCACACCCGCCAACAGAAGCGATTAATTCATCGCCATGAAAGACATAAGGCAAAACAGTGTCTCCAAAAAGGAATCTGGGAATTCGAGATCTAGATCTTACTCTACTTTAAATTTTAGCGCCCGGCTCTTTAGCCGGGCGTTTTTTTTGACCTGGCCGCAATTTCTAAGGTGATCGGGTCGGATTCATTTTTCTTCCCTCGTGCGGGTGAATATTCCCTCCCATAGAAAATAATCTGGAGGTGACGTTTATTCCAGGTTTCCGGCAAAAAGATTTTTTTCAGGTCCTTTTCTGTCTCAGTGACATTACGCGCCCGGCTCAGCCTCCACTTTTTAGCCAGGCGGTGGATGTGGGTATCAACCGGAAAGGCAGGCACCCCAAAAGCCTGAGCCATGACCACCGAAGCTGTTTTGTGCCCTACCCCCGGCAGACGTTCTAATTCCTCGAAGCTCTGTGGCACCATTCCATTGAACTCATCCCTGAGAATTTCTGCTGTCTTCTTGATCGCCTTCGCTTTCTGCGGTGCTAGGCCACAGGTTTGAATGAACTCCTGGATTTCAGCGACGGAGAGTTTCGCCATCGCTTCAGGTGAGCCCGCCCTTTTAAAGAGTGCTGGAGTGACGAGATTCACCCGCTTATCCGTGCATTGTGCAGAGAGCAGCACAGCAATGAGGAGGGTGAAGGGATCGACATGATCGAGCGGCACCGGCACTTCAGGATAAATCTCGTCCAGCATAGTGCCGATCAGGTCCGCTCTTTCTTGTCTTCTCATCCTTTCACCAATGTGGTCCCATCTTGTTTCTTTGCAATCTTCGCGTCATGTTCATCTAATCCATTATGTCTAATGATATCCAAGCCTGGGGATCAGGCCCCACTCGCTACTTCTATGAGTTGCAACCAGATACGATTCTGGCTGCAATTGAATCTCAGGGATATCTCCCCACTGGGCGCCTCATGCCCCTCAACAGCATGGAGAATCGTGTCTTTGAAGTCGAAGTGCTGCCTCCTGAGTCCGAGGTAGATTCAGAGTCAGATCGATTCAGGATCATGAAGTTCTATCGTCCCGGACGATGGTCTAAAGACCAGATCCTGGATGAGCATCAATTTACCCAGGAACTCGCAGACCAGGATATTCCCGTCATCACAGCGGAAGCCAGCTCTCAATCAGAGTCATGCCATTTTCTGGAAGAGCTCGGCATCTACTATGCCATCTACAAGAAACAGGGTGGAAGGAATCCAGATGAATTAGACCGGAACCAGCTCGAGTGGATTGGCCGATTACTTGCACGCATGCACAATGTCGGTGCGAACCATCCGGCTCCGCATCGGATTGAAATCGGCCCTGAGCGCTATGGCCTCCAGGCACTCGACTACCTGTTTGAGCATGAGTGTATTCCTGAGGATCTGGAATTGAGGTATGAGGACCTCGTTGAAGAGATTTGCCAGCGGTCAGAGCCTCTCTTTCAGGCCTGCCAGAAAATACGTCTGCACGGGGATGCTCATCAGGGAAACTTACTCTGGTCGGCAACCGGCCCCTTCTGGGTCGATTTTGATGACATGGTCATGGGGCCAGCCGTGCAGGACCTCTGGCTTCTCGCAGCTGTTCGCGGTCAGGATGGATACAGTCAGCTGGCCAGTATGCTGCGCGGCTATCGCTGGCTTCGAAAATTTCCTCAAGAAGAACTGAGCTTAATCGAACCATTACGTGCCCTGCGATACATTCACTTTTCTGCCTGGATTGCCAAGCGCTGGTCTGACCCCGCATTCCCACGCACCTTTACTGAATTCGGATCGAGAGACTATTGGATGACCCAGATTGAGGATCTACAGGAATGCCTGCAGCTCATCATTGAGCCCGACCCCGGTTTATTTTCATCGACCTCTCTCTAAATTGGGGATAGCTAGCAGGGAATGAAACTCCAGATCGAACATGTGACCCGCTATGAATATGACCAAAGCGTGACCTTTACCCCCCACCTCCTTCTGATCCTCCCACGACAAGACGTTCACATCCGCACTCTGGTTTCTGATCTCAACGTTTTCCCTCACGGTAGTCTTCATTATGGGCATGACCACTACGGGAACAACATCGCCCGCTATTTTAGCACAGAAGAATCGGCTCAACTTCTCATTCAGAATCATCTCACCGTAGAGTCGACACGGTCGAATCCCTATGACTTCCTTCTCGATCCGCATGTCACTTCCTATCCCTTTGAATATAAAGAGAATGAAAAGCGTGCCTTAAGTCCTTTTCTCACCTGCGACGAATCGGCTGATCTATTCTCAGCTTGGCTGGGACCGATTCCAGAAAAACGTGAGACCCTGGAATTTCTGACCCATATCAATCAGCGACTGCATTCCGAATTGGGTTATGTCCGCCGTGATGAGCCTGGAGTGCAAACGGTGAGCGAAACACTTGAAACCGGTTCTGCATCCTGCCGCGATGTCGCACACCTGTTCATGGAGCTGGCCCGCCATCTGGGGCTGGCATCTCGTTTTGTCAGCGGATACCTCTACGTCAGTAAAACTGATGAGGAGAGCGCAGGTGTCAACGTCGCCGAACACGCCATGCACGCTTGGACAGAAATCTATCTACCCGGGTCCGGCTGGCTCGGATTTGACCCGACGAATGGCTGCCTTGCTGGAGACCAGCATATTCCCGTAGCGGCAGCCATCACGGCTGCCGACGCATCACCAATTCAAGGAACCTACTGCTCTGACCATCAAGTCGGCTGCATCATGCATGTAGATGTTCAGATCAAAGGAATGAACTAAGCTTGCTTCCAGCAACCATTGGCGTTAATTCTTACACAGATATATGTGTAATCGTTCTATCCTGATCTTGGTCTTTCTGACCATCGGCCTCTTGGCCAATCAGGCCACTTCCTCCGCCATGAGACCAGGCTCAGGTTGGGATGATGGCTACCGCACCTTTCAGGAAATTGCCCCTGAATATGTTGAAATCGAAGTGCAGGAAGTCAAAACCCGGCAGAAAAATGCCCTCTGGTTTGCCTCATCGAATGGAGATATTTTCATTAAAGCAAAGGTCGTTAAAGTCTATCGCACCGAGGCGAACCTCAGGCCCAACTTGCTCATCCCAATTCTCTACTCACGTAAAAAGATCGCGGGCACTCCGATTGGGAATCAACCACTTCCTCCAGAAGTAGGAGAAATTGTTCCTGCATTTCTGAAGTATGATTCGAGTGGTCACTTTGAACCGGCTGCCCGTCATCACAGTTTCTCTTCCATGGCGAAGGAGCAGTTAGAAAAGCTAAAGAATCAAGGTAATCTTCCAGCAGAGAACCGCCTCAATCAAATCAATGAACCGGTTCCTGTCTTTGACGAAGACACACCTCGCCTGACTATTCCTGAAGATCAAGGTATCCCTGTTCCCGCTTCTCAAGATCCCGTCGTCGATGTCATCACCTCAGATCCAGCGGTGATCGTACTTGAGGACCCACCTGAGGATTCGCAGCAACCTGACACTGAACCCGCTACTATACAACCGATCAAGGTTGCGGAGAGTTCGGATACACAGCCCATCACCGTCATTGATGCCAACGAACCTCCTGTGACCACTGTCTCTGAGTCTTCCATTAAAACCGTCGAGGACGACATTTTAATGGCCGAGTCTGCTATCGATCAAGCCGTCGTCCAGACCACGCCTCAGGCAAATGATTCTGAGCCGATTACGATTGCTGAAATGGAATCCTCTCCCGAACAGAATACCGAAGCTGAAGTGGAAATCGACATGGGGTTAACGCGCGATCAGGAAGGCAGTTATGTCGTCAATGAAGATCTCCTTCTCGACTCTGATGTCGTAGCCAGGGAAATGAACATCGATACCAGCCAATACGCTGTCAAAAACGATCGTAACCTAGTCTCCGAAACTCAAGTTCCTGCCACTACAGTCACTGCGACTGCATCCGAACCCGAGACCCCCGCTCTCCAATCCGTTGAGGCCGGTGAACTCATGCTGGAACCTGCACCTGAGACCGTCACCGTCGCTGCCAATACCAATTCCCCTGTCCTGGTTGTCGATGAACCAGCTTCCAACCAATATCAAGTAGTCGAAGCAGAAGACTTGTCTCTGGAAATGAAGACCGCAGAAATTACCCCGTCGCGGAATACCCTTTCTCAGGACCAGATCGAGATGGTTGCACCTGTAGAAGCCGAATCAGATTTGCTCCAAACCCCGACTCAATCCGCAGAAGCCCTCAAGCCCGCGCCCAGTGCTATCGCTTCCTCGGAACCCAGCGATGCTGCCATTGAATATGCGGAAATTTTCATGAAAGTCCGGCAGGCCGAAACCTTGATCTCCAGTAGTGATCAAGGAAAAGCCCTCACTCTCCTGAATACAATCAGTAGCGAGCTCACTCAGCTCAAAGAGAAATTTCCTGAGTTCCAGCCCTTTATGGTCGAGTACCGTCACCGCTCGGTTCAACGCCAGATCGAAGATCTCCAGAAAAACGGAATCACACCTGAACCCTTAGAATAATACCAGAGCAGACAGCCTTCCTAATTCTTAATTCTTACCCCCCGGCGTCCAGCACATCCTGTGCACGCTACGGCCTTCCGCCTCAAAGCCCCTCTGAAAATCCGTCACCGGATCTAGGCTCCAATCCCAGGCATCAGACTCGTTCCAGTTCGGTTGTTCTTCCCAGACCTCCTTCGCCCAATGAAAATACTCTTCATGGTCGGTGCCGAAACAGACCATCCCTTCCGGCTTCAGCGCCAGGTGCGCCGCTTCTAAAAAATCTGGCTGAATGAGACGCCGCCGATGGTGCTTCGCCTTCGGCCACGGGTCTGGGAATAAGATCCAGACACGATCGAGAGAATTCAACGGGCAGAGTCGGCTCAGTACATAAAACGACTCCAGACGCAGGACCTTCACGTTGGTGAGTTCTTCACGTTTTAATTTACGGATGATTTTCCGTGCCCGCCCCATCAGTCGTTCTACGGCCAGGAAATGGTGATCCGGGCTGGCCTTCGCACGCTCCACGATAAAGGTCCCATCACCACTTCCGAGCTCGACTTCCATCGGAGCAGTAGAGCCGAATAGTTCCGCCCAATCATAAGGGTGAAAGATTTGGGAGCTGGGCAGCCAGAGACTTTCATGGATATGTTCCGTCTCAATTTCCATTAAATCTGGTCCACTCTTATTCATCAGATGGTTATAAAAAAAGTCTTCGTAATGACGAAGCCATAATTCATATTACTTTTCTATGCCTAGTTTTGATATTGCTTCCGACGTCGATATGGCCGAGGTCAAAAACGCCGTCCTCATGACCCGCCGTGAGGTGCAGAACCGTTATGATTTTAAAGGAGTCACTTGGGACATTGAAGAATCACCCACCCAGCTCGTCCTCTCTGCCGCCGACGAAGTCAAACTCCGTGCCCTCGATCAGGCACTCATGAGTAAGCTCGCCAAACGAGAGCTGCCTCTGAAAAATTTTGAACATAAGAAGATGGACCTCTCCAGTATGGGCCGGGCTCGTCAGGAGATTGCCATCCGTCAGGGCTTTGAGACCGATATTGCCAAAAAAGTGGTCAAACAAATCAAGGGACTAGGGATCAAGGTCCAGGCTCAACTGCAGGACAAGCAAGTCCGGGTCACCGGCAAGTCACGGAACGACCTCCAGGCCGTCATCGCCGCCGTCAAAGAATTCGATATCCCCGTAGGTGTCACCTTCAGTAACTTCAGAGACTGAAAACAATGCAGAAGTCAGAGTGAAGAAGTCAAAACGAGGACCTTCTTCATTCTCCATCCTTACTTCTTACTTCTACCTTCCTACTTCTACCTTCCTACTTCTACCTTCCTACTTCTACCTTCTTACTTCTGCCTTTTGCATTTAATTCATTCAATTTGTCCCTTTACATGAGTTTAGCCCGCGCTTTAATACTCGCTTGCTTTGAGGCTGGATAGCTCAGTAGGTAGAGCAATGGACTGAAAATCCATGTGTCCCCGGTTCGATCCCGGGTCCAGCCACACCCTTCCCTGCTCCCCGCTCACCGTCTGACCGATTCTGCTTTCAGCATTCGACCTTTTGCATTTAGATTCATTCCATGCGCGTATTAGTCACAGGCATGATTGCCGGAATGGATGACCGGGAATATCTCGATAAGGTCGTAGCCCTCGGGCATCGGAATCACGATGAAATTAAAGTCTTCAACGCAATCGATAATTTTACCAAGAGCGGTAAAAAGCCACTGGAGCGACTCCTGGGCACCACCGATTACGTTTTCGAACTCACCCGTGAGCGTGAATATGAACGCATCGGCTATGAGATAGAAAAGAATCAATACGAGCATGTCATCGTCCGTGCCCCGGCCACCATCGAGTGGAACCGGATCAACCGTAAGTTTAAGGACCAGAAATACATTCGCGACTTCATCCGCCCGGACATCATCGTCACCCTCATCGATGCGGAATGGCTCGTCAAACAGAAGCTCGAAAATCCGTCTGAAGGAGACCCTTTTTTCCGTGCCTTAAAAGAGCGTAATCATACGCTCTATGAAATCCTCTCCTGGATGCATGAAGAAGTCAGCCTTTCAGAAGACTGGGCTAAGTATATGGACATCCCCCACTATGTCATCGCGGTCGGAGAACCTCCTGAGTGTCTCTATAAGCTTACCGTTGATCCTGACCCATGGGTCATTTACGCCAGCTACTCCATGACCTATGCTACTCCGGAAATGCGCGTTGAGGTCAATAAAGTCATCGACCAGCTTCGTGATTACGCCGTTGTGGTCGATCCCCAGACCGTTGAGATTGGGGAGAATTACGATCATGAAACTCAGGCCAACCGGGAGGCCATCTACGCCTACACCGTCCACCGTGACCTCCACTGGTACGTCGGAAAGGTAGATGCGGTCATCGCCATCCACCCCTACCCTGAACGCCCGCCCCTCTCTGCCGGCATGATGGACGAATTAGGCCACGCTCGTGATTACATGAAAGCCCGCTACATGATTTTCCCGAAGGGATTCAGTCCCTTCACCACCGATAGCTATATTGAAAAAGGTCACCTCTTCGAGGACCCGGACGACTTCTTCAAGTATCTGGAGAACGTAGAACAACGGAAGAAATACACCCAGGACTTTCACCTCCAGGCTAATCTCTCCCTCGACGAATCATGATCAATCAACTCATTGACCACACCTATCTCAAACAGGAAGGCACCCTCGACCAGATTACCCAGCTCTGCCAGGAAGCCGTCACCCATCAATTCTGGTCCGTCTGCATTCACCCTTACTGGGTACCGGATGCCGCTAAACTCACTCAGGATTCCCCTGTCCGCGTCTGCACCGTGGTCGGATTCCCTCTCGGAGCTAACCTCTCCCGCACCAAGGTGCACGAGACCGCAGACGCCATTCACGCCGGCGCCACCGAAATCGATATGGTCATCAACATCGGAGCCGCCCTCGAAGGCCATTGGAATTTCATCGAACATGAAATTCACGAGATCGTTTCCGCAGCCGACTCCCACCTAGTCAAAGTCATCCTGGAAACCGCCTCCCTCTCACCCGAGCAAATCAAAAGCGCCTGCCACTGTGCAGAAAATGCAGGCGCTGGATTCGTCAAAACCTCGACCGGTTTTGGTAAAGGTGGGGCCACTGTAGAAGCGGTTGAGCTCATGAAAGCCTCTGTCTCTGAAAATCTCGGCATTAAAGCCTCCGGCGGCATCAAATCCGCCGATCAGGCCCAGGCCATGATCAAGGCCGGTGCCACCCGCCTTGGCACCTCCTCCGGCATCGCCATCATCCAAGGCTCCCAAAGCCAGTCAGATTACTAAAAGCAACTCATCACCCCAAAACCATCCTCCCCTGTCCTCCATAGCTTTAGCGAAGGAGGAATAAGGGAGGTGCCCGTAGGGTGAAGGAGTTCCCTCCCCTTTGAATACATCCTCTCGAACTGACGTCAGACGTTCATGCGATTACTTGCTTTCATTCTTGTGAGTACCCTATTGGGAGTGACCACTCATTCACCCACGGCCAATGCAGACGACCGCCTATGCGGAGCCGCTCAGTTAGCAAGAGGCTACCAAGCCGCCTTCGAGGAGATGAACGATACCTCAGTAAGCATCCAGTATTGGAATGCTGGTAAAGTGGAAACCATCGAAAAAGTAAGGAGAATCCACGCCTTCGGAGGCACCCTGCTCATCAGAAACATAAGCGGTCAGGAACAAATTCTCAACGCCACCAAAGTCATTAAAATTTCTGAAGAATAAAATTCGCCCAACTTCCCCTGTCCTCCATAGCTTTAGCGAAGGAGGAATAGCGGAGGTCCCTGAGCCAGCCGAGGGCGGCCTGTGGGGTCGTATTCGGTATCAGCCGAACGTAGCCCCAAGGGGATTCCTCCCCTGCTCCAGAATGTCCCTGTCTATCCCTTTGTTCAGATTGACTTGTTCTATAAATTCCGTCATGTTGCATGGTAACGTTCGATGTATAGATCATGCCTTGCCACGTATCCCCACCAGACAAGCGAAAATTCCTCAGTGATGTAGGACAAGATCTGGTTCAACACCACGGTAAGAAGAAGTATTATTCTCAGAAGGAAGTACAGGATAGTTGCCGCCGTCGTAATTACCCTCATGTTGACTGGCACTGCTGGGCATACTGTATCTATACTTCCCTGGAAACATTCGTGGATATACATCGAGATACGGGTGAATCTTGTAATTATACAGAAATGAAGTCTGAGGCGCTAGCCGACCTTTCAGGCGGATCATTTGAACTCCCTGACATAGATCTATCTTGGTTAGAGTGGCCAGACATTGATTTAGGCATGATCTTTGATTGGTTTGACATAACTTGACATCATACAAACCATTTTACCCAATTCACTCGCTGCCTTCGTTCTTGGATAAATTCAACGTTTTAGAAAAATAATGACACCAGAATAATTAGAACAGGTCTTCGTCAAGGAAATGATCTTGATCTACGAAACTCCATCGAAGGCCAAATCAAAATATTCGAAAATCAGTTTACTCCTAAGAGGTTCCGGATTGGCGACAAGCTTAATATCGACGATCATCGCTCATAAACAAATTACAGAATCATATTATTGCGTTTTCACGGGAATCATAGGGGGCATATTGATCGGATTAGGCTTTTACTACATGAACGCTTCGAAACAAGTGAGCCTATTGGATAAATACTCCAATCTAAACATGGAAGCCATAGATAGATCATTTAAAGCAAATTGTTCAGAACCAGGCAGGTGAGACTATGAGCGCTAGCACCCGCTACTCACTTCGAGGTTTGAAGGACAGAGGGCTCATAGATTACCTAGCTATAATAACATTTAAGCACATATATAATATAAATTAAATTTATATGTCGCTAAATTAATTAAATAGGCTAAGCGTTACCCCCATGAACAGCCTTTATTTTTCTCTTCCTTTACATCACCTTATCCAAAGACTTCTATTTTCGGCCCTTCTTAC
>JBCBYL010000067.1:0-13260 GCA_039815855.1 Verrucomicrobiota bacterium
ATTTTAATTCTGGTGGTCGGATAGTTGAAGTTACAGTGAGAATACCCTGAGCTGAGGAACCTAAATCATTAATAATTCTACCTAAAGTTACGCCTGTTCCCATAAGGTCGAATAAATCCAATGAATCAATCAGATCGTTAATCTTCATAGCGTCGTGATCTCTATGGGCTCCGCCAATGAGTCTTATCTATTTTAGGATGGATCTATTCTCATTCCACAAATTACTGACTCGCTTTAGATCCTTATCCAGGGCGGATGTTAACGCCTTCGAAATGCCGAGAGTGGCGCAAGAAGATCTAAAATTCTTACCAAATACCGTAGGAATATCTTCTCCTGCTTCATAAATCAATACAGCCAGTTCACGTGCCGCTAGGCGGCGCTTCCAATCATCTCTTTCATAAACAAGGGCGTATACTTTGTGTGAAAGATCGTAAGAAATGGTATTAACAAATAAGCAGGCGTTCCATACTTTCTCATGAGTTTGCCAACCGCGAGAGCGAACCTCCCGGATCGCCTCCTTCATGGATTCCCCGCATTTTTTGATCACCTCATGCCTGTCGGCAAAGTTCTGAACAATCTCCCTGTCCTTGCTTACAAGCTGATCAAGAATATGTAATTTTGGATCTATTTTCATATTACATAACGTGGAGATGTCTCAATACTGTAGCGCGGAGCGCGAAAGGAATTGAGACCATCGACTGGTTATAGTATTCAATTTTCGTCTTTGAGGCCAAACATATGCAGTAGACGCTGCGCATCTGGAACATGATAAGAATCGCAATTAGCAACCAGCTTCTTGTTCACGTCTTTGCTGGTAAGCTGGAAGAGACTGACATTACAACCGAACGCTTTCATCGTATCTAGCAAAGGCATGAAATCGTAGTCGTTCGTATAGAGCATCAAGCGATCTAATTTGCCTAGCCCTGCTAGCTGTAAAGCGTCGCAGCAAATTTGTGTGTCGACCGCTTTCTCAGCTTTGTTGAGTCGGTCCATGACCACCTGCGGAGGTGAATTGCCTTCTATCCAATTCTGGAATTTTTTCGAGCCTGGAAGGAGTGCTCCGCAGTGCTTTATATGAATGTCTTCTACTTCACCGGGATTCGTGAAGTTCGGGAGGTCAATATACTTTTTGGTTCTATTTTCTTTCTCTACGAAATAGAAGCTGAACCTTTTGTATCCGTTTACGAATGCAGGATAGAATCTGGTGAAATGATACTGAAATCGAGAAACTATGAGCCTATTATCTCGAAACGCTGGTCGGTCGTTCCATAAACGGTTAATGTCACCAAGCAATGATGATCCATCTACAAAGAGGTAATTATTCTCGGACATTTTTTTCTATAACGTTAGCTGTGAGCAACTGCTGGAACGCGAAGAGTGTAAGCTGCTGGCTCAACAGCTATGTTCTGTATTCTTTATAAAATTATTATCAATGAAATGCCGTATTTTGTCGAAATATAATGAACCTAATATTCCGATCAATCCGACTGACAAGCTTCTTATCTCTGTGTCCCCTTTCCATAAAATGGCCCCACCTGAAAGAATCAGTAGAAATAAAATTGCTGCGGCTAATCCGCCTAGGGCGGGTCTAATGAGTAGACGAAATGGGTCTATCATCCGATTCCGAAGTGACTGTATACCTATGAGAAGGAGACCAGTGAAGAAGCCGATACTGGCTACACAGATTAAATTCACCATATTGTCCGAAAGAGAGGCATAAAAACGAAGATAGCTTGTAGATGTGACTGATACCGAAATGCCCTGATCAGACGTATCGTCGCCACTCGTATCACTACTACTGGCTGAGATGTCGTAAGAACTGAAGCCTAAACGAGAAAGGGGATAATTATCATACGGTCTTACCGTGACTTCGTCCTTACTCTTAACCTCAAAATCTTCGATTACTCCACGTGAAAACTTATATAAAACATCGTCTACCGGCTGATTGTTTTCTACGCACCAAGACTTGATATCCTGAATAGTAATCCACGCCCATACACTCATAGATGACTCGTAAAACAGAAATAGGTTAAGCGCGATTGCAAGAACCCAATATAGTGTTGTCTTATGGTCGGTTTTCATAATCTACAGAACGTTAAGCGTGTGCCAAGAACGAGCGCAGCGAGAGAATTGGCACTACGCTTTTGTTCGATCTATTTCTTTTTAACATATCTAAAAGGTATCTGACCAAAATTATTCTTTGAGAGTATCGGGGTAAAGGCATTTTCTGTTCTCATAGTCCCAACTTCCGCCGGCGTCTAAACAAGAATCTATCTTCATGAAATCTGGATTAAAACCATGAGTATAGAATAGGAAACCAAAATAAAGGATGACTGGAAATAGCAGGCTTAGAGATATGATGAGAAATATTTTCACTCTATAAAATTATTTCTTATATCGAACATGTAGTATATTCAGAGCTTTTCATAACATGCTTCTTGCTCATCAATAGTGTGTTTAACTATAATGTAAAGAAGAAGCAAGCAGTGCACGGAATTTGATGTTATATAACCAAATAGATTTATTTAGGGTCATTTCATGTATGCTTATATGTGATGAGAGTATGGGTTGAAAAGACGTTGCAGGCGGATTCGAGTGTTTCACCGCGTGATCGGGAGAGGTGGATGGCTACTGGCCACGTAGCAATGAGCTGCTGGGTATGGCGTTTTCTGGATTGCCGCGTCGCTGCGCTCCTCGCAATGACAGAGGGGAGGGCTACGTTCGGTTGATAGCGAACTACGACCCCACAGGCCGCCTTCGGTAGGCTCAGGCACCTCTCTTATTCCTCCTTCGCTGAAGCTACAGCGGACAGGGGAGGATGTTTTATCAGGGGGAGTTATTCCTTGGGTTGGGTGAGGAAGTCGATTTCTTTACTGAGTTCGATGAGGCCGATCCGGCCTGTGTAGCGATTGATGATCTGCCAATTTGAATTGATGACGAAGGTGGTGGGCAAGGCATCAATGCCACCAAAGTTTTCGTGAAAGTCGGGTGGTGCGATGAGGATGGTGAAGGGGTACTCACTGTGCTGGGAAAAGAGTTCGAGATCACGGATTCCATCTTCATCGAGAGCGACGGCAATGACCTTGACCCCGATTTCCTGATACTGTTGATGAACGGCTTTGAGGTCTTCGAGCTGCATGACGGCGGATGGTGCCCAAGTCGTCCAAAAGGCGAGGATGGTCGGGTTGCCCTTGAGGTCATCAGAACGGTGATTCTGGCCCATGAGGTCAGGCAGGTCAAAGGACGGCGCTGGAAAGGCCGTGATATTCCGGATGGGTTCTTCAACGGTGTCGGAACAGGAAGTCAGAATGGTTAAGGCCATGCTGATCATCCCGATAAAAGTCAGGTGACGTATCACAAAGAGGAGTTTGTCGGATCGGGAGGAAAACAAAACAAAAAAACACCGGCTTGATCGTAGCTCTGAAGTAGTTCAATTTGGAACGATGCCAAATGCGAAGAGAAAGAAGAACGTCATGAACCAGAACTCCATTTCCCCCCACCGCCAATATTCAGGACCGATGGTCGATGGGCCTGAGCGCGCGCCGAGCCGGGCGATGCTCTATCCAGTCGGGTTTAAGAAGGCGGATTTCCAAAAGTCACAGGTCGGGATTGCATCGACCTGGAGCATGGTCACGCCCTGTAATATGCACATTGACGAACTGGCCCGGGAAGCCTGCGGCGGAACGGATAAGGCCGGAGGCAAAGGTGTCATTTTTAATACGATCACGATCTCAGACGGGATTTCGATGGGGACTGAGGGAATGAAGTATTCGCTGGTTTCTCGCGAGGTGATTGCGGATTCGATCGAGACGGTCATGGGCTGCGAGAATCTCGATGGGATGGTGGCGATTGGAGGGTGTGATAAGAACATGCCCGGCTGCATGATCGCGATTGCGCGGTTGAATCGGCCATCGGTTTTTGTCTATGGAGGAACGATTCTACCGGGATGTCTGACCAGAAAACCTGACGAGCCCCTGGATATTGTTTCGGTATTCGAGGCGGTCGGTAAGCATGCGAAAGGGGAAATGACGGAAAACCAGCTCGGAGCGGTGGAATCGTGTGCTATTCCCGGGCCGGGTTCCTGCGGTGGGATGTATACCGCGAATACGATGGCCTCTGCCATTGAGGCGATGGGGATGAGCTTGCCCAATAGCTCGGCTCAGGCTGCGGTCTCGAACGCGAAGCGGGAAGATTGTCGGGCCGCAGGTAAGGCTGTTCTGAATCTGATTCAAAAAGGGATCCGACCTCTGGATATTATGACCCGCCCGGCATTCGAGAATGCGATTACGGTGGTGATGGCCCTGGGAGGTTCGACGAATGCCGTTCTTCATTTGCTGGCGCTGGCCCACGCGGCAGGGGTCAAGCTGACCATTGATGACTTTACCCGCATCGGAAAAAAGACACCGGTGCTGGCTGATCTCAAACCCAGTGGGAAACACCTGATGTCTGAATTAGTCGGCATTGGTGGATTGACTCCATTGATGAAAGAACTCCTGAAGGCTGGGTTTCTTCATGGTGACTGCATGACCGTGACCGGAAAAACCGTTGCGCAAAACCTCAAATCCGTAAAAGCCTACCCCAAAGGCCAGACGGTGATTCGACCCTTATCCGATCCGATCAAGAAGGATGGCCACATCGTGATCATGAAAGGGAACCTGGCCCCAGAAGGTGGGGTGGCGAAGATTTCTGGCAAAGAAGGAACGAAATTTGTCGGGACGGCCAGAGTCTATGGATCTGAGCCGCAGGCGATGAAGGCAATCCTGGACGGTAAGATCAAAAAAGGGGATGTCATTGTCATCCGCTATGAAGGTCCGAAAGGTGGCCCGGGGATGCGTGAAATGCTGGCTCCGACCAGTGCGATCATGGGACGTGGATTAGGAAATGATGTTGCGCTCATTACGGATGGTCGCTTTTCTGGTGGAACCCATGGCTTCGTCGTCGGTCACATTACTCCGGAAGCCTACGTCGGAGGCCCGATCGCCCTGGTCAAAAATGGCGACACTATCTCGATCGATGCCAAGACCAAGAAGCTCGAGGTGAAAATTTCTGCCAAGGAATTAAAAGAGCGGAAGACGAAGTGGAAGAAGCCCAAGCCAAACTACCGCCATGGAGTGCTGGCCAAGTTTGCTCACACCGTGTGCTCTGCCAGTGAAGGTGCGGTCACCGATAAGGACCTCGACGTCTAAGGTGGCCTCAGGCTCCAAGAGCTGATCAGGAGGAGAACCTGAACCGATTCATGAACGGACGCGAACTATGGAAGGTGTTGGCTTTTTTAGCCATTCTCATCGCTGCCGTCTTCCTTGCTCGTGAAGCCATTCTGGCTCCGGTTCGACTTACCGAGAAAGTTGCTCAGGGAATCGATCAGAAGTTGAGGGAGACCGGCCAGGCACTGCAGAGCATCCTCCAGATTCAGCCACAGATCATCGTCGAATCGGTTACCATCCAGGAGCAAGTATCACCGATTGCGGAATTTGCCGCTGCGGAACGTGAACTGAATGCAACATACAAGTGGAGACAGCTGTGGCTCGGAAGTGAAAAGACGATTCAGGTCAAAGGGAAATTCCTGGCTAAGGCTGGGTTTAATCTGAAGAAAGAGGTCGCGATCAGCTATGATGAGGCGACCGGGGAAGTCGTCATTACCTTGCCCAGAGCAGAGCTGCTCAGTGTCGAGGCCCTGGGTCAGGTGCAATACATCGATGACGACGGATGGTGGAATAAAGTCCGGGATCAGGAGCGGACCGCTGCTCTGAATGCGTTTCAGGCCTTAGCGGTGCAGAAAGCACGTGAGTCAGATCTCCTCGCTGAAGCAGAACGATTCGTAGAAGGTGAGTTGAAACTGATTTTACCGGATGACCACCAGTATCGGGTCGAGTATAGCCTGGGCCTTGATACCCCTGTTCTTGATTAGAGGACAGTGTCCTACCTTCCTCATTCTGCCGTCAAAGTTCAGTAATTCTTCTATTTAAGAGTTTTTTGATGAGGGACGGAGTAGACTCCGTCCCTTGTTGGCAAGCGAAGACTTTCCTTTTCCTTAAGCCAAGCTTCCTTACTCCATCAGTCTGTCATGGTTTTCAGGCCTTTTTTACGGTTCCTGATCGCGATCAGACGGGCTTTCTCTTCGCCATACTTACTAATTGAGTATGCCTTTTTATGGATCTCACCGCGGACTGGACTCCAGGTGGCCTGCCAGAAATGATATTCCTTCCCGCGGACGACTTTCGTGAGTCGTGTGACTCCGACAATGCCGGAAGAATTGCGGCGACGCTGGATCTGAGCAAAATCTTTCCGTGACATCGGAGGATGCTTTGCACGGAGCTTTTCATAGCCCTCTTTCGCTGCGACCAGTGACTTTGCTTTCCCACCGTGCTTTTTGTCTGCAAAAAATTCTGAGAAAGTGCGTCGATTGCGGGTGACGCGAACGAACCAGCCATGATTGTGCTTATCAGGCTGATCAATACGGGAGATTCCTTTCAGTTTCTGTTTTGGGCGCATCATTTTACTGGAAGCCTTTGGACGAGATTCCCCGCTCTTAGCGTTTTTGCCATTTTTTCCTGCGGAAGGTCGGTTCTTCATTATAAGAGTTTTACCTTGATTTGGAATTTGTCTAATGCGAGGGGCTATTTTTTTCTATATTCATCCGGTTAGGTTTTCAAATTTGCTTGTTAATTGGACCGTTGGCGGCTTTGTTATGTGGGTGATCGAGGCATATGGACCGTTAATTATACAATTTGGCCTGGCGCTTGCCGTTGCTGTCGGGGGTGTCGTAACTTCCATGATACTGGGGAAGAAGGGCCGCAAAGACAGTGGTAAGGATAAGGCTTACGAATGTGGTAAAGACACGATTGGGCCAGCTCAACCACGGTTCTCCGTCAAATTCTACCTCGTGGCGATGATTTTCATCCTTTTCGATATTGAAGTGATTTTCATGTATCCCTGGGCGGTCAGCTTTCGGGATTTGCTCGGCACGCTGGGCTGGAGCTTACTCTGGTCGATGGTCCTCTTTGTCCTCCTCCTGGAAGTCGGTCACTGGTATGCCTACAAAAAAGGCGTCTTTGACTGGAACAAGCGTTAAGCAACCCATCCATCTTTTTCCCCCTTTTTTCCCATTTCCCCCCTTTTTCATCCCGTGTTTCTGAGAATCACACCGGAGACTGACCCGTGAAGGCGATCCGTGAACTCATTAAGGGATCGGGTCCGATCTCTTTTTCCCGCTTTATGGATCTGGCCCTCTACGATGCCGAGGGCGGATTTTATCGAAGCGGTCAGCAGGTGACGGGGCGTAAAGGGAGTTTTATCACCAGTGTCAGTGTGGGGCCGGTTTTTGGAGAGATCGTTAGCTGTTTTCTCATCGAAGAATGGGAACAGAAAGGAAGGCCTGCTTCCTGGAGGATTATCGAACAAGGAGCAGAGCAGGGGAACTGGATCTCGGACATCCTGAGTTCGATGCGAAAACGATCCCCCGAGGCCTATGCAGCTGTCCAGGCTATCATCATCGAGCCTTTTTCCGAAAAGGTAGAGAGACAAACAGAAACGCTGGGGAAAGCCGGACACCCAGAAAAACTATCTTGGGTGGAATCTGGTCAGACATGTTCCTCCTCCGAGGTATTCACTGTCTTTATTTCAAATGAACTGGTAGATGCCTTCCCGTTTGACCGGGTTCTTTATTCCGGAGGTCAATGGCTCGAGGAGAAGGTGAGTATAGGGGCTGAGGGTGAGTTCATCTGGCAGACTCAGTCGATTCCGGAAGGGACACTCTGGAATGAAATCAAAAAGTGGAAACTTCCAGAAATGGAGGGGTATCGAAGCGAGGTCCAAACGAGTGCTCAAGAGTGGATAAAGGAGATTAGCGGTCTTTCTGATCAACTCGTCGTCCTCACCTTTGATTATGGACACCGCGCTGAGGAGTACTACCAGCCTGAACGGAAGAACGGAACCGCGCGGGCGTATCATAATCATCAGCGGAGTGATGACCTTTTATTTCAACCCGGAAGTCAGGACATCACGGCTGACGTGAATTTTGACCTCTTGATCTCAGCCGGGCAGGAATGTGGCCTGAAATTGAGGACGTATACGGACCAGCATCATTTCCTGGTCCAGGAAGCGGCGAGGGGATTGCTTCAGGAATGGGAATGGCAGATTCGGGAAAATCCTGAGGATACCGAAATGGCGGCTAAGCTCAGACAATTTAAGACGTTAATGCATCCGGAGATGATGGGAGCTCAGTTCAAGGTGTTGGTTCAGGAAAGTGGATGAGAGGATTGGAATCGTGGCTTGCCACATGAGTGATTCTTTGGCTTCATCTTCGCCCTGTGAACGATAAGAAAGAAATCGGAGTAGGCCTCATCGGCTGCGGTGTCGTCGGAGGTGGGGTCATCAAGCACCTGACTGAGAATGCCACCGTTCTAGAGGAGCGCCTGGGTGCCGGGATCGCTGTCCGCAAGGTTGCGGTGCGCGACCTGACTAAAGACCGTGGGCTTGATCCAACCTTGCTTACGGATCAGCCTTCCGAGGTGATCGATGATCCGTCTGTCGATATCGTCGTCGAGTTGATGGGAGGAACGGATCAAGCATACGACTTGGCCCAAGCAGCACTCCAGGCAGGTAAACCGCTGGTGACTGCGAATAAGGCATTGCTCGCAGAGCGTGGCGAATCCCTCTTTGCTCAAGCGGAAGAATCCGGGGTCTCGATTTTCTTTGAAGCGAGCATTGCGGGAGGGATCCCGATTGTGAAAGCACTGAGCGAAGGACTGAGTGCGAACCGGATTCTCAGCATTCATGGAATTATCAACGGCACCTGTAACTATATCCTGTCCCGGATGTCGAACGAGGGATTGGAATTCGAGCCGATATTGAAAGAAGCGAAGGAGCTGGGCTACGCGGAAGCGGATGAGAGTCTCGACGTGGATGGAATTGATGCCGCCCATAAGGCTGCCCTTCTGGGAACGCTGGCATTTGGTTTCTGGGTCCCTATGGAGGATGTCCTGGTTGAAGGGATTCGTGAGATTACGGCAGCTGATATTCTCTTTGCCCGCAAACTGGGTTACCGGATCATTCTCCTGGCGACCATGAAGCCCATAGAGGGAAGTGCAGTGGAAGTGCGGGTTCACCCTACGCTCATTCCAGAAGACCATATCCTGGCATCGGTGACCGGTGTCTTTAATGCTGTTACTGTGACAGGAGATGTGGTCGGGCATACGCTATATTATGGCAGGGGTGCCGGCGCAGACCCGACAGCGAGTGCGGTCATCAGTGACGTCATCGAAGCAGGGCAAGGCATATTGAATGAGGCCGCACCTCGGAAACTCAGACGTCACCAGGCGCACGGTCAGGTGATTGATCGAGATCAGGTTGTGACCCCATTTTACGCTCGCCTGCTTGTCGAAAACCGACCCGGTGTTCTGGCCCAGGTGGCGAGAATCTTAGGAGAGAAGAAGATTGGTATTTCCTCTGTTTTTCAGCCCGAAGAACATGAAGAAGAAGCGATTCCGCTGGTCATGCTGTTGGATCGAGCCAAGGAAGCAGATTTGCGATCTGCCATAGCAGAGGTAGAACAGTTAGATGTCGTCAAAGGACCCTGTCAAATTATACGCGTGGAGGATTTCTCATGAATCAATGGCCTGGATTAATTGAACACTATCGGGACCGTCTCCCAGTGACTGATGCCACTCCGGTGGTCACTCTTTACGAGGGGAATACACCGCTTTTCCCAGCCCCGAGACTGGCTGCAGCTCTCGGTGGAGGCTTTGAGCTTTATCTCAAATTTGAAGGAATGAACCCGACTTGCTCTTTCAAGGATCGGGGCATGACCATGGCCATGAGTAAGGCCAAGGAGCGTGGAGCGGAAGTGGTGGTTTGTGCCAGCACCGGTAATACGTCTGCCGCCGCCGCCGCCTATGCCACCCGGGCAGGACTGAAGTCCGTTGTCATTCTTCCCCATGGTAAAATCGCCTTAGGGAAATTAGCCCAGGCCCTGGCCTACGGTGCTCAAATCATTCCCATTGATGGAAACTTTGATCAGGCCCTCAATCTTGTCCGCCAGCTCGGAGACCGCGATGAAATCGAAATCGTGAACTCGATCAACCCATTCCGGATTGAAGGACAGAAAACCGCTTCCTTTGAAATCTGCGATACCCTGGGCAGGGCTCCTGACATGCACTTCATCCCGGTCGGGAATGCCGGAAACATCACTGCTTACTGGAAAGGCTATCAGGAGTATTTTGATGATGGGATCATCGCAAAGCTGCCCGTCATGATGGGTTGGCAGGCGGCTGGAGCTTCACCGATTGTTGATGGGGCGGTCGTCGAAAAACCGGAAACAATCGCGACCGCGATCCGGATCGGGAATCCTGCGAGTTGGAAACAAGCAGAAGCGGCTCGAGACCAATCTGGGGGTCTGATCGGAAAGGTGACTGATGAAGAAATTCTCGAAGCCTACCAGATGGTTGCCTCTCATGAGGGGGTTTTCGTTGAACCCGCTTGTGCCGCACCTCTCGCAGGACTGAAGAAAGCCTTAGCAGCGAAGAAGGTTCCTGAGGGTGTTGTGATTACTGCAACGATGACTGGCCACGGACTCAAGGATCCAGACACCGCAGTGAAGACGGTGACAGGTGACTTAACGCCGCTGGCACCTGATCTCGACGCTGTCCTGAAAGCAATAGGCGACTAACGCACTAGCTCCACCTTTTGACGGCATCGAGCGAGTCGTAAGGAAGGCGATTAAAGCAGATTTTTGCCTGCGGTGCGTGCTCATGAACGAGATTAATCACCTTTTCAAAGAGAAACAGGTTTGCCCCATCAGCTCGAACTCCGGCTCCAATGAGAACAATTTCGGGTTCTGTCTCTTTGAGTGCAGATTGAATTTGTTCGCAGGCTGTGGCTCCGGTGTCCGTTAAACACCATTGCGGCTGATAGCCGGCTTCCTCGAGTTCAGTGATGACTTCGGTAAAGGCGGCCTCCAGTTTTTCCGGTGAAAGCTTATCCCACTTTTCATAGTCGACTGCATCTGCTCGAAGGCCAATAAGGAGAACACGTTGATTCATGAGAATGAGAATCCTAGAAGCCTATTTTTTTACCGGAAGGTACTTCGAAGAGGGAGGAGACCGATTCACCATAGTGGATGCGTCGGATCGCTTCGCCAAGAAGTTCAGCAATAGAAAGAACCTTGATGTTGAGTCCATTGGTGTCCACTTGGGTTGAATCAGTGGTGATCAATTCTTCGATTTCTGAATTTCGTAAGCGGTCGAGTCCTTTTTCCTGCAGGATCGCGTGACTGATCCCAGCATAGACTTTCCGGGCACCAGCGGCTTTGACCGTCTTGGCAGCTGAGGTGACCGTGCCTGCGGTTTCGGTCATATCATCAACGATAAGGACATCCCGATCTTTCACATCTCCGACGAGGTAGAGAGCCTGTGTTTCCTCAGCGTTAATCCGGCGCTTAGCAACGATAGCTAAACCTGCACCGAGAGCATCCGCGTAAGCAGCCGCCATTTTCATTCCGCCGACATCCGGTGAAACCACCACGGGATCGTGCAGGTGTTTAGTTTGGAGATATTGAAAGAAAACCGGTGCTGCATAGAGGTGATCCACAGGGATATCAAAGAAGCCCTGAATCTGTTGTGCATGGAGGTCAACGGTCAGGACTCGATTGGCTCCCGCGGCGACAAGAAGGTTCGCCACCAGCTTTGCGGTGATGGGGACACGTGGCTGATCTTTGCGATCCTGGCGGGCATAGCCATAAAAAGGAACCACAGCGGTGATGCGGCCTGCACTGGCACGGCGCGCGGCATCCAGCATGATGAACAGTTCCATTAAGTGATGGTTGGTCGGGGGACTGGTTGGCTGGATGATAAAGATATCATTCCCACGGACGTTGTCTTCGTATTTGACGAAACTCTCTCCATCCGGGAAGGCACTGACGGTGGCCTGACCGAGCTGGACATTTAAGTACTTGGCAATCGATTCTGCCAGTGGCTTGTTGGCAGAACCCGAAAAAATCTGCAGCTGATTACCGAAAACTCCCGTCACGTCTGAAGTCAAACAGATGTCAGTGGGGCATCAAGCAGAATGTAACAAAAAAGTGACGATTTAGATACTGATCCTAGAGCGGCTCTTCAGTCACTTGATTGATTAATGAGCCAATTTTCTCAATTGTCATTTCGATCTGATCACCGGGTTGGAGGAAGCGCATGGGCTCACGTCCCATCCCGACTCCTTCCGGGGTTCCGGTGAGAACAAGTGTACCGGGAAGGAGGGTCGTGCTCCCGCTCAGGAATTCGATCACTTCAGCAATGCTGAAAATCATGTCTGAGGTGTTCGAGTTCTGAAGGATTTCGCCATTGATGGTCGTCCTCAATTGGAGAGATTGCGGATTGGGGATATCCTCAGAGGTAACCAGACAAGGACCGATTGGACAAAAGCTATCAAATGATTTCGCTCCGACCCACTGACCGCCTCCACCCCATTTTTGCCAATCGCGAGCACTGACGTCATTGGCAATCGTATACCCAGCGATGAACTCCAATGCTTCCTCCCGCTTGATGTTTTTCGCTTTTTTTCCAATCACAAACGCGAGTTCAATTTCATAATCCACCCGTTTACTGCGACGGTGACGAGGGAGAAGGATCGGATCACCGGAAGCACAAACTGTATTGAGTGATTTCATGAAAACGACGGGATGGTCCGGAACTTCTGAACGGGTTTCTTCGGCATGACGTCGATAGTTGAGTCCGATGCAAATGATCTGAGTCGGGCTGACGGGTGCCAGACGTTTCTGAAAATCGACGGTTCCGCTGCTCAAGGTAAAGCCATCTTCTATCGATCCGATCAGGGGAGTCAGATGACCATCTGGATTTTCGTCAGCATAGAGGGCCTTTCCGGAAGAATTGAGGTATCGGATGACACGCATGTTTTGATGATGGCGTTTGTGGAGGATTTGAAAAGTCCACACAGCAAAGATCGACAGAGTTTTGTGCAAATGGCAATCTTTTCAGGATGAAAGCAAAATATAGTCAGATGGAGTATCGCCGCTGCGGACAGAGTGGGCTCGATTTATCTCTCCTCGCTCTAGGGGGCTGGCATAACTTCGAGACCTATGAAAAGGCGAGGGATCTCTGCCGCTTTTCCTTTCAGGAAGGAATTACCTATTTTGACCTGGCAAATAACTATGGGCCTCCAGGCGGAATGGCTGAATACCAGTTTGGACGAGTTCTCAATACGGATCTGGCCGCACATCGTGATGAGATGGTGATCGCAACTAAAGCA
>JBCBYL010000226.1:0-2064 GCA_039815855.1 Verrucomicrobiota bacterium
GCCCAGATGGCCGATCCTGCTCGCGGTCACCCTTCTTCTTGGCACCTGGCTGACCATTGCGGATATCATCGCGGTCAAATTCAACATCTGGTTTTTTGACCAGAGGCAAATTTCCGGATTCAAGAAGAAGGGTGACCCCGAGCAGGATCGGCCATCTGGGCAGAAGAATCGACCAGCCAACCCAAAGCTGGAGAGACCAGACGAGGCCGAACCAGAAGAACAAATGCCATGTGTATTGCCACTTACTGAAGGGAGCGAGTGGTAGTCCGACTTTCCAGCCAATGAGGATAAAGATAGCGGAAATGCCGAGTCCAATGGCGAGGGAGCCAGGACTGAACAGAGTGAAGGAAGTTGCGATGGTTTCAATTTCCGGTAGCCAGGAACTAATGATCATGGTCAGCATCATGGCTTGTAGGCTTTGGGTGATGAAAAAGAGGTACTCTTCAATCGGGAGGTAGCCGATCTTCTTGGTGTATTGCCCTTCAGAAAAGCCCCAGATGCCTTTAAATGCTGCGTAATTATCCCAAGGGGTTGTAAAGACCATGACGATAGCCAGTACGATCAAAATGGCGATGATGACCTGGCTAGCGAGCAGGAAGGGAGCCGCTGCTAAAGCCAAAAAAAAGAGAAGAGGAACATTAAAGAACAGATGGAACTGGAGATAGGTCATAAGGAAGTTGAGAATGATGCTCTATTTTAGGATAGACTTCAGTTGGTTATGTAAGAGACACTAACATACGTCGATCTAATGGATAACACGTTTATCATCTCTATACTCAATTTTTTCGACTTTGGTCTGACGATTGTTTTTTTCTATTTCTTTTTTGGTCTGGCAGGCCTCTGGAGCTTACGTTTCCTCCCCACATCTAAATCAGAACTTTGGTTAATTCTCTTCCCAGTCATCGGGATCTCATCGATGGCGATCTTCGGAGGAAGTCTTTCGTTGATGGGCTTGAGTGCTCAGCAGTATGCACTCCCAACTTATGCAACGCTGATCACTCTTTCCGCATTCAGCTTCTATTGGAGAGATGAGGCATCAATGCGTGCTGCGGCGGCTGTGCTTCAGACACATTGGAAACCATACCTGTGCCTGATCCTGATCATGATCGCGATGGGCTCCATCCTCATCGGATCTGGAGGAGCACGCACCAGTGACTACTGGGGATCTGCCGACCTCTTTGATTACGTCTCCATGGTGCAGTACCTGCAAAATAATGGAGGGCGGTATGCGGATTATCTCCAACAGGACACGATCATCAGCCCGAGCGTGCAAAACCAGGTCCAATACAGTGCCCGCATCGGGTTTGTTGCGGTTCCCGCCATGGTGGCCGAAATCCTACCGGGAATGCCGACTGTGCTGCTAATCAACGGGACGATTCTTTTTTTCTCCATCCTGGTCTGTTTGCTGGGATTATCCCTGATTTCAGGAGTGCGCCCCTTGAATCCCTTCATGGCGCTGCTGATTGGGTGCTACCCCTTTTCCTACTTTTTCTTAAGCTTTACCTACTTGAGTCAAAGCATCGCTCTGTGCGTTTCGCTCAGCTCGCTCATCCTTTTTGAACGATACCTGAACGGATTGGCGGAGAGGGCACTGAGTCGGCACCTCCTCTGGAAAGCGATTCCTCTGATCGTCTGCTGGATAGCAATTGCTCTGAGTTATCCTCCGGCCTGTGTCATTACTGGGCTGGGAGGATCTTTGCTTATTTTGCGACACGTTCTGGGTTCGCCCACGAACCGAATCTTCAAGTTGTTCCTGGCCTCTATTCCGGCCGTTCTAGCGGGCTTAATGAGCTCGTTTTACTGGGAGCAGATTTTCACAGAAATAGGGTTCATTCAGAATAATAGCACCCTAGGCGGGTGGAATTGGAACCCGGTTCCGTTTTTCCGTGAAATGATGGGGGCAGCTTCAGTCTTAGAGTATCAGCTTCCTGTTCCGTCCCCAATGGTATCAATCGCGGGAACGATCGTGACTGGGATTCTTTTGATCATCATTGTCCCAAAGGGACTTCGCCTCCTCAATTCACGAGTCATCGATTATTTTCTGTGAAAATCTGCTCCCAGTAA
>JBCBYL010000076.1:0-12222 GCA_039815855.1 Verrucomicrobiota bacterium
CGAAATAATCATCATTGATTTGAGTAGTTTACTTAAAATTCCCTGTCTCACGATTATAGAGGGTAGAGGGGTCATAGAGGGGTCATAGAGGGGTCATAGAGGGGTCAGTAGAGGGGTCAGTAGAGGGGTCAGTAGAGGGGTCAGTAGTCGACACTGTAGAGGGGTCAGTAGTCGACACTTGACACAATCCTTTCCAAGCGCCTGACCTTTTTCCGGGTAAGATCATCAACCTTCGCACGCTTCTCCGTGCGTTTAACAATTTGCAGAATGCTTCCGCCGTCACGATACTTGAACTCACGGGCCAAATCGACTGGACGCTCTCCGATTAACCTGACTCTTGCCCATATTCGGATTCGCTGATCGGATAGCCGGGCTAGCTCAGGTTTTAATCGCTTCTTGATTTCTTCTGAGCGCAAATGATTTATTTCTTTCAAGCCGGTCTCTTTACCGATTTTCTTCTTTTGCTTGAGCTGAGTTTTTAATTTTTCGATAAAACGCTCGCTACCAGCTGCTAGCCCCAACTGCACTTTATGGTGCCAGTCCTCAGGTTCTTTTTTGATCAGGGATTTCACTTCCTCTTCATAGAGGCGGGATGCCTTAGTCCATTGACCACCCCAGAACTTCAGACCACTTTGATCAAACCAGTCCTGCTTTTTCTTTCCGAGGTAATTGAGATGACTGTTCCATGGGTATGCCAGCAGATCCGCATACTTCCCATTAAACTGCAGCTTACCTGACTTACGACTGCGTATGGGATTGAGATGAATGTAGAGCAACAGTGTCCTCAGATAGTCGTTATCTTCCACCAATTGAGCCTTATATCTCCCAGAAAAAACGTGCCCGCAGAGTTTGTATCGTGCCCGGTAGCGTGCCGTAAATGTTGTTTGGAACCATGCCATCATCCGGCTCAGGTTTCCTTCCGGGGTCCGAATCGCCAGATGATAGTGATTCGGCATCAGACAGTAGGACATCACCAAGACGCGGAACCTGGGAACGGCCTCACTTAAACTGTTCAGAAAAAGCTCGTAGTCCAATGCTGTTCTAAAAATGCGTGCTCTCTGGTTCCCACGCGCGATGACGTGGTAACAGGCATTTTCATACTCAACTCGCGTCTTCCGCGCCACCTAAAACTACTAAACCGGTAACTCAATGTGTCAAGTGTCGACTACTGACCCCTCTCCGACTACTGACCCCTCTCATGACCCCTCTCACTTGCAGCAACCGATAGCAGTTAAGCAAATACCTTTTCTTAAAATAATTCGCCACATTTAGGACACTTTTTGTACCCAATCAGCCTAGCAATAAGCTCGAGACCATAACGAAAAAATAAAAATATAAATCCTGAAATCAAAAGCGAAAACAGAGCAAATCCAAGTTCTGACTCAATACTTATTAGTTTGTTCAAAATTTTTGGAGGCCCTATCAACAATGGGAAGACCGCCAATAAAACAAAGAGTATTACCATTATCCATTTTAAGACTGACCAAAGATTCTTCGTCGAAGAGGACTTAAGATCAGGGTCTATATAACCACATTTCTTACACTGTCGCATACTGTAAATCAAATTTCTGGCTTACTTCCACAATTCCTTAAAGCTCGCCAGTAATTCAAAGTCAGCTGGCTTTGCGCCCAATATCTTGCGGCTGTAATTTTTATTGCAGCTAAAGGAGTAGTAGGACCTATGTATCCTAAAGCTATAAAAAATCCAGAATTGTAAGCTGAATATAATCCATATATGCCATGTGCATAATTTTGACAAGCACTACGAGTAGTCAAAATTTTTCCAAAGGAGAAAGCTATTTGGCTAAAGTGTCCAATAAAAGCGGCTTCTATATAAGATGTGAATATTTTGAATTCAAGACTCTCTTCGTAGTAGACACGCAGCGCGTTTGATCCGTACTGAAACAGGGGCGAATTGCCTGATGGATCTGTATGCTCTTGAGGAGAATTTAAGGAATATCTTTTCAAATTTATTTCACCCGAAGCCTCTAACCCAATCGGATCCTCGGAGATAAAACGCCCTAAGTGTGGATCATAATATCTGGCGCGGTAGTAGTAGAGACCAGTCTCGGGATCAAATTCACGACCAGTAAAGCCAAAGACGGTGCCTTCTTGACTATCAATGAATGCCTGGTCTTGGATGACACCGAACGCTGAATACGTGGTTGATACGGTCGTGGTGCCATTTTCATCGGCGATGCCCGTAATTGAGCCCAGCCTATCCGCCTGATACCAATTCAGCGTAGCTGAACCACTATCCAGAGTCTGTTTCGCCAGCCACTGGTCAATGCGATCTCCAGTTAGGTAATAATTCGTGTCTGATTCGAGCCCATTCGTGGTTACTTTCTCACTCCACACCATGTCGCCGTTGTATCTGTAGGTGATTGAGTGATTAAGGGATTGGGTAACTGAGACGGTTTCCTTGGCGATTCTTCTATCAAAGAGGTCATACGTAAAGGTGGTGGTTTGGATAGCCGGTGATACCATATCTGGCCGCTTCTCGGCTTTGATCATTCTATTTCTGTGATCGTAATGGTAGAGCCAGACTTCTCCGGCGGCCACGGAGGCTTTGCTGATGAGGTTGCCTTCCTCATCGTATCCGAAGGTCCAGAGAATTCCATCAACGGTGACGTCTTGATAGCGGTTGTTTCCGATGACTGTGTATGTGGTGAGCTGTGAGCCGTCAGCAGTGGAGCTGAGTCGGTTCCCGGAGTCGTCGTAAGAAAAGTTCTCGCGCAAAGACGCTGTGTCCGCTGAGGTGACGTTTTCTAACTGGCCCGTTGGATCGTAGTTGTAATTTTTAACCACAGAGTTCACAGAGGGCACAGAGAGGGTTTCTGTTATTAACTGACCAGCAGCATCATACATATAGTCATTCCTGCTTTCCTGAGTTCCAGATTGGTTGGTGTGCGTGACACTTCCGATTCTTTGTAAGGGCTGGTTGCCGGGGAGTAATAAATCATCGGTCTGCGGGGTGATCTGGAGGGGGCCGAAGCTGGAGGTTTCTCTCAGGTTGGCTAAGCGGTCGGCGTCGCCCTGGGCGTTGTAAGCAGCGGGGGCGAAGCCGCTATCCATGCGTTGGCGGTCGAACGAGTAGGTGGTCTTACCCGCGGAAATTAAACCTGCGAGATCTAAATACCTGCTGATCTCAGTCATGTCGCCGATGTTATTACGCTCCATTTCGACCCGAGCGGGCTGGAAGCCGGTCAGAGCAGCATTGGTGGTGGTCACGGACCAGTTGAGGGCGGTGGCTTCATTGCGGTCATTGTATTCCATGGCGACCTGAACCCCGGCACTGTCTGTGACAGACTGCACCCGGGAGGCGGCGTCATACCCATAGCCGAGGGTAAAGGGCCCCTCACCGGCATAGGTGGAGGTTATGTTCTCGACCCGGTTCCGGTTATCATAGAGGAAGCCGAAGCCGGCGACCTCATCGGAAGCGGAGAGGAGATTGCCAAGAGCATCGTATTCAAGGTCGCTGACTTTGACCACTTCACCCGCACTGGAGATCCAAGTTTCTCTGATGAGCCGGTCCAGGTTGTCATAGGTGAATTGGCGGATACGGCCATTCCGGTCAGTGACCTGGATGAGATTGTCGGCGGCGTCGTAAACGTAGAATTCAACTTGTCCGCGCGGATCAGTCCGGCTGTCGATCCGACCATTTCCATCGTAAGTGAATTCGGTGCGGTTGCCATTGGGATCAATGACGGCGGTGCGGCGGGCGGCGTTGTCGTACTCAAAGGTGATTTCTGTTAAATCCGGTTGAATGATTTTCTCGACCGCGCCATCAGGACGGTAGACCCGGGTCGTCGTTCTTCCAAGGGCATCGGTAGCTGTTTTTAGCCGTCCCAGCTCATCGTATGTGTAGGCCATATCGACATCGAGTTCCCCATTTTCCCCTTCCGGATCAGGATTGGCATCGATCTTTTCCATGATCCGCCCGGCCAGGTCATAGTTCATCCTGGTGACGGCACCGAGTGGGTCCTCCATTTCAATGACTTCACCCCGGTTGTTATAGCGGTATTCGGTGCGCTGATTAAGGGCATCGACCCGGGCGATGAGGAGACCGGCTTCATCGGTCTCCAGCACCTGCGTATTTCCGTTTTCATCCGCAGCGGAGGTGACCCCACCGAAGGCGTTGTAAGTGAATGAGAGCTCTGCACCATCCGGGCGGATGACTTTCCGCGGTCTCTGCTGACGGAAGGGGTCATTATTAGGGGCGTATTCAAAGCGGGTCTGACGACCGAGCGGATCAAAGATGGCGGTCACCCGTCCAGAGGTATCCCGGGTCATGGTGGTGATATTCCCCTCCGCATTGACAATACGGGTGAGCTGACCGAAGTCGTCATAGCTATAACGGGTGGTGCGTCCCAGTTCATCGGTCTCACTGAGCAGATTACTGAAATTATCATAGGAGTAGAAGGTGGTGCCGCCTTCCGGATCTGTCTCCCGGGTGACATTGCCATTTTCATCATAATCACGGGTCGTGGTGCATCCACAGCGGGGTGTGATGGAGATCGGATTATCATCCTCATCATAAATGGTGGTGGAGACGGTGCCCCGCTCATCAATCGATTGAACCACATTCCCCCGCTCGTCGTAAGTGGTGACGGTTTGAGTCTCAATGGCGGTGCCCGGCGCGTTGATGCGGGTCTCCGTCCGGTTCTCGACATCATAGAAGATATTGGTGGTGACTCCCTCCCCGTCCGTGATCTGGGAAAGACGCCCTTCTGCGTCATACTGGGTCAAGGCCACCGGATTCCCATCAGGATCAATAATATCTTTCAGGTAATGCTGAGGCCCGCGGAACTCAGGATCAGCAACATTCTGCCCTTGATAATAAGCCAGAGTCGTCTCGTATTCCGCCTGATCCGTGACTTTAATGAGGTCGCCGTTGGCATCGTATTCATAGTCGATTTCGGCGGTGCCCCCTTCCGGTGTCGGGTGAGTGATCCTGGTAATCCGTCCCTGAGAATCCCGATCAAAAATTATTTCCGCTCCTGAAGAGTGGCTGATCCGCCCATTAGAGAACGAAAGGACATTACCATTACGATCGCGGATGGATTGCAGATCATCTGCCCCATCATCAGAGTAAGTGTAAACCGTGCCATCTCTAGTAATCAGGCGATAGGTCTCCGGATTATAGGGCAGAGTAATGAGATAGGTGGTGACGGTGCCATCCGGCTGAACGGATAAGGTCACATTATCGACCTCCAGGCGGTCATAAACCCCGGGGTCCGGAATAAAGCGAGGCTTAAAGGTGGTGCCAAAGAGGCCTGCTCCCGGACCGGCAAAGACACCCGCCCCCGTATCCTGAAGATCTGGCAGGAAGGTGAAGCCTACTTTCCGGCCTTCCGGATTGGTCACGGTAACCCGGTCTCCCACTTTAAAGGCAGTAGCTACGAACAGGCCAAGCACATCTTCATTTCTGGCCTTTTCTGCCGATTCTTCTAACCGAGCTTCCCGGAACGCCATCTTCCAACCGTGGCCGAAATCGCCAGTCTGGTCCGCCTCGAGCGAATCGTAGATGCGGGTCACTTGGATCGGCAACCCAACCAGATCGATGTTCAGGTCGGTAATGGCATAGGTCAGGCGACCGAGCTTAAGATCTGAATCTATATTCAGGACTACTCCCTGGAAATTGACATTACCATTCACGTCCTCAGCCAGAATGCGCACATAATAAGGACCATTGGCAAAGCGTGAGGGATCAACAATTCCAACAATTTCATCATCGACATTGGTGTTCCCTTCACTGAGGAGAACGTAATCCGGGTCATTAATCTGCGGGTTATCCAGATTAGCAAGTGCCAGCGGAGCTATTTCTAAACGGTAAAATACCAGATTATCATCATTAACCGTCCCCTTGATATCGACTGGGGAACGGACCACTCCCGGGACATCAATGGTCAAAGCAGCCTGTAAGGCTAAGGGAACCTCAAAATCAGTAGTGAGCTGGTCTTGAATGAATTCCGTATCCAGAGTGACAAAAGGAAAGTCGTTATCTCCAGGTGCCAGAACACGCACTTGTTTTACATCCGTTCCGACATTCCCGGACGGATCGACTGCAGATCCGGTGAATTGGTAAATCCCCGGTTCAGTTAAGGTGATAAAGGTGGATGCGGCCGAACCGAGTGGCACGCTCACCTCTTCAGTAGACCCGTCCTTCAGATAAGTTAAGCGACTATCCACAATGAGCCCGGAATCATCATTGGCAGAAACCCGGAAGCCTACCTGCTCACCTTGGTTGATGATATTGATCGTTCGTATCAGAGTCACCACTGGTGCGGTGATGTCGTCCGAAACAATGAGATCAAAGGCCTGAGTGGCGGACTTACCACAGTCATCAACAACCAGAACCTCAACCGGATATGTCCCGGCGACTGACGGGCTCCATTGCACGACACCCGCTTCCGTAATGGTCATTCCTTCCGGAGCTGTGAGCAGACTGTAAGTAATAGGATCATTCTCTGCATCGGTCACGACCAGGCTGTAGCGGTAGAGTGAATTGACAAAGGTTTCCAGGATCGGAGACGACTGGATCACTGGGGCAGCATTCAATCCTACAGTGATCTCATAAGAAAGAAGGCGGGTGCTGGACTGACTATCAGTAATGGCGATTTCGACACTGTAAATTCCATCAGGTGTTCCACTGGAATTCCAGCTCACTAGTCCTGTAACAGGATCGACGGCTAAGCCAGCAGGGCCATCCAGCACGGCAAAGGTAAAGGGACCATCCGGGTCATTGACCTCAATCTGATATTGATAATCACTATCCGGATCTACTTTGAGCACAGGATCACTGACTACCACTGGCAATCCGTTTTCAGGAAGAGCAAAGATCTCGATTGGTATGATTTGATCAGTGTTATTTCCAGCCGCGTCAGTGATTCGGAGGGTCACATTGGTGATCCCGGTTTGTGAAGCAATCGGGGTCCAGAGAATCCGATTATTAAATTCATCCAGGAAGATCCCGCGAGGAAAGTTGCGTAGCGCTACAGTGACCGCATCCCCTTCAGGATCCTCAAAACTGAAATCATAGATGTATGGATTACCGACTGAACCAGTCGCTGGTGGTGTCGAGGTAAAGACTGGCGGCTGATTCTGATCCTGAACCAACACGTCGAAGGTAAAGGTCCCTCCGCCGAAAGGATCAAAGACATCAATGGAAATAGTATGCGTACCCAGCTGACTGAAATCCGGCACCCAGAGCAGTTGTCCCGTGCCCTCATCAAAGAAGGCACCAGTAGGCGCGCCGACCAGATCAAAGGTGACTGGATCTCCATCAGGGTCTTCAGCAACCAGATCAAAACGATAAAGCTGACCAGCCACGGCCAAAGGTCCAGGTGTGCTTACCACGACTGGCAACTGGTTGGAGGCTGCCCCCACCACATTGACCTCAAAGAGCTGATTCACCTGACCTCCCCGACTATCAGAGGCTTCCACTTCAACCGGATAGCTTCCAAAAGCCTGTCCGGTGCTATCCCAACTAAGAAATCCATTCAGATCGACAACCATCCCGGAAGGACCGTTCACCAGAGAATACGTTAAGGGATCTCCATTCCCGTCCCGAGCCAAGATCTGGTAGCCATACTCCTCTCCCTGACGAACACGCAAGGCTGGGTTCGAAGTAATGACCGGATCCAGATTCGGTGCCGTTTCGACAACACGCAGCCTGAGATCAAGGCGGTCTTCCTCGCCATCAGGATCGTTCACAATGATGGTGAAATTGGCAAAACCCAGGTCGGCTGATGAAGGCTGCCAGGTAAACAGCCCTGTTGCAGGATCGATACTTGCCCCTCTGTCCGCTGGCTCAATCCGATAGGTTAATTGGTCTCCGTCAAAATCCAGCGCTTCAAATTTAGTTTGATACGGTGTGACCCGATCCGCTTCCACTAACAATTCCGGGTTAATGACCTGATGACGAGCGGTTGCTCCTAAAACAAAGATTCTCTGCACCTCCGTTGCACCTTCGTCAACAAATCGTATTGAAGTGAGTGTCTCGCCCAGAAACTCCTCAGGAAGCGAAATTTTCTGCATATCGATCACTTTATCAAAAAGCGGTCTTCCATCGTAAAAGACATTAAAGGCGTTGCTGCTCACTGTTTCTACCGTAAAAAAGGAACGCTGATAATCCCGAATATTGAAATTTCCACGCAAATCATATCGGTAATAAGCTTCTTCATTACCAAAAAACTCGATATAGGCTAATGTGCTCGTCGATCCCCAAATGGTATTAATCAACGTATAGACTTCGCTGACACCAAAAAGACCAACCGGAACCACCGCTTCTACAGGGTTGGGCGTATTAACAAGTCCACTACTCCAAATGTTGTTCCCTTCAGGGATCGAAAATGGCACTGATCTAAAACTCGTATCTCCAAATTCAGGATAGCCTGACCAGATTGCTTGGTGTCGACCGTTCACAGGTAGAGCAACTGATGTAAACTGATCTTCTGTAAAATCTGGCAATTCCGGTGTAACAAATACAGGAGCTCGATTCGTTCCGAGCACTTGTAAAGTAAAGGGCTGCCGATCTGCCCCGCCTTGGCCATCTTCAACGAGGATCTCAACTTTGTACCCTTCAGGTCTGGGCTCTCGAGCCACCCAAAAAGCCTGCCCAGTTAATTCATCGACGACCATGCTTTCTGGCCCTTCAACTAAACGGTAACGCAGCCCATGGCCATCTGTATCATTAGCAACAATTTGATAAACCCAGCTTTCTCCTTCACGAACGACAGTCTCAGGAGATGATTCAATCACAGGTGGATCATTTGCGCCTTGTTCCACGACCTCAAACTCGATGGGATGAACTACTATTCCACCATCTGTATCGGTAATCGTGATCGAAGTTGTTTGAAGCCCGATGTCATTCGCATTAGGAATGAAACTGAAGACGCGGGTGGATTGATCAAAAGAGAACGGCGCTAGCACTCCCGAAAAAGTCAGAGTTTGGTTTTCTAAATCAATGACCTTTATGTCATACCGATAAGGAAGACCGACAAACGCCTGGGCGGGAGCTGTGCTGGTGACCACAGGAGGCGTATTCCCGCCGAAATTATCGACCCTCTGAACAGTAAAGGTTTGGACAGTAAACTCTCCACTTCCGTCGGTTGCATAAATACTGAATGTTTCCTGTGACCTATCCAGCGGCAGGGTGAGAAGGCCTGTAAATGGGTCAATATCGTCACTCCCAAAAAGACTAAACCGGCTCAAGCTATAGATGATCTGATCCCCGTCTGGATCAATGGCGCGAGCCTGATACGTCAAGATATTGTCCGATGGCGTTGTCCTGACAAAAGTAGTGGGAGGTGTGGAGACGAAAACAGGTGGCTGGTTGAGATCGGCACCCAGATCGATGACCTCCAGCCGATACGAATAAGTATCCGTAGCACCAAATCGGTCTGTTACTTTGAGAGTGACCTCCGAGATGCCCTCATCTCCTACACCCGGCAAACCTTGTAATACGTATCCATCACCCACAGATAGCCAGGCAGGTCCACTCTCAATGGTGAGAACTGCCGCTTGAGAACTGATGAGATCCTCATCAATGACATTTAGGGGATACTCATATTCAAATCCGACGAAGGCCGTGCCGGAAGGAAATGGGGATATGATTTGAGGAGGAAGATTTACTTCTATTCTTAAGCTAAACTCCCCTTGAACCGCAGCCCCCTCAGGGTCAGAAACACGATAGTTTACAGAAACAAAGTTGTCTCCACCGGTTGGAACAAACCACTCCACCTCACCCGTTTGGGGATGAATTGAGAGCCCATCTGGACCACTTAAAAGCTCATAGAAGAGTGGTTCACCTTCCGGGTCTTCAGCAATAATGGCGTCGGTAAATTGTGAACCGAATGCTAAATTCTGGCCACCTGGCTGCTCTATAATAACCGGAGCTAAGTTTCCAGCCGTGAAAATGTTCAGATCATATTCGAAACCAATACCATCAGGATTATCAAAGATCAGTGTCCAGGCCCGACTAAACTCCCACTCCGCATTTTCATTCAGCACGATAGAGTTGGATAGATTCAAATAGGGCTGCCCATCCTCAGTGAAGCCATCCGCATTTTCTAAAGTCACGTTAGGATTCGTAATCGACTCCACGACAACAACAAATGCCCCAACAAACTGAGGATCATCAAAATTCTGTAAGTTATAGGTAACAAAAAGCTGATTGGTTATTTCGTTTAAGCTTGTTCGTAGTGGGTAAGGAAAAAACAAGTCTTCATCTACCTCTGTGAATGCTGAGAAATTAACTGGGCCAGCCGGTTCAACTCCGAGTTCGCTGAACCCACCTGTCGTGGGGATAGGGGCGCAATTGAGAAATTCGATCTCACTTATCTCGACTTCCCCGAAAAAATCAGCGCGGAATTGTGCAGGATCGCTATCATCCGCATTTATATACCTCGAAACCAAAGTGACGGATGAACCCGGCTCCAGGTGTGACACATCAATGTGGACACGGTTTTGAAAGTAACCGCTTACCGGATCATCAAAATAAGGAGAAAGAGCCACGCCGTCTGACCAAGCAGCTCCAATGTAATATCCGTCATAGTGGAAGGGATTATAAGGAATCTGAGGATAATTTCTGGAATTCTCAAATGAAGAATAAATGCTGGCATCAACTTCCTCTGAGAGGGATAAAAATGCTGACCGTCCTTCTGCAAATCCGGGAATGACCGGCTGTCCATTCTCATCAAGCAGTACAAACTCAATCGTATCCATAGGCGGAATAAGAAGACCATCCTCATCAGCTACGAATTGAGTTAGCAGATCGTAAAAGGGAAATGAAACTGAAAAGGAAAGAACGGACGGATTCGCAGGCAGGTTAATAGTCTGTGTCGACTCAGAAACCAGATCTTCAGACTCAAGAAGAATTTCATAATTCTCTGTTCCTTCAAAGAAACTAATATCAATAGTGGGACTGACCGAAATGGCCCCAGCTGCGTCCTGTGCTTCGGCACGCAGGCTGTAAGTGCCAGTCGTCAGATCTCCATTAAAATCAATAAATAAGGTTTCAAATCTCTGATTCGCAATTGATTCACCTGTATCTTCATCCTGCACAGTCGCGTCTGCGTTTGTCAGGTAGATATCCTGATTCCCGTCGTTCACATAATAATCGACCTGAACTGTTCCGGCAGGAGCCTGGCTGGAAAGATAAAATGGTTCACCTACATTGAATGAACATCCGTCCTCCGGGAGAAGAACAACTATGTCTCCTCCCACAATGACGCCTTCTTCTACCAAAAAGGTGACAGTTTCAGTAACCACTTCAGCTCCATCGTTATCAACAATCGTTGCGAATAAGGAATAGGATCCCTCAACCAAATTATCGAGGACGGCTCCAAAAGGCGCATCGACTACCTCAGAGATGAGTGAATCTTGTATACCGTCGTTCAAAAACCACCGAACACTCGAAATCGTTCCATCGATGTCTGAAGCATTGAGGCTCAGAATAATCGAAGATCCTATAGAAAAAGTATCTGCTTCTGCTGGAGAGGTAATCGCCCCTGAAGGCTCCTGATTGACTCTGATGGTCGAAACAGATGAAGAAACGGTTGTTCCGAGAACATCAATGACATCTGCCCTCAGTTGCTTCAGACCGGGGGTAAAATCCTCCCAGAAGAACTCGAAAGGGGCTTCGGCGTCTTCCGTAATCAGATCATCACCGGAAAAGAACTGCACACGAATCGGAAAACCGTCTGGATCCTGAGCTGTTGCAACAAGTTGAACACTGCTGGAAGTAATCACTGCACCATCAACCGGAGCATCCAAGCTCACGATCGAAGGTTGGTCCTGAAAAATCGAGACCAGACCTGACGCCCCCACTGCCCCAGAACTATCAGTCGCAATTGCAGACAAATTCACATTTCCAGCTGATGGCTGAGTCACCTCAATTGAATATGGCGGTTCACCTACAGCACCTAATGACATGTCATCGACAAAGAACTCAACTGTGATCGGACCTCCTTCGAGATCATTGACCTCCGCAGTAATGGTATAGGACTCAGGGAATGAATAAATGGTGCCTTCCTCAGGGGAAGTAATCATGACCGATGGAGGGGTATTGGCTTGAGAAATAGTTAGACTCGAAATCATTGCCGTCGCTATAGCTCCGTCGTTGTCAGTAGCAACTGCTTTAAGACTAATTGTGCCCGCAGGTGCTGAAGTCCAGTCGAACGGAGCCTTATCAGGTTCAGGACCTGAATTCATCTATAT
>JBCBYL010000016.1:0-31654 GCA_039815855.1 Verrucomicrobiota bacterium
GCATACCACATCGAACGCCAGTTGCGACGCACAGGTAATCTGAATCCAAATGGATGAACTTTCTGTCCCATATTAAGCTTCTTCTTTCGTTTCTTCAGCGACGGCTTCTGCCTGCTTTTTCGCTGGTTTCTTCTTGGCGGCTTTCTTAGCAGCTGCTTTTGGTTTCTTAGCCGGTTCGGGTGTTTCTTCCCGCTCTTCTAAAGTGATTGAAATGTGGCTTGTGCGTTTGCGAATGGCTCCTGCGGAACCACGTGCTTTAGGGCGAAACCGCTTAAATGTCGGCCCCTCTCCCACGATGGCTTCCTTAATGATCAGTGTTTCAGGATCCATCGATTCGTTGTTTTCTGCATTAGCGATAGCTGACTTCAGAGTCTTACCAATCAAGCGTGCTGCTTTCTGTGGATAGAACTCCAACTGCTCCAGCGCATCCATCGCGGGACGCCCCTGGATATGCCGAGTCACTTCCCTCGCTTTGAAAGCGGAGATTCTCGCATACTTACTAATTGCTTTTACTGCCATAATCTTACTATTTCATTGTTTCCAAGAGCAGGCGGTCTCCCACCTGCACTGTTTCTTTTCCGACCAAATCGACGATTCGAACCGCAGTCAGGTATTCTCTTACCTCTACCGTCCGGCACCGTCCAATGACTTGGTCATTTCTTAAAATTCTAAAAGGAATGTCCGGCCTGGCTCCTTGAGCTTTACCGAAGTTGACAATCGCAGTGCCCAGTTCCGGGTCATACGATGTCACGATTCCTGAGTTGAGATCACGAGCGACGGAAAAGTCAGCTTCGTCTGGTCTAATCGTTTCCAGAAGCTTGCGCCGTGTCACTTCCAGGTTGGCCCTCGCCTGAATCCGGTCTAATGCACCCGCCAGCTGATACGCTTTCCACGCCTCTAAGAATTGAACAGCTCGGTTTTCCAACTCGAGCTTCTCTTTCTCAGTCCGATAGAGTTCACCAATTAATCGAACGATTTTTTGCTCCATGGACTTTTCGTTCGAGGTGAGGGCATCCATACCCATTGCCTCTACCTTCAGCCTTAATTCGAGCCAACGTTGGTGGAATGTATCCGCCTCCGTATTGGCTAGAGCCAAGCTTTCTTCGAGCGCTTTGATCTGCTTACGCAGCTCTGCGATCTCACTCCTATCTGTCAAAGAACGAACCTCAGGATCATTTACCTCTCCTGAGGGCGCTGTTCTTGCCGTTTCGGCAATCACAGCAAAACAAAAGCCCGCTACCAGAGCAGGCCTCCACATCTTATTTACCTGCCTTTTCGGTATGTCCTCCGTGACGTTTAAAGATCCGGGTAGGAGAAAATTCTCCTAAACGGTGACCTACCATGTTTTCCGTAATGAATACGGAGTTAAATGCTTTCCCGTTATGAACCATCATCGTATGACCCACAAAATCCGGAGTAATCATCGACCGGCGTGACCATGTCTTGATCGGTTTCCGTGAACCGGATTCATTCATTTTGTCGACCTTCACTTGTAAGTGCTCATCCACAAAGGGACCTTTTTTCAAACTTCTCGGCATTGCTTTTCTATTCCTTATTTATTCTTGGTCTTGCGACGCTGAACGATAAATCGATTTGAGTTCTTATGCTTCTTACGGGTTTTAAGACCTTTAGCTACCTGACCCCATGGAGAAGAGAGATGCTGGCGTCCACCACCACTCTTACTACGACCTTCACCACCACCATTCGGGTGATCGACCGGGTTCATTGCCATACCGCGGACATGAGGGCGGCGCCCTAACCAGCGCTTACGACCGGCTTTCCCAAGCACAACATTTTCATGAGAGATATTACTCACCTGCCCGATGACAGCGTAACATTCTGCATTCAAGAGGCGAATTTCACCGGATGGCATTCTGACCTGAACATGCTTACCCGATTGGCCCATGGAGGAGGCTGAACTTCCGGCTGAGCGGACCATTTGTCCTCCACGTCCTGGTTCTAATTCAATATTGTGAATTTGCTGGCCGACTGGGACCGACTTGAGTGGAACACAATTTCCCACCTCTGGCGCTGCCTTAGGCCCGGATTCGACGACCATCCCATCGGTCAACTTATCTGGTGCAATAATGTAGGCCCGCTTTTTGTCAGCGTATTCGATGAGAGCAATACGCGCACTACGGTTTGGATCATATTCGATTCCAATGACAGTGGCTTTGTCACCGTGACGGGCACGCTTCCAGTCGATGACACGGTATTTACGTTTATGCCCTCCCCCACGGTGACGTGAGGTAATACGGCCATTGTTGTTGCGTCCGCCTGATTTTTTGATCGGCTTTAAGAGTGACTTCTCTGGCTCTGATTTCGTAATTTCCGCGAAATCATTGAGCTCTGCGTAGCGCAGAGACGGAGTCACAGGGTTAAATTTTTTCAGTGGCATAGTAAGATTCTCCTAACCCCCTAAATGAGGTCGATGGTTTCTCCTTCTTTAAGGCGCACGATGGCCTTTTTCCAATTCCGTTTACGGCCAAATTGCGCAGTGCGGAGGCGTTTCTTTTTACCACCAACGTTCATCGTATTCACACTCACAACATCTTTTTTGAAAATACTGCTAACCGCATTGCGTATTTCCTGTTTGGTTGCTTTAGGATCAACTTCAAAGACGTATTGGTTACTGAGTTCGGTGAGGCTGGTGCTCTTCTCAGTAATCCGTGCTGTTTTGATAATATCGTAAGGATTTTTCATCTTAATTCATCCGTTTCGCCAGGACTGGCATTGCTTCATTAAAAACAACCACATGCTTGCGGCGTAGCACGTCTTCTGCATTCACGTCATCGGCGCGCATGATCTCAACCCGCTTCAAGTTCCGAGCAGACAGCAGTAACTGATCTGTGCTTTCTTTGGTAATAATCAACAGAGAATCAGCTAACTTGTTCGATTCGATCCAGGAAACGAGATCTTTGGTCTTCGCTGCCTTTAAATCTAAAGATTCTGAACTGAAAAGCTTTCCTGATTTCGCAGACTCACTGAACGCCTTTTTGAGAGCAAGTTTCTTCACCTTCTTAGGAATAATCTTGGTGTAATCACGAGGCTGAGGTCCATGAGCGACCCCTCCACCACGTCTAATCGGTGAAGACATATATCCTGCCCGGGCATTACCGGTTCCTTTTTGGCGATATGGTTTAGAACCAGATCCTTTGACCATTCCTTTTGTCAGAGTGGCATGGTTCCCCTGGCGACGATTGGCCTGGTAGCCAACGACTGCATCATGAAGGGCTTGGGTGCCGATTCCGTTCGCAATCAACTTCACACCGAAGGCGGACTCAGCTGCCGAAAAGTCAAGTGAGGTTGCTTTCATTAGGATTTATCCTCCGCTGCCTTCATTTTCGGTTTCTCTTTTTTTACGGCATCACGCACAACGACGTAGCTCCCTTTGGCTCCAGGAATTGCGCCTTTTACCAGTAAACAATGATCATCGGTGCGGACTTGAACGATCTTCAGATTTTGCACGGTGACACGGCGGTCCCCCATATGGCCTGGCATCTTGGTATTTTTCCAAACTCGCCCTGGAGTTGATCCAGCCCCGACCGAACCTGTCCGACGGTGCATTTTAGAACCGTGTGAGTCCGGTTGTCCGGCAAATCCATGACGGTGTACACCCCCTTGAAATCCACGCCCTTTAGAAAGACCGATGACATCAACGAATTGACCCTCTTCAAATTGGGAAACATCCAGTTGAGCACCAGCCTCGAGCTCGACTCCTTCAAATAAAGGAAACTCACGCAGCTTTTTAAATGGGGCGGTGCCTGCCTTCTTAAAGTGGCCATTCATCGGAGACGTGGTCCGCTTTTCATTCGTCTGATCGTATGCGAGTTGAACCGCTTCATAACCGTCCTTCTCAGTCGATTTGATCTGAGTCACGCTGTTAGGCTCGGCTTCAATGACCGTGACAGCAATTGCAGAACCTGCGTCATCGTAGACGCGAGTCATTCCGACTTTCTTTCCTAGTATTCCAATACTCATTTCTTGCTCCAGTGTTCTCTATTTAAAGGGGTTAAATCTTAATGGTGATGTCTACACCCGCTGGGAGGTTTAGCTTTTTCAGCTCATCGACGGTCTTCGCGGATGGTTCAACGATATCGAGAAGACGTTTGTGCGTACGGATTTCAAATTGCTCCATGCTCTTCTTATCGACGTGCGGTGAACGGTTCACGGTGTAACGCTCAATTTTGGTTGGTAAAGGGATAGGTCCAGCCACGCGTGATCCCGTGCGTGTCACGGTTTCACGGATTTCATGAGCTGCCTTATCAATGAGGCGGTAGTCAAAGCCTTTTAAACGAATTCTTATGCGTGTAGCTGCCATATGGGATTATCCTTTATTCTGTTCAGTCAATTCTGCCAGGACTTGAGCCGGGACTTGTTCAAAGTGAGAAGGTTCCATGGAATACGCCGCTCTACCGCGGGAAAGCGAGCGCAGGGTATTCACGTAACCAAACATTTCTGCCAGGGGGACTTGAGCGTGGAGAATGGAGGCCTCATTTTTGGTCTCGATCTCGCTAATCTGTCCACGGCGACGATTGATATCACCAAGGATGTCTCCCTGATATTCTTCCGGGGTAATCACTTCCACCTTCATCATCGGTTCTAGAAGGACCGGCCCCGCATTCTGCATTGCGTTCTTCAAGGCCATTTGCCCTGCAATTTTGAATGCCATCTCGTTAGAATCTACTTCATGGTAGCTCCCATCGAGAATGTTGACATGCACATCGATGACTTGGCTGCCGTTAATGACACCATTGAGAAAACCTTCACGGATACCTTTTTCTACAGCCCCGATGTATTCGCGCGGGATATTTCCACCCACGACTTTATTATCTACGGTGATTCCTTTGCCTCGCTCGAGAGGAGCCACATCCAGGACGACGTGACCATATTGACCACGGCCACCAGACTGCTTGATCAGCTTGCCCTCACCACCTGACGTCTTACTGATGGTTTCACGGTAAGCGATCTGAGGTGCGCCCGCATTGGTTTCAACATTGAACTCGCGACGAAGACGGTCACAAATAATGTCCAAATGAAGCTCACCCATTCCTTTGATGATGGTTTGGCCGGTCTCTTCATCCGTTTGGACCTGGAAAGTAGGATCTTCTTCAGAAAGCCGCTGTAATGATTCTCCCAGTTTTTCGCGATCAGCCTGCGTCTTGGGCTCGATCGCCATGGAAATCACAGGCTCTGGGAAACTGGGGGGTTCAAGGACGATGTCGAAACTCTGGTCTGTGAGGGTATCACCCGTGCGAACATCTTTGATCCCGACTGTGGCTGCGATGTCGCCTGCGTAAACGATATCCAGATCAGTGCGTTTATCAGATTGAATCTGAATCAGGCGGCTGATGCGCTCTTTCTTTCCACTCCGAGGATTAAGGACGGTGTCCCCTTTTTTCAGCTTACCAGAATAAACACGGAAGAAGATGAGTTTACCGACAAAAGGATCTGCCCATAGTTTGAAAGCTAAACCGCAGAATTTAGCATCATCGTCCGTGGGTGCTTTGACTGACTTCGTCTCATCTTTCGCCGACTGGCCTTCCGCAGAAGGAATATCAATCGGGCTGGGTAGATAATCAATGATGGCATCCACTAAGGCCTGGACTCCTTTGTTCTTAAAGGCAGAACCGCCCGCAACGGGAACGAGTTTATTGGTAATGGTCACACGGCGAATCGCCTTCTTCAGTTGAGCTGTCGTCGGCTTCCCTTCACCAAGGAAAATATCAGCAATTTCTTCATCGACATCAGCGACTGCTTCAATCAATTCATCTAAAGCTCTCTCCGCCCTGTCTTTTAGCTCAGCAGGTATTTCCGTGATCTCGTAGGTTGAACCGAGTAAGTCGTCGTCATTATAGACGAGAGCCTTCTGGTTAATGATGTCGATCTGGCCTTTCAGCTGATCTTCGGCACCGAGAGGAAGTAAAATCGGCCAAGCATTCGCACCTAATTTTTCGCGCATGCTTTTCACCGCCGCTTCGAAATCAGCTCCGGTCCGGTCCATCTTATTCACGAAAGCAATCCGCGGCACATTGTATTTCGAGGCCTGACGCCAAACGGTCTCTGACTGCGGCTGGACTCCCGCAACCCCACAGAAGACAGCGATCGCACCATCCAGCACTCGAAGTGAACGCTCTACTTCCGCAGTGAAGTCAACGTGTCCAGGCGTATCAATGATATTAATCCGGTTCTTGGTATCGACGTAAAGTTTATCGATTCCTTCCTCTACTTTAACAGGCCAAAAGCAGGTCGTGGCCGCAGAGGTGATGGTAATTCCCCGTTCCCGTTCCTGATCCATCCAGTCCGTGGTCGCATTTCCATCATGCACTTCACCGATTTTATGGATCATCCCGGTATAAAAGAGAATACGCTCGGTAAGAGTCGTCTTACCGGCATCAATATGAGCACAAATCCCAATATTACGGGTACGCTCTAATGTATATTCTCTAGACATGGGGGTTTGTAAAATTCCTGATTACCAGCGCAAATGAGCGAAGGCTTTATTGGCTTGTGCCATCCGGTGCACATCATCGCGTTTCTTGACCGCGTTGCCTTGCCCGGAAGCCGCTTCCTTAATTTCGATCGCCAGTGCCTTACTCATCGGAATACCGCGGCGTTTACGGGCAAAAGTAACCATCCAGCGCATTGCCAGAGCGAGCTGGCGCTCAGTTGGCACTTCGAGAGGAACCTGATACGTGGCACCTCCCACTCGGCGTGACTTGACCTCAAGGCGAGGTTTCGCGTTATCTAATGCTTTATGCAAAATTTCCAGTGGATTGGCATCTGTGGATGACTCATTTGCATTTTCAATCGCCCCATAGACGATCTTTTCTGCAATTGATTTCTTTCCTTCAGCCATGACGGTTGAGATCAGCCGACCGACGACTGGACTCTCAAACATCGCATCAACGGATGTTTCTCTTTTTACTGCTCTACGACGACGTGCCATATCAAAATTCCTAAACGATTATTTATCTGCCTTCGGACGTTTCACACCGTATTTACTACGTGAAACATTCCGGTTAACCTTATTGGTGTTAGAAGGACCGACCGCTCCTAGCGTATCGAGTGCACCACGGACGATGTGATAGCGAACCCCTGGAAGATCCTTTACCCGTCCACCACGCAAGAGAACAATGGAGTGTTCCTGCAAGTTGTGGCCTTCTCCCATGATGTAAGCAATCACTTCCTGGCCATTGGTGAGGCGCACTTTAGCTACCTTACGCAGAGCGGAGTTCGGCTTTTTCGGGGTCCGGGTCATGACCTGAACACAAACGCCACGGCGCTGAGGGCAATTATCAAGTGCCGGAGCCTTATTCTTCTTCCGAATCGGCTTCCGTCCTTTTCTCACTAACTGGTTAATGGTTGGCATAGTGCCTGTTATCCTTTTCTTTAATGTTCTTCTAAAAAATTCTGTTTCTTCCCCCTCCCGATACGAAAAAAGCGCGCTTGGCAAAATATCCATGCGCGCTTCCGAAAAAGCCATTTTTCGCATGGAGGACGAACTCACTCTCGGTGACTCCGTCACACGCTTCATTAATCCATTACCGGATGAGAGGGCCTAAAGTTCTACAGGTTTCGATTCCCCATGCAAGTGGAAATGTAAAAAAAGATGACTTTTTTTCTGAGACAAAACAAAGTGTGATCCTCCCGGTGAGTTCGCCCTAAAATTCAAAGTACAAGACTCATCATTGCGACCCAAACTAGGCTGTCATTTCTGCTAGATTCAAAACTGCCTGCCTCCTTTTAACCAAAAGAGCTAAATGTCTCAATTAAACCGTTTGCTTTATTCACATTAACTTCTCATTTATCTGAATTACCTGTAGAAAAATGCAAAAATAGTGATATATCTTAGCAGTATGAAGTATCCGTGGATGCAGACTTATCACTTCTCACCTGAAGATGCTCCCACTAAGACTGAATTTTATCCGGCAGTGGATGCGATGTCTGCACTGCAATTCAGAAGCTTCAGCAAATCTAAAATCATAGGCAAGCCACATCGTCCTAAGGGGAAACTATCCGTGCGGACCATGAAGCGGCTGATGCTCATTGGGGCTTCGCTCACCATCCTGATCGCTGGCTTATTAGGAACCGTGATTCATCACTTACAGAAGAAGGAAGCCGAGCACCGGCTCATTCAAGAAGCTCACCAGAGAGAGATTCATCTTTTAACGGTACGGATGGCTTCAATGAGAAATGTTCTGGCTATGAGTGAGCAACAAGCTGCTTTAACGGTCTTTGAGATCCAGAAAGTAATGGATACAGTTCAGGAACAACACCGCCCATTCCTGCTCGAGATCATTCCACAGGCACTTGTTATCCAAACAGAATATTCAATCCCAGCTTCAGCAACACTGGCGATGGCGATCTACGAGAGTAGCTATGGCAAAAGCGATCTGGCCAATCATCATAACTATTTCGGCATGAAGGCCCTTTCAAAAAAATGGGAAGGAGACGTGGTGCGGCTACCCACTCGAGATCGTGGAGTCCTGCACGTACAACCGTTTAGAGCGTTTGCATCATTGAATGATGGCGTCAGGGGATATGCCCATTTTCTGAGTCAATCAGAGCGCTATGAGCCCGCCTTTCAGTCCGACTCTGGAATCGAATTTGTCGACCACCTCCTCAAGGGTGGCTACTGCCCGGACCGTGATTATCTCAAACGGATTGAGGCCATCATCGATCGTCACCAGCTTGACCGCCTTGATGCGGTTTCACTGTACCGCCCAGTGACTCAATGATTTATCCAAGTTCCGTTTAAACCTTACCATCTGCAATAAAAAGCCCGGATTTGAGATCCGGGCTTTTTAGGTTTGATATAAAATACCTTCTTTGACTTACTGAGCCAGTGCTTCAGGAATTTCGAGAATTTGTTTCTTCTCGTCTTTTTCCTCTTCCTGACTGATCAAAGGATCACCAACAGGCTCGCCTTGGTGGATGAGCTTGATCTTGCGGTAGCGAGTAAATCCGGTTCCAGCTGGGATCAAGTGCCCCATAATGACGTTTTCCTTAAAGCCACGTAGATCATCGACTTTACCAAGCGTTGCTGCATCCGTCAGAACACGAGTGGTATCCTGGAAAGAAGCCGCAGAGATAAAGCTCTCTGTTTCAAGCGATGCCTTCGTGATCCCAAGCAGAACCGGTGTAGCTTCGGCGGGTTTACCACCCTTTTCAGCTACGGAGCGGTTCTCCTGTTCAAAGGTGAGACGATCCACTTGGTCACCCCAGAGGAAAATGGTGTCACCTGGGTCCGTGACTTTAACTTTACGCAGCATCTGACGGACAATCGTCTCGATATGCTTATCGTTAATTTCCACCCCTTGGAGTCGATAAACTTCCTGAACCTCATTGACCAGGTATTCCTGAAGTTCTTGTGGTCCACAGACCTCGAGAACTTCTTGAGGAACGACAGGGCCTTCAGTCAGCTGCTGACCTTTTTTGACCAAGTCGCCCTGATAAACGATCAAATGTTTGGAAAGAGGAATCTGGTGCTCTTCTTCGAGTCCGGTTTCCTTGTCCTTAATGACCAGGAGACGCTTGCCTCGTGATGTTCCAGCAATCTGGATTTCACCATCGATCTTCGCGATTTCAGCGGCGTCCTTCGGCTTACGTGCTTCAAAGAGTTCAGCCACACGTGGGAGACCGCCGGTAATGTCCTTCGTTTTTGACACCTTACGTGGTGTCTTGGCCAGACGTTCACCAGGTTGGACTTTCTGCCCTTCCTTCACTTCAACGTGTGCTCCAGCTGGAATACTGTAAGAGGCCAACGGAGTTCCGTCGGTATCTGTGATCACGATTTGTGGATGGAGGTCTTCCTTGTGATCAATAATCACTGTTCCAGACTTCTTCGTCGCTTCATCGACTTCACGTTTCATGGTGACACCTTCAATGATGTCGCGGAATTCGATCTTCCCTTTCTTCTCAGTCAAGATGGACACGTTATAAGGATCCCATTGGACAAAGACTTCGCCTTTCTTCACCTTGCCCCCCTCTGGCACGGAGATAACAGAACCGATGACCACATTATAGCGTTCGAGCTCACGCCCGTCTGGTGCGTTCACCGCGATCGATCCGCTCTTATTGAGGACGATGTAGTTACCGTCTAGAGCTTGAACGACTTTCATGTCGGTATACTCGACGGTTCCTTCGTTACGGGCTTTGATTTGTGGTTGCTTGAAGACCTGAGATGCGGTTCCACCGATGTGGAAGGTCCGCATCGTCAATTGTGTTCCAGGCTCACCAATACTCTGGGCCGCGATGATACCGACCGCTTCACCGAGTTTGACTTCCTTGCCTGTAGCCAGGTTCAGGCCATAACACTTGGCACAAATTCCGCGCTTGGTTTCACAGGTAAGAACCGAACGGATACGAACGCGCTCCTGTCCGATTTTTTCAACCGCATTCGCCTTTTCTTCGTCGATCAGATCATTTGCCGCTACGATGATTTCTCCAGAAACCGGATCAATAATATCATCACAAGAAACACGGCCAAAGATACGATTAGCGAGAGATACGATTTCGTCTTCCCCTTCGTAAATGGCTTTGACCCAAATCCCCTTGACCGTTCCACAGTCAGGCTCGTTGACAATGACATCGTGGGCAACATCAACGAGTTTACGGGTCATGTAACCGGAATCTGCTGTTTTTAGAGCAGTATCCGCTAATCCCTTACGTGCACCGTGAGTTGAAATAAAGTATTCCAGAACGGAAAGTCCCTCACGGAAACTGGCCAGAATCGGACGCTCAATGATTTCACCAGAAGGTTTCGCCATCAATCCACGCATTCCGGCGAGCTGGCGAACCTGGTTCTTATTCCCCCGCGCTCCAGAATCGACCATGAGGTAGACCGGATTAATGTCTTTGCGGGCCTTGTTGTGACGCAGGGTACTGAACATGACGCCTGAAACTTCATCCGTTGCTTGAGTCCAGATATCCACAATCTTATTGTAGCGCTCTCCATCAGTAATCGCACCCATGCGGTATTGTTTCTCAACCGTAGCGACCTGTTTGTGGGCTCCACCGACAATTCCTGATTTTTCTTCAGGGATAATCATGTCATCGATCCCCATAGAAATTCCGGCTTTAGTTGCGTATTGGAAGCCGAGCTTCTTCATTGCATCAAGAATCTCAATGGTGGGATCATGACCGACAAACTGGTAACAGCGGTGAACGATTTCACCGAGTTGCTTATCACCTGCCTGCTTATTGTAGTAACCGAGTCCCACTGGCCAAATCTCATTGAAGAGAACCCGTCCAACCGTGGTCATGATCACTTTTTTCTCCGGGTCACCAAAAAAGCTTTCTTGTCCGAAATCCGGATTTTTCAGATACACCGGATCATGGAGGTGAACGACACCTTCCTGATATGCGAAACGTGCTTCGTCTGCATCGGCCATCAGAGGTAAACGGTTGGTCTCGTCCCATTGGTCTGATTGCTTCACTAAATTCTTAGGATCTGCAGTCAGATAGGAACAGCCGAGGGTAATATCCTGGGTTGCTTTCGTAATAGGACGTCCGTCAGAAGGTCCGAAAACGTTGTTCGGAGCCAGCATCAGAATACGTGCTTCCAGTTGAGCTTCGACAGAGAGCGGAACGTGAACTGCCATCTGGTCTCCGTCAAAATCAGCATTATATGCCTTACAAACCAACGGATGCACACGGATCGCACCGCCTTCGATCAGAACAGGCTCAAAGGCCTGAACAGACAAGCGGTGCAGTGTTGGAGCGCGGTTTAAGAGAATCGGGTGACCAATCGTCACTTCTTCGAGAATATCCCAAACGATGGATTCACGGCGCTCGATCATCTTCTTCGCGCTACGAACGGTGTGGACATAGCCCATTTCTTTCAAACGGCGAATGATGAATGGCTCAAATAAAACCAGAGCCATCTTCTTAGGAAGACCACATTGATGCAATTTCAACTCCGGTCCGACGACAATGACTGAACGTCCGGAGTAATCAACCCGCTTACCAAGCAGATTCATTCTGAATCGACCGGTCTTTCCTTTCAGCATGTCAGAAAGTGATTTCAGCGGGCGGTTACCAGCTCCGGTGACTGCACGTCCATGGCGTCCATTATCAAGTAGCGCATCGACCGCTTCCTGCAGCATACGTTTCTCATTTCGGATAATGACCTCAGGGGTCTTGAGCTGAAGCAGCGTGCGGAGACGGTTATTCCGGTTAATGACACGGCGATAGAGATCGTTCAAATCTGAGGTTGCAAAACGGCCTCCTTCGAGAGGAACCAGCGGGCGCAGATCAGGTGGAATCACAGGTAGAGCTTCGAGAATCATCCATTCAGGACGTGTTCTAGAGTTGGCAAACCCATTTACCAGCTTCAGTCGTTTCGCCAGTTTTTTACGCAGCTGCTTACTACGAGTGTTTTCCAAGGCATCTTCGAGCTCTTCTGCAACGACAGCGAGGTCCAAACTCTTCAAATATTCACGAATTGCCTCAGCACCCATCATGGCGCGGAATGAATCGTCACCATACTGGTCCTGGGCTTCACGGTATTCAACTTCGCTCAGGAGCTGTTTTTCTTCGAGCGGAGTCTGACCGGGTTCAATCACGAGGTAATCTTCATAGTAAATGACGCGCTCAAGAGCACGAGCTGTCATGTCCATCATCAGACCAATTCGGCTTGGCATGCATTTGTAAAACCAGATATGTGAAACAGGGACGGCTAGTTCGATGTGTCCCATCCGATCGCGACGGACACGGGAAATAGTCACTTCCACTCCGCAGCGGTCACAAATCACACCTTTATATTTGATTCTCTTGTATTTTCCGCAGGCGCATTCGTAGTCCTTTACCGGTCCAAAAATCCGCTGGCAGAAAAGCCCACCAAACTCGGGTTTGAATGTCCGGTAGTTAATCGTCTCTGGATTTTTAACTTCTCCACGTGACCAGGATAAAATGGTGTCAGGTGAGGCAACTGAAATTCCGACCTGATCAAATCCGACGGTTTTTTCTGCGCCTAAAACTTCTCTTGCTGATTGTGTATCTGTATTCATGTGATGTGAATCCTTTCCAGTGCTTAAGCACTGATTACGCCGCTTCTCCTATGCCTGCTGTTTCTGGCTCGGACGGCGCACTGTCGTCGCGTCGAATTTCGCCTACTTTGAGATCCAGGCAGAGGCTCTGCATCTCTTTGATGAGAACGTTAAATGATTCCGGTGTTCCTGCCGAAAGGGAGTTATCCCCTTTAACGATACTCTCGTAAATACGTGTCCTACCTGGAACGTCATCTGACTTCACCGTCAGAAGCTCCTGCAGGGTGTAGGCCGCTCCATAGGCTTCCATGGCCCAGACTTCCATTTCCCCGTAGCGCTGGCCACCATATTGGGCCTTACCACCGAGAGGTTGCTGAGTCACCAAGCTGTATGGACCAACAGCACGCGCGTGAACCTTATCTGCGACCATATGACCCAGTTTCATCATGTAGATCTGTCCGACCACCACTTGCTGATCGAATGGTTCTCCGGTGCGTCCATCATAGAGCTGAGCTTTACCGTCATCAGCAATACAAAAATCCGGATCTTTCGCAGCAGCTTCACGTAGGTAGTCACGAATTTTTGCTTCGCTAATTCCATCAAATACTGGCGTTGCGACTTTGAAACCAAGCGCCTTCGCTGCAATCCCCAAGTGAGTCTCGAGCACCTGCCCGACGTTCATCCGTGAAGGTACCCCCAGTGGGTTGAGAATAATATCAACTGGTGTTCCATCTGCGAGATACGGCATATCTGCTTCAGGTACGACGGCTGAAACCACCCCTTTGTTCCCATGGCGTCCTGCCATCTTATCTCCCACGGACATTTTCCGCTTGGAGGCCACATAAACTTTAACCTGTTTGATGATGCCGGGATCAATTTCATCTCCAGCTTCAACACGATCCAGTTCCAAATCTTTTTCGTTCTCAAGTTGTTGGAACTTATTTTCGTAGGAACCGATAATCTCACGGATCTTAATCCGAATCGGGCTAGGATCGATTTCGATGTGATCGTAAACCGCTGCCATTTTGCGCAGGAGCGTTTTGGTGATCTTGCGGTTCGCAGGAATAATGATTTCACCTGTCTCGGCATTGACGACATCCAGAGGAATTTTTTCGTTAAGCAGGATATTCGAAAGTGACTGGGTCAATTCCTCAGTCAGATCTGACTTCTTCTTGTCGTAGCGATCATTAATTGACTTCGATTGACGCTTCGCTTCCGCGGGTGAAATTTTCGAGGATTTTACTTTTGAATTCCCGGCGGTGACTTTGACGTCCATGACGATTCCAAACGTCCCGGAAGGCACCACAAGCGAAGAGTCTTTCACGTCTGCAGCTTTCTCCCCGAAAATAGCACGCAGGAGGCGTTCTTCAGGTGCTAATTCAGTTTCGCTCTTCGGAGTAATCTTTCCAACCAGGATGTCACCCGGAGCTACTTCTGCTCCGATACGAATGACTCCATCCGGCCCCAGGTTTTTCAAAGCGTCATCACCGACATTCGGAATATCCCGGGTGATTTCTTCCGGTCCGAGCTTGGTGTCCCGCGCTGAAATCTCAAATTCATCAATGTGGATGGAGGTGTAAACATCCTCCTTGACGATGCGTTCACTTAAAATGATCGCATCCTCAAAGTTATAACCATTCCAAGGCATGAAAGAGACGAGAACATTACGTCCTAGTGCGAGTTCACCGAATTCGGTGCAGGGCCCATCAGCGATGACGTCGCCTGCAGAAATTTTCTGACCTTTATGGACGATCGGTTTCTGGTTCACACAGGTTCCGGCATTGGAACGCATGAACTTACGCATGTGATGGACGTAGACTCCGCTATCAGGATCGTTGACAATTTTACGTTTCCCTTCAGGAAGATTACCATCCTTGGTCACAATCACCTGGCGTGAATCGACTAATGCGACTTTACCGCTACCGTTGGAAACCGCTACGGACTTTGAGTCACGGGCCACCTTGGCTTCCATTCCAGTTCCCACATAAGGAGAATCAGTGCGAATGAGAGGGACACCCTGGCGTTGCATGTTTGATCCCATCAACGCCCGGTTCGCATCATCATGCTCAAGAAACGGAATTAACCCTGCTGCTACGGAAACGAGCTGCTTAGGTGAAACATCCATGAGTTGAACGTTTTGTGGTTCCACTTCCATGAAATCTCCACGATAACGCACGGAGACTTTCGGGTTAGTAAATTTCCCTTTGTCATCAATCGGCGCATTGGCCTGAGCCACCACATAGTGCTCTTCCTGATCTGCAGTCAGATAATCAATGTCAGCAGTGACACGGCCATTCACCACTTTCCGATACGGGGTCTCGAGGAATCCGAATTCATTAATCCGGGAAAAGCTGGACATGGAAGAGATGAGTCCGATGTTTGGGCCTTCTGGTGTCTCGATGGGGCAAATCCTGCCATAGTGAGAGGTATGAACATCACGCACCTCAAACCCGGCACGATCACGGCTCAGACCTCCTGGTCCTAAAGCTGAAAGTCGACGCTTATGGGTCACTTCGGAAAGCGGGTTCGTTTGATCCATCAACTGTGAGAGTTGGCTACGACCAAAGAAATCACGAATGACTGCCGAAAGTGCTTTCGGGTTAATTAACTTCTGGGGTGTCATCCCCTCCGTATTCACATCAAAGAGAGTCATCCGCTCTTTCACCAGACGCTCCGTTCTGGCTAGACCTGTGCGACACTGGTTGGCTAGCAATTCACCAACGGCTCGCACACGGCGACTACCTAAGTGATCGATATCATCAGTGGTTCCCTCACCTTGACGGAGGTTAATGACGTAACTGGTGGCCGCAACGATGTCGTCGTTGACCAGAATCCGAGTTTCAATGTCGGTATCGAGAGTGAGCTTTTGATTGATCTTATAGCGTCCGACTCGTCCGATATCATACCGCTTCGGATCGAAGAAGAGTCTTTTCAGAAGTGCTTTTGCGTTGGTGACGGTCGGTGGATCTCCAGGGCGTAAACGCTTGTAGATGTCTTTGAGCGCCTCTTCTGTATTCCGGGTAGGATCCTTTTTCAAGCAGCGGATAATAGTGTCATCATTACTGATATCGACTACTTCGACTTCTTTGATCCCCAGATCGATCAACTGACGGATAACCGTTTTAGATAGAGGCTCGAACGCACGGGCAACAACCAGGTCTTCATTTGCCGTATCACGGATCTCATTGATCAGCACCTTGGTGCTGATGGTGTCCTCATCAAGGCTTGGCTTAAGAGTTAAGCTATCAATGTGGTAGAACAGGCCAATGATCTCTTCATTGCTGCTGTAACCCAGAGCGCGCAGAAAAGTCGTGATCAGGAATTTACGACGACGCTTACGGCGATCAAGGTGTACCCAGAGAAGGTCACTGGTATCGAAGGCGACTTCTAACCATGAACCGCGATCCGGAATAATCCGGAATGAGTAGAGGGTCTTACCATTTGCATGCAGAGATGACTCAAAACAAATTCCGGGAGAACGGTGGAGCTGGCTGACAACGACACGCTCGGCGCCGTTGATGATAAATGTACCGCGGTCAGACATCATGGGCAGTTCACCCATATAGACTTTTTCTTCGAGAACACTGCCTTCATTATCCAGACGGAAGGTTACGTAGAGAGGAGCAGCATAGGTCTCGCCTTCCTGGAGAGCCTCCACTGAATCCATCTTCGCGTCTTGGATGTCATAGCTGACAAAATCGAGTTTGATTTTTTCGTCGTAACTCTCGATTGGAAAAACTTCACGAAAGACCGCTTCCAGTCCTTCCGCACCAGATCGCTTATTGCCAGAACTACTTGCCAGGAAATCCCGATATGACTTCATCTGCACCTCGATCAGGTGTGGGATTTCTATGGCGTCTTTGATCTGACCAAAATTGATACGTTCTAGCGGTTTATCTGTCATCATTACCTGTGTGTCCTGTCTTGTTCTGTCTGTCTTGCTACTTTTTTGTCGGGTTTAGCGCCTCCGACCGGCGTTTAAAAAGGGTGAGTCCGGGGCAGTTGGCCCCGGACTCAGGAGATCAATTACTTGATTTCGATTTTGGCGCCTGCGGCTTCAAGCTTAGACTTGATTTCTTCCGCTTCTTCCTTGGAGGCTCCTTCTTTAATTGCTTTAGGAGCTCCATCGACTAGAGCTTTCGCGTCTGCGAGGCCGAGTCCGGAAACACATCCGCGAACTTCTTTAATCACGGCGATCTTGTTTCCACCAACTTCAGCGAGGATGACGTCAAATTCAGTCTTTTCCTCAGCTGCACCACCAGCGTCCCCACCTGCAGGTGCGGCACCGGCTGCGGCGACGGCGACAGGAGCGGCTGCACTGACGCCCCAGGTTTCTTCGAGTTTTTTAACGAGATCTGCTGCTTCCATAACGGTTAAGCTGCTCAGATCTTCTGTTAGTTTTTCCAGGTCTGCTGCCATTGTATTTTTTCCTTAGCTGTGTCCTTCCTAGCCGACGACACCCGTCGTCGAATTATCCCGAAAAGGCTTTCGGGCTAGAGAAGGCGTATTGCCTTTTTTATCAATGGAAGACCGGTCTCCCCGGGGCTTCCAAAATTGTTACTTCTTATTCTCCTTTGTCTGCGTTTGCTTTGATCACCTGTGCCAACTGGTTGGCAGGAGTATTGATCACTGTCGCCAGTTTAGTTGCAGGCGCGTTAATCAGCCCGAGCAACTTAGCCAGAAGCACCTCACGTGGAGGTAGATCTGCAATCGCAATTACTTGTTTTGAATCTAAAATCGATTGATCCAGGAACCCGGCTTTGATGACAGGCTTCTCGAATTCTGCAGTGTAAGACTTCAAGACCTTCGCTGCTGCGGAAATCTCTGAATCACCATAGACCACAGCGGTCTGACCTTTAAGAGCTCCATTCAAATCCGGGTATCCAGCATCAGAAAGCGCTCGTTTGAGCAGGGTGTTCTTAACGACATGCAACTCAGATTCGGCACTGCGGAGGCGAGTCCTCAGTTCGGAGAACTGGTCGACCGTCATACCGGTATATTCGGTAACGATCAGGTAGGGTGACTGATCGAGCCATGATTTAATATCTTCAACAATTGATGATTTTCCTAGTGGCATAATTCTCCTTTAGGCGTTGAGTTCGAGACGGATCCCGGGTGAAAATGTGGATGAAAGCGTGCAACTCTGCAGGTACCGACCCTTCGCCGAGGCTGGTTTCGCTTTCTGAATAATGTCGATGACGGCTTCTGCGTTCTCTATGAGTTTACTTTCGTCGAAAGAAAGCTTTCCGCAAATGACATGAACGTTCGAGGTCTTATCCACCTTGAACTCGATGCGCCCCGCTTTACAGGCTTTCACTGCAGCTGCGGTATCGTCGGTCACGGTTCCAGTCTTCGGGTTCGGCATCAGACCGCGTGGTCCCAAGACCCTCCCCAGCTTACGAACTTCCTGCATGGCATCTGGAGTGGCCACAGCCACATCGAAATCCTGGAAGCCCTCACTTACTTTCTTGATCAGATCTTCAAATCCGATGTGTTCTGCCCCTGCTTCTTTAGCTGCATCTGCGGCGGCCCCTTTAGCAAAAACGAGGACACGCACGTCTTTTCCTGAACCATGAGGTAAGGCGACTGTTCCGCGGATCATTTGATCACTCTGACGAGGATCGACCCCAAGATGGAAGGCCAGATCCACGGTTGGATCTGATTTGCCTGCTGGCATCTTTTTGAGCAGTTGGATCGCGTCTGGTAGCGGATAAGTCTGGTCTTCTGTGACCATTCCTAGCGCTTCGCGATATCGTTTACTTTGTTTCTTTGGCATTTTTTCTCCTTATGTAGTACTAACGGCCTCACGACCTCCTACCGGTTGTTCAACTAAATCTAATCTACAATTTCGATTCCGCACTGGCGGGCTGTGCCAGCGATAATTCGGAATGCAGCCTCGTCGTCATTGGCATTCAAATCAGCGCGCTTTACTTTGACGATCTCCATGACTTGATCCCGAGTCACCTTCCCTGCCTTATCCCGGTTGGGCTCTTTGGAGCCGCTGGCAATATTGGCTGCCTTCTTTAACAAGACTGCTGCCGGAGGTGATTTCGTAACGAAAGTAAAACTCTTGTCCTTATAGACAGAGATGACGACAGGAAGGATTTGGCCATTTTCACTCTGTGTCTTGGCATTGAATTCCTTACAGAATGCCATGATGTTGACCCCGGCCTGACCGAGGGCTGGCCCCACAGGTGGCGATGGGTTTGCCTGCCCTGCCGGGATTTGTAGTTTAATAACGTTGGTTACTTCCTTTGCCATAATCGTATTTCTAATTGAATTTCTTAAAGTTTTTCGACCTGCCAATATTCGAGGTCAACAGGAGTGGAGCGTCCAAAGATCGTTACTGCCACCCGCAGCCGTCCACGTTCTTCATCCACTTCTTCGATGACTCCTTCTTGTCCTTCGAATGGCCCATCCCCTACACGCACACGGTCGTTCAGTGTGAGTTGGATTTTCGGGACCACTTTCTCTTCTTTCTCACGCATTTGCGCGAGCATTCCTTCGACTTCTTTTGGGCGCATCGGGATAGGTTTCTCCCCTTCTGCAAAGCCAATAACACCGGGTGTTTCACGGATAAAGTACCAACTCCGGTCGAAGATGTTCTTTTCTTCATCCAGGAGATGGACATGGATAAAGACATATCCGGGATAGAGCTTGCGCTCGGCCTCAATCTTTTTCCCACGCTTCACCTCAGAAACCCGCTCTGTCGGAATGACGATTTCCTTCACGTAGGCTTCCATTTCGTCCTTCTTCATGAAACTCATCATGTAAGTGCGAACGTTTTCTTCCTGTCCTGAAAGGCAATGGAGTGCATACCACTGAAACGGCAGTGAATTCTCTGCCTCCTGTACAGGAGCTGGGTTTTCGGTATGTGGTTGATCTTCCATTGAATTAAAAACTAATCAGTAAGGCTACGAGGTTATTGAGAAGGAAATCAAATCCGGAGGTGTAGCCAGCCAGCAGGATCGTGCTCACAATGACAATGACCGAAGAATCAATCAGCGTCTTGTATTTCTTCAGACCACTCTGGTCTGGGTCCCACGGCCAAGTGCATTTTTTCAGCTCCGTCTTTACCTCATGGTAAAACCTATAAATCGCTTTACGATTCAGGTAAGCAAGGACCAGGGCAATAATCCCGATTCCTACGCCTAACGTTTGCCAGAGGCTTCCGTTAATAAGATAATCTTCCAATGTCTGTTTCCTAACTTTCTTGTGGCAGGGCAGGAGGGACTCGAACCCCCAACCAACGGTTTTGGAGACCGCGACTCTACCAATTGAGCTACTGCCCTCCTGACTCCCGGGATGGGTCAGCCGAACCCTGAAAAATCAGGGTCCGGCTTCCCGGAAAACACTCTACCTGTTGCTTACTTATTCTACGATGGTAGCAACACGTCCCGCACCGACGGTCCGGCCACCTTCACGAACCGCAAAGCGCATGTTCTCAGACATCGCAATCGGGGTGATGAGTTCAATGTCGAGTTCGACATTATCACCAGGCATGACCATTTCCACGCCTTCCTTGAGGTTAGCCACACCTGTTACATCAGTGGTGCGGAAATAAAACTGTGGGCGGTATCCAGTGAAGAATGGAGTATGACGTCCACCTTCTTCTTTACTGAGCACATAAACGGTTCCTTTGAACTTGGTATGCGGCTTGATCGTGCCTGGTTTTGCCAGAACTTGACCACGCTCGATGTCTTCTTTCTTCACACCACGGAGAAGAATTCCAACATTATCACCAGCTTCAGCACTATCGAGGATCTTACGGAACATTTCGATATCGGTAACAATCGTCTTAGATGTATCACGAATACCAACGATTTCGACTTCGTCGTTACGGTTAAGGATACCACTTTCGACACGTCCGGTCGCAACGGTTCCACGACCCGCAATGTTGAAGACATCTTCAATTGCCATCAGGAAGTCTTTATCGACGGCACGCTCAGGAATCGGGATGTATTCATCCACTGCCTTCATGAGCTCGAGGATGGGCTTCGCATCAGCTGAATCAGCATCATTGGATTCAAGAGCTTTAAGCGCACTGCCTTTCACGATCGGAATCTCGTCACCTGGGAACTCATATTTAGAAAGAAGTTCACGAACTTCGAGCTCAACGAGTTCGAGCAGTTCTTCATCATCGACCATGTCGACTTTATTCAGGAAAACGACGAGTGCAGGAACACCCACCTGACGAGCAAGCAGGATGTGCTCGCGAGTCTGTGGCATCGGTCCATCCGCTGCTGAACAGACGAGAATCGCTCCATCCATCTGAGCGGCACCCGTGATCATGTTCTTCACATAGTCAGCGTGTCCAGGACAGTCCACGTGTGCATAGTGGCGGTTCTCGGTCTGATACTCAACGTGAGTTGTATTAATCGTGATCCCGCGTTCTTTTTCCTCAGGAGCGTTATCAATAGCCTCATAGTTCATTTCTTTGGCGTTTCCAGCCTTTGATAGAATTGTACAAATAGCTGCTGTCAACGTGGTCTTTCCGTGGTCAACGTGACCAATGGTTCCAATATTGACGTGAGGCTTATCTCTTGTGAATTGTTCTTTGCCCATACTTTTAATCTACTCCTTAATAGGGTTACGCGTTAGTGATTCCTCTTCCTTTCTTTAATAAAATAGAAATCTGTTTTTTTCTCATCTTGCACATTTGTTCTAGTCATTTTTCCAGACCCCGTCGTCTGCGCCGAGCCCTCGAGCGGGCTTGAACCGCCGACCTCTTCCTTACCAAGGAAGTGCTCTACCACTGAGCTACGAGGGCCTGGAAAACAGCTAGTTCTACGCTTTCTCACTGAGAAAACGCATCCCGAAATCCCTTTTGCCCTAGGGCATACGCCACCTGCATTAGGAAATCGAGAACGAGCTTTCTAGATATTTTTCGAGACCGTGTCAACAGCTGATAATTTTTTTTTGTGACAATTTAATGGCTAGCAGGGCCATGCCAGGATGGCACGGTCCTACTTATAAAAAATTCAAGTAACTATTAGCTCTTTTACGAGAGCATATCGCTGACCATTTCGCGCTCTCCAGAGAGTTCTTCATTGGTCGCTGCGATCTTGGATTGAGCGAAGTCATCCATTTCGTATCCCTCAATGACTTCATAAGAGCCTGGTGCAGTGGTTTTTACAGGCATTCCGGCCCAAACATCGGGATGAAACCCGTAGAGACCATTGGATTTAACCCCAACTGAGTGAATAGCCCCTGGAGTCACCAGATCATGAACATGATCAACGAGAGCATTCGCTGCTGACGCTGCCGATGAGGAACCCCGAGCGGCAATGATCGCCGCACCCCTTTTCCCCACGGTGGAGCAGAAGTCCCCTTCCAGCCAAGCCTGATCCTGAATGACCTCAGGCACTGCCTTGCCACCAATGGTCGCATGAGCAAAAGCTGGGAACATGGTCGGGCTGTGGTTTCCATAGATAAAGATATCTTTGACCTCAGTGCTATCGACTCCCGCTTTTTTTGCCAACTGTGACTGAGCGCGGTTTTGATCGAGCCGGACCATGGCGGTAAAGCGTTCAGCAGGAAGGCGCTTTGCCTTACTGGCAGCGATCATACAGTTGGTATTGGCAGGATTCCCGACTACGGCCACTCTGGCATCATCCGCTGCCACTTCATCAATGATGACACCCTGATTGGTAAAGATTTTACCATTATCCTTAAGGAGATCCGCTCTCTCCATCCCCTTGCCTCTGGGCTTAGCACCAACCAATAGGCACCAGTTCGCATCTTTGAACCCCACCTTAGGATCATCGGTCAGAACCATGTCTTGAAGCAGAGGAAACGCGCAGTCTTCTAATTCCATCGCCACCCCTTCAAGGGCTTTCATGGCTGCCTCCACAGGAATTTCCAGTAATTGAAGAATGACCGGCTGATCAGGGCCAAACATCGCGCCAGATGCGATACGAAATAAAAGTGAATAACCAATTTGTCCGGCTGGACCGGTAACAGCGACGCGCACGGGTGTTTTACTCATAAGTTATGATAATAGCTGGCGCCTTAGACAATGCCAATCCCTAAATTAATTGTGCCAGAAAAAGTATTCTGAATAAGAAGACCTTTCGCGAGTCATTCAGTACGGTTTGTTTGTTGAACAGTGTCCACCCCCATGAAACCAAATTTGTATCCCGCCACCCTGCCTGAAAATGAAGTTGAGGAGTTCTCCTATGAATATGGGGCAACATATGATTCGTACCTGATCAATGATGGGAATCGGGTCATCTTTCGGTCGAAGGCAGCAAATGGACTTCTAGGGTATGTCATCGATAAGGATCGATACGTCCATGTCATTGGTGGATTACTCGCTCAGGGAGAGGAAGAGAAGACAAGGCTTCTGGAGGAATTTTTGGAATTATCGAAACAGCGAAACTTCAAGACGGTCTTATTTCATAACATTCTCGAGGAGGACTTGCCGCTTTTTCAGCGATTCGGTGTTGAGGCCACCAAGTGCGGAGAAGAAGCGCTCATCTCACTTCAAGAGACCGACTGGTTGGGGCATCAATATGAATGGGTAAGACGGCAGGAAAGCTATGGAAGAAGAAAAGGGCTCCAAGCAGAAGAAGTGCTCATCGACTCTATTTCCCGCCAGATCGATCTTGAGATCGCAACAGAATTGCAATCCATTAGTGATGCCCACATTCAAGCCACCACCGCCGGAACGGAATTCAGCTACTTTGCCGGCCGCCTCCTCTTGGAGGACTGCAAGCGGAAGCGAATATTTATTGCCCGACGGAAGGAGCACATTGAAGCGTTCATTATCTGTAACCCGGGACAAGGCGGATCATTTTATGCCATTGAGATGTATCGTTATCGACGAAGCGCACCGCGTGGCACGATGCCATTCCTTTGGATGAGTGCCCTAAGGCAGCTTAAGAGTGAGGGAGTCGAGGCGGCCAGCCTATGCATGATGCCGTTTTACAACTGTGGTCAAAAGCACCCGCTGGATAATGGCTTTTTGCGTTGCATGAATGATTTCTGGTTTCGGCATCTCAACTGGCTCTTTAATGCCAAAGGACTCTATCACTTTAAGAGCCGATTCCGTCCGACTGGCCGTTCCATGTTTACCGTCTGCTATCCGAAAACCAGCCTGGCCGGGCTATGCTCTGCCTTTGCTTTATGGGAATTATCATCCGTTATTTCGATACGCTTCATTTTTGGGCAAGCTTTTAGAAAGCTAAAGCGACGACGCCCTACTACTGTGAAGTCTTGACCGGTTCGCGCTCTCGAACAGGTGAACGGTCATCGTAAGAAGGGAATTTGTAAATGGTTTCGCCCTTGCGCCCGTAGTTCAGGACATCGCGCGCCATACGCTCGATATAGAGCGGGTCGTCCTGCAGGGAATACAGCTCTTCACGATTCTTGAGGGTCAACAGTTGTTGCTCCTCAATTTTCTCCGTGAGTTCGGCATTCTCATTTTGGAGTCGTTGGTGCTTTTGTAGCACCGGCCAATAGACGACTGCGCCTAAAGCTAAGACCGCGATGAGAATTGCCCCGTAGAGCCAAGGAAGCACGTGGTGCCAAAAGTCAGATGACTTCTGGCGCCTGGAACCCGCCTGGATAGAGCGGGGATTAAATTGCTTAGAGCGTCCCCCCATAAATAGCATCATCGCCTAATTCGGCCTCAATACGCAAGAGTCGATTATACTTTGCCACCCGGTCAGAGCGAGAAAAAGAACCCGTCTTAATCTGTCCGGCATTGGTAGCGACAGCAATATCCGCAATCGTGGTGTCCTCAGTCTCACCACTACGGTGACTGATGACCGCGGTATAGTTGTTGCTCTTTGCCATCTCAATCGCATCTAGCGTCTCTGTCAGAGAACCGATTTGGTTGACTTTAACCAGAATTGAATTGGCTACTCCCAGGTCGATTCCTTTCTTCAGGAAATCGACATTGGTCACAAAGAGATCATCACCAACGAGCTGAGTGGTGTCGCCCAGTTTCTCCGTCAGAAGCTTCCATCCATCCCAGTCATTTTCATCCGTCCCATCTTCAATACTGATGATCGGATATTTTTTCTGAAGCTCGGCATAAAAATCAACGAGCTGAGCCGCACTCAGTTTACGGTTATCGGACTTTTTGAAGACGTATTTCTTTTTACTGGAATCGTAAAATTCACTACTGGCCACATCGAGAGCGATAAAGATATCTTTCCCGAATTTGTAACCTGCTTTCCTGACCGCTTTCGCAATACACTCCAGTGCGTCCTCAGTGGAATCAAGGGTCGGGGCAAAGCCGCCTTCATCACCTACCGCTGTTCCCAGCTTACGATCCTTAAGAATGCTTTTGAGCGCATGGAAAATTTCAGTTCCGTAGCGGACGGCCTCCTTAAAGGTTGGCGCCCCCTTCGGAACGATCATAAATTCCTGAAAATCGATTGGCGCATCTGAGTGAGCACCTCCGTTAATAATATTGGCCATGGGAACAGGAAGGACCTTGGCATTGGGACCACCAAGGTATTTATAAAGAGGTTGGCCCAGCGCGGAGGCTGCCGCATGTGCGTTCGCAAGAGAAACAGCTAAAATCGCATTTGCTCCCAAGCTTCCTTTGTTCGCACTTCCATCAAGGCTGAGCATGGTCCGGTCGACCTCCACCTGATCCACTGCATCGATCCCGATCAAATTAGGGGCAATCTTCTTTTCGATATTATTAACTGCCTTTGAAACACCTTTACCCAGATAACGTGACTTCACTCCGTCACGGAGCTCAACCGCTTCATGTTCACCCGTGCTGGCACCGGATGGAACCATCGCGCGTCCGGCTGACCCGTCTGCTAATTCAACGATCGCTTCTACTGTCGGGTTACCTCTGGAGTCCAGGACTTCCAAAGCGTGGATATCTACAATTTTCGTAAAACTCATGGCTATTTATTAGTTAATGATTTCGTTTAATTCAGGTTTATTGTTAGGCGTAAGAGCGGATGCTGTCAATTTTGACAAGCAATTCTGATCCGTCATCATTGGTGACTGAAGCTTCATCGCCTTCCTTCTTACCCATCAAGGCCTGGGCCACTGCTGTCAGATAGGAGATGATCCCCTTTTCAGGATCACTATCCCAGGCACCTAAAATCGTATAGGTCTGAGTCTCACCTCCCGCAGAAGGACGAATGGTCACGATGGTTCCAACATTAACGGTAGAAGTATCGACGTCTGCGAAATCCGTTCCCTGAGCTTTCGCTAGCGCTGCTTCCAGCTCACCCTGACGGCGCATCAGAACAGTCTGCATTTCCTTAGCAGACTTAAATTCGTGGTTTTCTTTCAAGTCACCATATGAACGTGCCACTTGAATTTCACGGCTGTTCTCAGGAATTTTCTTCGTCACCAATTCTTCTAACTCAGCCTGACGGCGTTCCAGGCTTTCCCAGGAAACGATCAGGGTTTGAGTGGTAGGTTCTGCATCTGGATCCTTGTCTTCACGCCCTGCGGTCGATCCGGAAATCATGTCCTGGACATGGGCATGCTGTTTAACCACCATGGCTAAGAGGGAACGCTTATCTAAATCAGCAAAAGCCGGACTACTAATAATCGCGCGGGTTACATCACGAACTTCCTCTTCGTTACAATTCGCAAGCAGGTCTCTCATCAACTCCTTATCAGAAAAAAGTAAGCGCTCGAGTTTTCCTGCCTTACGGGTTCCGCTCAGTTGATCAAATTCAAGTGCAGAAAGAATAACCCCAAATAGATCGGCATTCACAATCGCTTTAAATTCTCCGGCGCGGTTCTTACAGAGCCACATGAGGAAGTCATAATGCAAGTTGCGCTCATTAATCAGGCGCTGCAGCTTGCCGACCAATTCGTCCATCCGGCCTTCCTCGCGGTAACTCTTAATAATAACCTCAGCTACCTTTGCATTCGCACGTGCTAGTAATTTAGGGGCGAATTCCGCCCACTCCTGGGCCCAGGTTTTACGGGCCAGCTCAACGACCCGTCCTTGCTTAACGGAGGGCAGTGCTTCCACTCGCTCCATGAAAATCTCTGGCCTGCGTGGCAGAAGCCGGTCTAGCGCAGACGTTGTATGAGGATCTCCCGCATCGGCCTGTGCCAGGAATTCCTGCCGGGCCAGCACCAATTCGAGGCCACTGGAAAGCTGGGACATCGGAATCTTATTCAGCGTATCATCCACTTCTTTGAGGACCTCTTCTAATAATTCATCCGTTTTGATTTCAGACCAATGAGCAGAGAGTGCATCGAGACCTTTGATCTTTGCCTTCGGCCCCACTCCGGAACGGAAAATTTCGATCGACTGCCCCTGACGATCAGGTTCTTCATCATGGAAGACCAGAGCCTGGGTCCGCCTGGATGGCACTTCAAATCGTCCATCCTTACGCATCGCCCTCTTTGCCGCGTCCCACCATTTTTTCCACTTTTCAGTTTCAATCAGAACTGGGGTTAATAAATCTTCGATCCGTTCAGCGGTGGCATTCTTACCTAGACTGGAAACCACAGAGGCCATTAATTTCACAGGCTCTTCCTCTGCCTCTTTCTTTAATTCGTCCGTCTTTGAAAAAATACGGGTTACGATGTGGTCTGCCGGGAGTGGTTTGAGTGATTTGGCGGCAAAGTCAAAATCCATGGGGTGAGCAGGTTTGCCATCAAAATCGATGATCATTTTGCTCTCAAGAGCATCCCATTCTTTGACGAGACCTGCGCCCCAGCTCTTATGGGTCACACCTGTCCCTGGCTTTAAATTTTCTAATCTACCTGCGATATCCAAGGTGATGGTTTCGCTATCTAAGAGTTGCTGAACTTCGGAATCCATCAAGAATGGCATAGCAACAGGAAGTCACAATGCAACGGTTAAATATAATAACCTCTTATCTTTGAATCTACCCGCTTAAGACCTACTGACCTTGAAATTCAGCTTTGAGGCTAGATTCAATCTCATCCTGACGTTTTTCCAGTTCCATCTCAGCGGCCTGACGGATCTCTCGCTCAACGGAAATACGAGATTCGAGGAGACGCTTCATGAATGCCTCTTTCTGCTCACCTTCCAGGTTTAGCCCCAATTTTTTTTCCAGACGGTCAGCTTCACGGTAGAAACGCTCACGCATTCTGAGAATCATCGTCTTCATCATCTGCTTTTGCTGACCATCGAGATGATGTTGGGGGGCCCAATTCTGAATGGCCTCTTCAATCTCTGATTCAGAGAGAAAAATCAATTTAGACATTTGTTCGAAACGTGGATCACCCGCAATGAGAAACGGCTTAGGCCCCATCTTCTTGATCAAGTGATTGTTTTCAGAAATGCGGTCTTTGATCCGGTCTCGCAATCCACCTGGACCAAATTTCTGCTTCTGCTCAAAGGTCGGAGGTTGCTCCGAAGGAGACTCACCGAATACGGAGGCGACCAATGCCAAACCCAAGAGTATTCCTAAAATAGTTCGTAGGACCATTGTGTCGCTTCCTGTTGATATGAGGCAAATGCCGTAAGAGCCTCGTTGATTTCTTCCTTACTGATTTCGGCGGACTCGACAGTCACGGCTCCCTCTTGCGGCTGGTTCAGCAGAAGCGTTAAAGCCAGCACAGCTGTCGCCCCTAGCCCTAATATCCAAGGCTTAGCAAACAGTCCGAATGAAAAAAGTGGTGCGGACTGTTCTTTTTCCCGGCGGAGCCTGGCCATTAAGCGTGCTTCAAACCAATCAGGTGCCTCTGGCGCGGGCATCTCAGTCAGTAACTGGTCGAGTAGCTCATCTGAGTTTCTTGTCTGATCTTTTGGCTTCTGGTCCATATTAAATGAACTCCTTTCGACGATAAAAGTTTCGTATTAGTTTCATTTATTTTAAGCAAGATATCGATCCAATTCACAGCGTAGTGATTCTCTGGCTCGAAAGAGTAACGATTTCACTGAAGAAACTGAAGTCTTCATGGATTGAGCAATCGCTTCATAGTCCATTTGCTCATATTGACGGAGTACCAGAGCCGTCCTCTGGGATTCTGGCAGGTTTCGAATCGCCTTTTCTAAAACCTGCTTCATCTCACTACGGATCATCTCGTCCTCACTCGTAGATGCGCTGGGGTCTGCGATAGGCAGTTCGACCACCTCTCCGTCACTTTCAAATTCTAAAGGCTGATGCCGACTTTGATCCCGGTTCGATTTCTTGAGCTGAGTAAACACGCAATTCCGGGTGATCGTCATCAACCATGTCTTAAAGGCCGCTTTAGGGCGATAGCTACCCGCTGCCTTGAAGACACGGATAAAAACCGTTTGGGCGACATCTTCGGCCTCGCTATGGTGGTGGCCCAGCATTTTATAGGCAGTTCCATAGACCATATTTTGATAACGACGGACAATCTCGCTGAAAGCAGCCTCATCTCCATGAGAGACTTGGGCAATCAGTTCCTGATCGGTAATGGTATCCATTATGATAAAATAAGCTTAGAAAAAAAACACTTCCGGACCAGCAGATACGTGAAAGAAAAGGAATGGGCGTTGACAGGCTTCAAGCCCCATTCCTAGTCTCATACAGGAAAGGTAATTTATTCGATTATGGCAGGACATAGCAAATGGTCTCAAATCAAACGCAAAAAAGGCGCTAACGATCAAAAAAGAGGCCAGATCTTTAGTAAACTCTCAAAAGAGATCACAGTTGCGGCAAAACTTGGCGGTGGCGACCCAGAATTAAACCCTCGACTGCGCCAGGCCATCTCCGCTGCAAAAGCGGAAAGTATGCCCAATGATAATATTGATCGGGCCATCAAGAAAGGTACCGGTGAGCTAGAAGGCGCCGCAGCCTATGAAGAAGGCGCCTACGAAGCATACGGACCGGATGGCATTGCCCTCCTCATCGAAACCTTGACCGATAATAAGAATCGGACTGCTGCTGAGATTCGAGCCATCCTGACCAAGAACAATGGAAACTTAGGTGCTCCTGGAAGTGTTTCCTGGATGTTTCATCGCAAAGCCTATTTCTACCTACCCGGGGCCACAGAGGATCAAGCCCTTGAAGCGACCCTCGAGGCTGGAGCTGAAGAAATTCAACCAGATGGCAGCGGAGTCGAACTCTATGCTCCAGCTGATGCCTTTGATCGGGTCTTAAAAGCTCTCGCGGCTGCCGAAATCAAAATGGAAGACGAAAAAATTAGTTCCTTCCCAGAAAATACAACCGATCTGGAGGTGGAACGCGCCCAAAAAGTCCTTCATCTCATCGAACTCCTTGAAGACCATGAAGACGTCCAGAATGTCTACCATAATTTAAACCTATCCGACAGCCTTCTCGCTTCTCTGGAAGCGTAGCGGAATACAGTTTGAATCAGGGACGGAGTTCACTCCGTCCCTCATCAGCCACACGGTAACTACACCACCAGAACCTCTTACCTTGCCATACTAATCCAAGGGATTGACTAGAACGCTTCTCATGACGTGGGAGCAGCTGTCCTGAGATCAAGATTCTTGAGGAAATACAGTTGCCTTTCGGTTCTGTTTTCTGAACATTGCATTCATGCAAGATCGTGAGCACAGCGGGCGCACTGGACCTACACCTCATCAGATTTCGCACCAGACTCTAGGTAAGGTGCTCATCGCAATCGGTATAACGATTTATGCCTCTGCGATGATCATTAATCCCTGGGTCGTGACCCTCTACCTGAGAGGTGCCTTAAATCTATTGGACGTCCAGATGGGGTACTTCGTAAGTGCTTTCGCTGCAGGCACGGTTCTCATTTTGACAGGGCTCGTTGTAAACAAAGTGAAGCTCAAAGGAGCCGAACCTCTTTCAGCATTACTCATCTCGATCGTCTTCATCATTCTGGTGGATCGGCTCATCCTCGCATTCATCGGATTACCGCTTTGGATGTATGACTCAGAACGCCACTACCAACACCGCCCAAACGTCAGCCGCATGTACGCCGATGGACTGATAGTGAACACGAACCGATTCGGGCACCATGACGACGATCTGAAAATCAAAAAAGAAGCTCAAGCCTTTCGCGTTCTCCTCTTAGGTGATTCCGTCACCATGGGGCATCGAGTTCCTGCGGAGTTAACCTTTGAACGGCACTTAGAAAATCTATTAAACCAGCACCATTCGGACTTAGGCAAAATTGAAGTCATCAATACCGGTGTCCAGGGGTATTCCACGGAGCAAGAATATATTACCCTGAAAAAAAACATTATTTTTCAGCCAGACCTGATCCTGCTTTGTTTTTATACCAATGATGTAACGGAACCCTATGTTTTCCACTCTCATGAGGAGGGGGAAGACATTGATTATCATCAGATCAAAGCTTCACCTCACCCACTCTTTGGGTTTCTAGTCAATGAAACCGGCTTTGGGCGTCTCCTGCTTTCCCTCCAGAAAGAAACAGTCACTTTGGCATCCGTAGAACGCACCTCTCTGGCGAGCATGAAGACCATGTCTCGCTTGGATCAGAACGATCCAAAATACGCAGCGCAATGGAAGCACGTCCTAACCTACATGAAGAAAATTTATGAATTTTGCCGTGAAACGAACACTCCAGTCGTGCTCGTCCATTTTCCCAGCCTTTTTCAACTTATGGATGACGAGCATAGAAAGCCTCAGGAGGTTTTACGCCATCATTCAGCAAGTGAGCATATCCCCTACTGGGATCTTACCCATACACTTCAAGATGCCATCTTGGGAACTTCTCCTGAGCGGTCCATTACTGATCTAGGTCTCTCTCCAGAGGAAATAAAA
>JBCBYL010000008.1:0-39421 GCA_039815855.1 Verrucomicrobiota bacterium
GAGGCTATTAAAGCCTCGCCGCTCATTAAGAACTTACAAGAAGTTCGGACAGATTTAGACTGCCTTTTCTCCTTTTTCTTCTGTGCGGATGCGGATGGCATCTTCAACAGGAAGAATAAAGATTTTACCATCACCGATCTTACCGGTCTTGGCAGCTTTCACGATTGTTTCAACTGCTTTTTCGATGAGAGTTTCGGCAATGACGACTTCAACTTTTACCTTTGGCAGAAAGTCTACGGTGTATTCACTCCCACGGTAGATTTCAGTGTGACCCTTTTGACGACCGAAGCCTTTTACTTCAGTAACGGTCAGGCCTTCAATGCCGATTTCGGTCAAAGCTTCTTTGACTTCTTCAAGCTTAAACGGCTTGATGATTGCTTCTAATTTTTTAACTGACATAAGTTTTTCTCCTTTTCCGTTAGCCTGTCAGACTTGTGACAGGCTTCAGGAATGTAAATTAGCCTTTAGTTGCAGCTTGGAAATCAGGATAAGCTTCCTGACCATGCTCACCAATATCCAGGCCTTTCATTTCTTCTTCTTCGTCAACACGGACGCCGATGGTAAATTTCAAGATACCGAAGACGATGATTGAGAAGATGAATGCAGTAGCAGCAACTGCAGCGACACCAATCAATTGGCCACCAATAGTGAAGCCAGACTCAGTTGTGTCGAAAAGTGCACAAGCAAGGATGCCCCAGATACCACATGTTCCGTGAACGGAAATAGCGCCTACAGGATCATCAATCTTGATTTTATCAAGGACAACAACAGAGATGTAAACAATCACACCTGCAATTGCACCGATGATAAGTGACCCAACAACGCTGACGATGTCGGCGTTCGCTGTGATACCGACTAAACCTGCAAGACATCCGTTAAGAGCCATGGTTAAGTCAGGCTTCTTGCTAGCGATCCATGATACGAACATGGCAGCAAGGCTACCAGCTGCAGCAGCAAGAGAAGTTGTAGTGAAGACTAAACCAAGTGCGCCTGGCTCAGCTGAGAGAACGGATCCACCGTTAAATCCATACCATCCGAACCAGAGGAGGAAAACTCCAATAGCTGCAAGAGGCATGTTGCTTGGTAGGATTGGTTTGATTTTTCCGTCAACATACTTGCCTTTTCTAGGTCCAAGAATAATGACACAGGCGAGTGCAGCAAAACCACCGAAGGCATGAACCACAGCGGACCCAGCAAAATCTTTGAATCCTGCATCGCCATTAAGGTCTCCGAGCCATCCGCCGCCCCAGTGCCATGATCCGACAATAGGATATGCAAATGCGACCAGAAGGGTTGCAAAAATCATAAATGCAGGAAGTTTGACGCGCTCAGCAACAGCACCAGAAACGATGGTAGCAGCAGTAGCAGCAAACATCGCCTGAAAGATGAAGTCACCATATCCGGTCATACAGAGGCCAACGCCACCGTATCCGAACGTGTTTCCACCATCAGCATTGAGGTCGCCAATCATTGATCCGATTGAGATCCAGCCGTTGAAATCACCTGGGTAATGAGTATTGAAGCCGACAACAGCATAGCTGATCAGACCGATACTAATAATAAAGGTGTTCTTGAACAGGATGTTAACGGTGCTTTTGGCCTGACACATGCCGGATTCTACGCAAGAGAAGCCTAAGTGCATGAGGAAGACGAGAGCAGCCGCAATGACTGTCCACAACATTGATGTGACGAAGAAGTCATATGCATAAGCATATTCACCCTGACCTTCAAGAAGGCCAGCGTAGTCTTCATCCATTTCTATTTCGGGTGCTGGGGGAGTAGCCTCAGCCACGACGGTTTCTACAGTTTCTACGACCTCAACAGCAGCCTCTTCGGGTTCTGCTTGTAGAGAGCCGGTAAAAGGAAGAGAAAGCATTGCGCCTGAAAGCAACAACAACGCCCATTTCTTCATACTTTTTTCCATATTTTTCTCCTTATTTGAGTTAGTTATTCCTCTGATTTCATCTCCGATATCGGAAATGATCAATGGGAGCTAGTATTGAGCAGCGAGCGTGCCAACTGTTAGGTAATGAGTAGAAAAAGTGCTACTCAACCAAAAACAACCTAAGTCTCTGAAGGTAAACGATTAGTGATTTATTTTAAGCGATTTACCTTACCAGAAAGTGCACGAGGAATGGTTTCAACTTGCCTGAAGTGGAGTGATTTTAGAGACCGGTCCAATTGGATCTCGCAGAACTCCATTAACTGATGAGGAAGGAGAGAACTTTCGGTGGGAGTGATATACTCTAAGATAGGATGGGTAATCGTTGTCGCTAGGGGTACCCGACAGCTCATGACTTCAGGATGACATAAGGAAGCCGCTTCAAGCTCCTGAGCTAAAAAAGCTTCATTCTCGATCATGACAGCGTGGGCTTTTCGCCCCTGTAGAATAATTTCTCCTTCATCACACATTTGCCCGATATCATTGGTTCTGAAATAGCCATCTTCTAGCGGCGGTTTCATTAGATTTCCTTCGGTAAGATAACCGGAGAAGAAGCCCTCCCCTTTGATCAGAATCTCTTTGTATTCTTTCCCAAGAATCGTTACAGGATCCAGCCGGAAATCGTAGCCAGGAACGGGAGGCCCAACTCTTAAGGGATGTCGCAGCCCAGACTGAGAGGTATGGCAAGACGCGACGATACCTATCTCAATCATCCCCCAGAGAGAGGTGAGAGAACATCCTGTCTGATCAATTAATTTTCGCCTCAGGTATTCAGGGACAGCTTCCCCGGCAATCAAAGCCAGTCTTGGCTGCAAAAGGGAACCATGATCTGGCAGTCGGTTTATTAAATGCTGATAGGCGAAGGGGGTCCCGTAGAGGATCGAGATGGAACTGAAATCATGATCATTGTTATCGTTCAAAATGGTGATGGCTGCTCCGCAGTGGAGGTAAAGGAGAATCGAGACAAGGAAGTGGTCCGCCATGGGCATCATCCAGAGAATGTGGTCATGAGAGTGAATATCTAGAGCCGGTTCTGCTAAGAGGATACGCTCTTCAATCGCCTTTGATTCGATAACGGCCAATTTGGGTGCGTTAACCGATCCTGAAGTCCATCTGAGATAGGCAGGGTTTTCGAGGATGACGGGCTGACCATCCTCATTTCTCAGATAGCTCTCTTTGATATCCAATGAAGGAAGAGCAGACCGCCCGGTATTCAAAGCAGCAATGACGGAGGCAATAAAAGCCAGGGAGTTTTCACTTTGGATGAGAACGACGGACGAGTCAGGGGTGTTTCGCTTCATCCACCCAGATTCGATCTCGATCAGTTGAGCTAGTTCACCGTAGGAATGATCTTTTCCACGATCACGCAACACCGTTCGAGATGGAGGTGTTTTGTTGATCTTATTTAAGAGAAACTGCATCGATGTTTATGATATCCCCAGGTCTGTCTGATGCAAAAGACCTTTAACCTTAAGTCGAGGAGAGGAGCTAATACGGGACGGAGTTCACTCCGTCCCCTATCGACTAGTCCGATAGGGTATAAAAAAGCCCCGGCCTACAAAGTAGAGCCGGGGCTTAAAATTTTCTAACTAACTAATTTTAGATTAGAAAGTGTAGACAGCTTGCATCGCTACCGTGTGGTAGACGTCGTCTACTGCAGCACCGAAGTCACTGGAAATATCGAAACGATATTCAGCACGGATGAGGAAGTTCTCAAGAAGGTCGAAACCTGCTGTAAGAGTCCAGCTCCATACATCAGAACTACCAGCACCACCGCTACCAGCGATGAAGGAGTTAGTTCCATCACCTGTCAGGTACTCAGCACGACCTGCTAAGCTGAAGATATCAGTGAACTGATACTTAGCAAAGAGAGCGGCTGCCCACCAGTCGTTGCCGGTATTAGCAGTTGCTGCACTAATGTCTGTATCGTTGAAGCCGATATTGAAGTTGAAACCGAGCAAGAGCTTATCATCGAAAGCTTTAGGTGCCCAGTTACCCCAAGTGTCATAAACGAAAGTAGTTCCACCAAAGTCAGGTCCACTTACGCCGTCGTTTCCGAAGCCGTAGTAGATCGCGTGGTACCAGTTAGCGTTTCCGCCTGGATTGGTGAAGTTGATTTTAGCCATGATGCCATAACCGTCTTCGCCTCCAGCACCTGTAACAGCAGTAGTGTCATTGTTCACACCATTGGTGATAGCGATACCAGCATCAACGATGTCGTTGAATGCGTATTCAGCACTAATACCAGTGTGGAAGAATGGAACTGCATTGAAGAAGATGTTACCGAAGGTGATGTTCAAGTTAGCAGGACGCTCAATGACTTCGTATCCGAGCCAAGTAACGAACTTACCAACTTTAAGATCGATTCCGTTTCCGTAAGGAACGCGGAAAGTAACATAAGCTTGCTCGAGGAAGAAAGAATCAGCATCTGCGATTGTTCCTGTTCCAGCACCTCCAACACCACCGATACCGTTACCGACAGTTCTTACATCTTCACCGAAGATGAGATCTACACGGAAACCAGCTTGGAATTCGTTAGCATCAGTAAGAGCTTTTTCCAGAACGAGTTTAACGGCGTTAGTATTGAAGTCTCCTCCAGTAATTTGTTCACTACCACCACGAACAACGTTTCCGGCTGGAGCGCTGCTGAAGTTGTAGACATATCCAACGTCGACATAACCGCTGAGGGTGATGCCAGACTTTGCTGTTTCAACGTAGTTTACTTCTTCAACTACTTTTTCGAGGTCTTTAGCAGTAGGAGCTGGAGCACCAACGTCAGCACGTGCGACGCCAGCAACCAGAACGACTGCGAATAGACCAGCAATGATCTTTTTCATTATTGTTTTTCCTCCTTTAAGGATTGTTTTATTGTTTTCCATCCCGTCTTCAAAAGAAGTCGGAGAGTTCAGAAGTATTCTAAGCACACTATGTGCCAAGGATACATTTCTTTCCTCTTGTTGATATATTTCTACAAGCAAGTGTCTTTGCGTCAATGATTTAATCAGAAGGCAAGTGAACAGACAAACGTTGATAATCAACGACTTATGAAGAAAATAGGGAAAAAAGATAAAAAATAATCATTTTTTTAAAGAAAATTTGAACGTTTTTAGCAGTGATCGGTCAAAGTAATCAGAATTAGTTCATTATTGTTATTCCTCTTTTATAAGACCCGGCCCGTAGCCGGGTCTTTTTTTGTTTAGCATCAAGATCAAAACGGGACGGAGTGAACTCCGTCCCATATCGACCATAAAATTACCAAGTCTAGAGAGCAGGGGCAAAACAGCATCACGGTTCCATTAAAAGGAGAAGGCCACGGAGAAAAATAACTGTTACCAGACGGACTTTTGTGGCTAATCAATAATATGACTAAATTATGCTTAATTCAGAGAGTCCTCTTGATCTCAATATTTCTCTTAAGTCGTTTTTGTCTTGCAGAGGAGGAACCGACGAAGACGGAAGGCTCAACGAAGCCAGTCCCTGAAGGATGGGTCAAATACGTCAGTCAGCCAAATGGCTGGGGGAAAACACGCGAGGCAGCGGTGAAGGATCTGCATGAAAGAATTTTTCCTATGTATACTCGCATCTGGGGGGACCGGCCAGGATTCACGATTTCTCAGAGATATGCCCTCGTGGAAATTAGTGACGGACGGATGTGGCAAGCAGATGGGACCTTATGGTGGTATGTGCCCCCCGCTAAAACAAAGAAGAAGCGGGTCAGTGTGGGTATCGATAGAGGGCTGCGCTCGAAGTGAAAAATATCGTCTACTTTGATTTAGAAACCCAGCGCAGTGCCCAGGAGGTAGGGGGATGGGGAAATATTAGAGACATGAGAATGTCAATCGGAGTCACCTACAGCACAGAGCGTGGGGGCTACGAGATCTACGAGGAGTCCCGTGCGCAGGAGTTAGTGACGGAATTGCAGAGAGCGGACCTTGTGGTTGGATTTAATGTCGTCCGCTTTGATTACACGGTTCTCGAACCTTATGCCTGTTTTGATTTTTCCCAGGTCCCCACCTGCGACATGATGTTAGACCTAGCGGAGAAGATAGGGCACCGCATTAAGCTCGACGATGTCGCGGAGGCTTCCTTAGGAATCAATAAGACAGCGGTAGGTACGGAAGCGTTAAAGTGGTGGAAAGAAGGCAAGTTAAAGGAAATAGCCGAGTATTGCTGCTACGATGTGAAGGTGACGAAGCTGGTGCACGAATACGGTCTGGCGCAGGGTAAGGTCCTCTATCCTAATAAGAGAACGCAGCTCAAACATGAAGTTGCCGTCGACTGGGAATAACCCCTCTCCTTACATAAGGGCTGGGGATAGAAAGAGTAAAAGCTTGCTAGTTGTCCCAAAATCGCTATTTTCAAGCGCTTATGACTACAGATTCCAGGCTAGCGAGACAGACAGCTGAACGTCTCATCGGTTCACGCGCACAATTACTTAAATACAAAGGCTTAGTCGGGTTTGACGGCTTTGTTGATACGATCGCACAGGTGGTGGATCAACGACAAAGCGCCACTAAGTTTACTCCATTCAAGGCGATCAAGAATTTTGGTAAGCGAGTTACCGACGCAGCCGGAAAGAGCGGCAACTTTGAAATCATGGCTCATACCGAAAAGATGGGAGGCAATGGTCCGATCATGGCCTTTGCGCTCAGCACCCTGGGAGCCCCGATCGAATATCTGGGAATGGTGGGCAATAAGAAAGAAACACACCCCGTTTTTGCTGAATTCGCAAAACGCGCAAAAATTCATGGGGTGGCAGAGCCGGGCAAGACACTCGCCCTCGAGTTTGGTGACGGCAAGCTGATGCTGGGAGAACATGCTACGGTTCACGAAATCAGCTACGAGAACATCAAAAAGCGTTTTGGAGATAAAAATTTCAAGAAGCTTTGGAAGCAATCGGATTTTGTCGCCATGGTCAACTGGACCATGCTCCCTCACATGTCCCCGATGTGGAAAAAGATGCTGAGCGAGTTTAAGCCGGTCAAGGGCGACGCTAGAAAATTACTTTTCTTTGATCTGGCCGATCCGGCAAAACGCACGGATGCGGATCTGAATGCCGCGCTGAAAATTATTGCAGAGTTTCAGGCGAACCATGATGTCATTTTAGGCCTCAATGAAAGTGAAGGCCAAAACGTTGCTAAAGTGCTTCGACTGAAGAAGTTCCCGAGCACGCCTAAAGGACTGGCGTCTCTCTCAGGGGCGATCCGTGAGAAATTAGGTTTAAGCACGGTCGTGATTCATGCGGTGAAATACGCATGTGGCTCAGATGAAGAGGGTGAAGTGAATGTAACCGGACCATTTACTGCGAAACCAAAAATCAGCACAGGAGCGGGTGACCACTTTAATGCCGGCTTTGTCATCGGGCGCTTACTAGGCTTGAGCCTGGCACATTCTCTCCAGTTAGCGGTAGCCGCTTCCGGGTTCTATGTTCGCCATGCGAATAGCCCGAACCGCGAGCAACTCGTTCGGTTCTTACAGACCTTGTAAATTCAGCATGATGAGTGAGGAAGGCAGAGAGAAGAAGATTCTGCCTCCTTCGATTTGATGTTGCTCAACGTTGGCGCCAGTCGCCTTCTGGCTCTTGAATCCATTCTCCGGGGAAGGCACTCTGGCGACGGGCGTCGGCATACTCCTTACGAATCGTTTTTTCGGGACGTTTGGTTTCACGCGCCTTTTCCTCGAAGATGAGTTTACGGTCCTGATTTTCTTCTGCAACGATCTGCTTAGCGTAGCGGGCGTACTCTTTTTCATTGGGCAAATTGCGCACTTCGATTAGACCATCATTCCGCTCACCTATGACCCGGTCATTTTTAAGACTCTGGACTTCCATCATCCGGTTGCGCTGCCTTTCAGCCGCGCTGAGTTCGACTTCTTGATTTTTACTCTTAGAGGTATCCTGAGAGTCCGTCTGATCACGTGAGGTGACATCGACCTTCATATTGACGTCGATTTGTACCGGTTCCTTCGTTTCTAGTCTTACCGTGGGAGTGCAACTAGAGAGGCAAAGTACGCCTACCAGGAAAAGCCACTGTTCTTTCTTAAATCCACCCATCGCAGGTCGAAATTACGCTCTCCTTGCTCTCCGTCCATCCTCAATTGAACGAAACTCTTGCGCGGAGAGTAGTTAAAAGTACATTTTCCCTCGTGATAGTCGTAGCGGCGGAATGCTTCAAGGCTAAAGGAGGTCAACTCCTTTCGAATCGCTCCCCAGTCAGCCGGAAGCTTCCTTAAGACTTCATCGACAGCACTGATGGTCATCACCCCGGGGGCCTTTAAGTCGATATCACCAGAAAGATTGAGAATTTCATTCGCTTTCCCCGAAGCGATGAATGTTCCATCCAGGACTCCTTCGATCACTAAATTTTCCGGGCTGAGTTTCTGGCTCACCGAAAGGGCCTCCAAGTCTGTTGCCCAGGTCGATGCGACCCAATCAAATCCACGATCCGCAAAAACAGAAAGGTCTCCTCCGACATACCCGCCAGATTTTTCGCCTTCAAATTTTGCAAAAAGCCCCCGTTCGTCAAAGGTCATGCTGATATAGGCTTCATCTATTCTCAGCCCTTTCCAGTCTAAGTAAGAGAACTCAATTGTTTGAACAACATTGTTGGCATTTTTTTTGGGAGGGAGACTGAATTCGAGGTCGCCTTTAGACACTTCGACGATGACACCATACTCGTCACGGTAGTCGTAGATTCCCTTTTCCACTTCACACCGAATATCCAGAGCAAGTTCATTGAAACTTCCTAAGACCAATCCATTTTTCTCAGTATGAAAAGTGACCGGCAAGCTATACCCGGGCCTGCCAAACGTCGTCACAATGACTTCACCATCAGTGATACTGAAGTTAGATAAAGACCAGGGTTGTTCTGAGGGCTCTGATTTCGCTCCGGAGCTCGAAACCTTGCCTTGCTGCACTAATTTGACGAACCAGAAGAGATCTTGTCCTACGTAGAGGACAGGGCGCCGGATGGCCAATTGATCAATCACCTTCTGCTGGATCCCTGCCCAGCTAAAATGAAATTCGATTTCGCTAAAAAAGAGAACAGGAGCAAGCGGGTCGAGAGGAGAGTTGATACTGATGTTAAAAGCACGTGCCGTCTGGATCGATTGCGCAGCGGGGTCACTTTCAGCGCCTCCCAGCTTCAGGTCATTGAAGACCATGGGGTTCGTTTCACCCACCTTTACCGGGATGGGAGGAATGCCTTCACCCAGGCCTTCGAGCATCAGGGTGGCCTGCCCTAGAATGAGCGTTTTCAAAGTAAAAGGAAAAAGCTTACTTCCCCCTTTTTCCTCCGCTTTTGGGATCCGGCTAAGCCAGATACGAATACCGTGCACTCGAAGCTCATCTAAAATACCCTGGCGAAGATTTTGAAAAGCCCAGTTGATCTCTAAATAGTCGATTTGGACATACTCACGGTCGGCATCGGTTTCCTTCAAGCTCAGGTCTCGAACAATCAACTGACCATGAAGGTTGTATTCCAGGGACTCGAGTTCCAGTTCCTGCCCGAAAGACCCTGCGACCCGATCGAGAAGAGGCTCTGGGTTATTCAAAAAAGCATTGATGAAGTAGAGTCCGGATAAGCCAACCGCACAAGCAATCACCCCCAGGGCAAGTAATAACCAGCGCCATACGGGCCGCTTGGCAGGACCGTCACTCTTCGTATCCGTCATGGTCTGTGACTAAAGCACTCTCAGCGGAATTGACAATCTCCCTTCACCCTTCCGCTTATCTGCAATATAATTCGCTACGTGAAACTCTTAATTGCAGGAATGGGGTGGGGTTATTTGCCGAGGGCGGACTTGTATAATTTGAGGGTAGAATCTCTCATCTGGCTGTGATCGACAATGGGGGCGGGATAGTCAGCAGAATCGATTTCTGGAACCATTTTCTCGATAAACTTACCCTCTGGATCGAATTTTTCTGCCTGCCGGGTGGGATTGAAGATCCGAAAATAGGGAGCGGCGTCAGTGCCGGTGCCCGCAGCCCATTGCCATCCACCATTGTTCGCGGCGAGGTCCCCATCGAGAAGTTTCAGCATGAAGTAGCGCTCTCCCCAGCGCCAGTCGACCTGCAAATCCTTCGTCAGAAAGCTGGCGGTAATCATACGTAAACGATTATGCATCCAGCCTGTTTCATTTAGCTGACGCATGGCGGCGTCGACAATCGGGAAGCCTGTTCGGCCGTCACACCATGCTTGGAAGTACTCTTTCGAATTTGGCCAGGGGATGGCGTTGTATTCCTTGCGATAAGAACCTGTTGCGACATGAGGGAAGAAATGAAGGATTTGTTTATAGAAATCCCTCCATGCGAGTTCAGAGAGATAAGTCTGATACCCTTCACTCCGCAGGTGTTTTAATTCGTGATAGACGGATCGGGCAGAGATAATACCAAAGCGGAGATAGGGGGAGAGTCGGGAGGTGCCCTCCAGGGCTGGAATGTCACGGGCGGAATCGTAGTCGATGACATGATCTTCCTTGAAAGAGAGCAGCTTCTTCCAGGCAGCTTTTTCGGATGCGGGGAAAAGGCCTTCCCGAAACGAATCCTCTTTGATCGAAAATTCAACTAAGGGAGGGTCGGAAACCTTTGCTTTCTTGAGGCTTTTTGGAGCGGGGAATTCTTCAGCGATGTCCTTATTTTTCCATTGCTTAAAGTAGGGGGTAAAGACGACATAGGGGTCCCCGTCTCCCTTGAGAACTGTGCCCGGAGCCTGAAGGCACTGATCTTCAATCACCTCAACCGAAATGCCAGCAAGAGCACAACGCTGTTCGATTTCTTGGTCTCTCTGGATGGCATAGGGCTCGTAGTCACGGTGCCAGAAGACCTTCTTAATTTGTTGGCTTTCAGCAAAAGGAACCAGATTTTGCTGCGGGTTTCCACGGATTAAACATAAGGAGCCGCCCCTTTCTTCAATCTCCACTTTTAGGCTTTCGAGGGCCTTCAGAAAAAAGGCAATGCGGGCTGGAGAGGTTTCTTTCGAGTCAAGAATCTCAGGATCGAGGAAGGTGCAGAGGGTGACATGATCAGACTCTTCTAGAGCCAGATGAAGGCCGGTTAAATCCCGAAGGCGAAGGTCCCTGCGAAACCAGAAAAGTGTTTTCATGATGAGGAAAAATGGGAATAGGTCCGCTGATGTCGAGCGCGAAACATGAGATAGAAGGTCAGGTAGATTCCTGGCAAAAGTAGCCAGCCGAACCAGCCTAACGGAGGCTGAAATTGAATACAGTCGGACAGCTTCGTTCCGGATTTCTCTGTTTCAAAAAGATGTTGATGTTTCCAAACCGGAAAGGGGCCTTCTTCTGCTTCATCGATGGTCCAGGCTTTCTGCGCATCCTTAGCAGGCGGGACCATTTCTGTGATCCGGACCAGCCAGCGTTGTTTGACCGGTCCGCCAGTATGAATTTCAATTTTTGAGCCGACTTGATGGGGGCCATCCTGAATGATTTTGCTGACAGGTGCCCACCAGGGCTGAGCGAGTGCGAGGTTATTGGTATCCGAATGGAAATCATAAACGGTCTGCAATCCTGCGGGCAGGATTGAGGAGTATCGAAAGCGGGGCATCCTAAGAGGCTGCCGGTTCCAGATTAAACGTGCGGTTGAGATAGCTGCTCACATTTCGCAGGTCATTGGCATTCAGAAAATAGTAGGCGAGGTAAATGGCGTTCGCAGAAGACCAGATGACGAGTCCAATCAGATAGACGAGATGGTAAGGGTTATTCAGTTGGTTGTAGCCGATCCAAGCTCCTAAGACCCAGACGGCAAACCAGAGGACGGACCAATGGAGGGTAAAAGCTGAGAAAAACCGAAAAGGTTTGGACGGAACCCAACCGCTCAGTTTAGGAGAATCGATGGGATAAAAGTACATCGACTCAATGGTGCCGCCGAGGAGTTCTTCAGAGCCCAGAAGATGATTCAGCTTTTTTTCCAGGGCAGTGGCGTGAACCCGGGCAAAATCGCAGAAATGGAGGTAGAAGGAAGCTAAGACACCCCCGGTGACCACTAAAAAGGGTAGGATGAGCCGACCGACGGTTCCTCCCCAGACACCCAGGAAAACCAAGAGGAGGAGAAGGATGAGGAGCCAGTTAAAGAATTTCTGATGATAGGCATATTGCATGGAGCGCATGCGTTCCAGCTGTCTCGCAGTCAGATCGAATTTCTTTTGGAGGACATTCTCAGCCATCATACCGGTAACGTATCGAATCTTTTCTGATTAGCAAATGCCAGTGCTTGCTTCCTCAATGGCATCGCTTACGCTTCAGCCGTGCTGTCGATAAGACAAAAAGGTATGAATCCAGGCGGGCAAAGAGGGCTCATCGTGTGCTTTTTGGCTCTCCTGTTAGTAAGCTGTAATCAACCCGATCAGCTCTTCTCAACCCGGAAGGTGGTAGAGGAGGAGCAACCGGAGTTTGCCAGTAGTTCTCCGACGACACGTGAAGGAGAATCATTACCCGCTCTCCCTGCTTTCACTATTTATTATACGGTGGATCCCATCCCTGAACAGTGGATCAATGCATGGAAGGAAAGTGCTGGCTATGAATGGCCAGTCTTACAATTACCGTTGGAAAGCGACCTTTCAGAACTTCCTGCGGATGGGCACCTCTACGTCATTTCTCCACAGTGGCTTCCGCGCCTTCAGTCTACTCTCGACTTAGAAGAAATTCATTCAGCCCCATGGATAGATGAGATTAATCCGACCTTTACGGGATTTAGTTTTGATCGAGATAATTCATTTGCAGCGCCTTGGCGCTGGACGCCCTTCGGATATGTCCATCATCTGCCCGCAACAGAGGAAGGGCAAACGGGTGAACTGAAAGAAGAATTTCTCATTCGAGATCCTATCCATCTTTCTGCTCGTTGGAGGATGGACAAACAAATTCCGGTCAATGCCTTTAATCAAGCCGCCCCAGTGTACGATGAGAATAAAGAGCAGCTGAACTGGCAGGGCTTACGTCAGAAACTGGAGAGCTATGAGTTTAGTCAACTATGGGTTCCGTTCGCCTGGTGGGTGAACCAATCGCTGGATACGAACGAGGCTTGCAACTGGGTTGTCCCCAAGCGAGGCACCCTACTACATTTTGATCACCTCTGTGTGCAGGCTGATCAAGAGTATAGCCAGCAAGCGGCACAATTGATTGATTTCCTTTTAGAAGAGAACCAGCAAAACCAGCTTTTTCCTGAGACAGGTTATTTCCCAGTTATTTCTCAGCTCTCCAAGGAAATCCCAGAGGCCGCAATGACCGTTCCAGCGAAGGGGTGGTTGGATCTCTGTGAATTTGCACTGGCACCTCCAGGATTTAGAGAGCCAATCCTTCCAGAAGAACCCATTGAGGAATCTCTGGTGGAGGCAATGGAAGAAAGTGAAGAAGCCTCTGCCCCGCAGGAGCTAGCTCCGATCGATAGTGAAGAAACCGAAATCTTAGTTCCGCCATTAGAAGTTCCTCTGGATCAAATCCCGCTCGATCCTCCTGTGTCTTACTAAAGGGAAACTTTTTTCCTGGGAGGAAGAGCAGCCATGGCCTCAAAGAGAGTTTCAGGAGAAAACGGTTTTTGTACAAAACCGTCCATCTCGACCACTTCATCTTCTTTGATCAGGTATCCGCTGGTCACAATAATGGAAGCCTCAGGGAGGAGTTCTCGATATTTTTGAATCAGCTCCGGCCCGTGGAGGCCAGGCATGGTCCAATCACTCAAGACCCACCCGATGTGGGAAGCGTGCTCACGTGCAATCTGGAGGGCCTCTTCTCCATTCGTTGCGGCGTAGACGCAATAGTTTTTCTCTTCAAGAATGTCACGGGTCACTTCCAGGCATGCGTCTTCATCATCTGCTATCAGGATGCAATAACCTTCTGGTGCAAGCTGTTCGTCAAAGACTAAGGACGGGTGAGCACTCATTTCTGGCATACTTTTGATCGGAAAAGCCAGAGTAAAGGCGGCTCCCTTTCCAGGGAGGTTTCGGGCCGAGATGGATCCGCCATGCTCTTCCAAGATGCCTCTGGAAGTAGAGAGGCCTAAGCCTGTTCCTTTTCCCGGATCCTTGGTCGTAAAAAAGGGATCGAAGAGTTCGTCGAGATGCCCCTCATTAATGCCCGAGCCCTGATCGCGGACCTCACAGATGACCTTATTGTCTTCGACAAAAGAGAGCACCTGAATTTGACCGGTACCGCCCATGGCGTCTCTGGCGTTAATCAGTAAATTTAAAAGTACCTGTTGGAGCTGTCCAGGATTTGCCATGATCCCTGGCAGATCTGTATCGAGAGAGTGTTCGATCTGGACGGAGTCACCGAGCGTCCTTTTTGCTAGTTCAATGGTGTTTTCGACGACTGCGTTAAGCGAACAGGGTTGTAAGTCGGTTTCTCTGAGATGAGTTGCTCTCAATAGCTGCTCTACGATTTCTGATCCGCGTTCTGACGCGCCCAATATTTTATGGGTCATTTCCTTGTTTAACTCGTCTGTCGGTTTGAGCGATCTGAGGTTGCCGGAAATGATGTGAAGTAGATTGTTGAACTCATGAGCTACTCCGCCAGCCATCCGGCCAAGGGCCTCAACTTTACTGGCCTGCATCATTTTCTCGTTCTGAGAGCGCTGTGTGAGCGCTGACGTAAAGAGGTCAGCAATGACTTTTAAGAGATCGATCAGGCCACTGTCTAATTCCGCGTCACGATCAGACGATTCAGAAACCAACAGGCCACAGAGTTTTTTATCGCGGCGGATGGGGATCATGGCAATCGAGGTCACTTTCCTCTTTTTCATCCATTTGGACTCACCCTCGAGAGCGGTTTCTAAATTGGTAACGATGGAATCATTCTGATCAAGAGACTCAGACCAGCGAGCGAGTGATTCTGTTTCCTGAATATCACTTAAGCGTACCGGATTCAGTTTGGAGGGGGCACCCGCTGTGATTAAAGCTCCATCGGCACCTGGTGCGAGAGTGGCATAAATAAACTTCACTTCCATACGGGGCTTAATTTCAACGAGTAAGTCGTTAAGGACATTCTCAATGTTCTTTTGATTGAGTAACTTATCCGCTGCGCGTGCTACCGCGTTAAGAATGGCTCCGCGCTTAGTAACCAGATTGACCGCCTTCACTTTATCGTGAGTGGCCTTGACCCGTTGAATACTACGGAAGCGGATGGCAAAGCCCAGGCAGGTCGCCACCAGAATGGAGAGCCCCACCATCACGGCCCCGATTTCATCTACCTGCAAAAAGCGCTCCTGAATTTTTGGTGCGTTAAAAGTAATCGCTAACAGAAGGGGGCCGCTTTCCTCGTTACCGGCACGGATGCGCGTAAAGGAATATTCATGGCGATTGGCTGCTCGGTTAAACACAGGGAGTTCACGGCTGTGAAAAAAGTTCCATCTGCTAAAGGTGGGAACTCCAGAATTTACCGCACTTTCGATTAAGCTGATGTCATCCACGCGCGTGATCTGTGAGGCATTGGTACTGGAATCCTGTAATAGTCTTGGCAGTAGTTTTCCGTCCGGAGCCAATTCATAAACACCAGCAGTAGCGATCAGATCACGGTTGGCCCGGACAGCCGCATTGAGAACAGCGATGTTCTGCTCATTATCTACATTGGTACTTTCAGAGAGAGCGGAGGCAGTCGTGGAACTCAAAGAAATCAGATGGGAAGCCGTGCTGTAGCGCACCACATCCTTGGCTTGAGAAATCAGGAGCCAGAGAATGAGGACGGAGGTGCTGCAATAAAGCGACCAGAAAAGCAGCGCATCTAAATTGTAGGATGGATTCAGAACACGGAATCGAAACGTGCTTTGATTTTCTTCTTCAAAAAAGGATGGATTCATTGTGTTGGTTGATTGATTTTCGTTCGGTGCTGCCGCCATCTTTCTAATCGCTCAGCGACTATCTTCTCGTAGCCATGTTGGGTAGGACGATAATATGAGCCCACAGGAAATTGAATTTCAGGACTTACCCCTTCTTTGTAATCATGGGCATATTGATAGCCATCTCCATGGCCATTGTTCTTGGCGCCAGAGTAGCTGGTATCTTTAAGAGAGGCGGGAATTTCCCGAGTCTTTCCTTCTCTTAAATCTTTGGCCGCCTGGTTGAGAGCAACATAGCTGGTGTTGCTCTTAGGCGCAGTCGCCAGATAGACAGTCGTATGGGCCAGAGGAATGCGTGCCTCTGGTAAGCCTAGAAAATCAACAGCCTGCTGGCAGGCAATAGCCAAAGGTAAAGCGTGAGGATCCGCCATCCCGATGTCTTCTGAAGCGGAAATCACCAGGCGCCGAGCAATGAAACGAATGTCTTCGCCCGACTCCAGCATTTTAGCCAACAGGTAGATGGCGGCATCGGGCTCGCTCCCACGTATTGATTTAATAAAAGCGGAAACCGTATCGTAGTGCTGATCACCATCGCGATCATACAATGGCGCCTTTTTTTGGAGGGATTCAATCGCTGACTCTAAGGTGAACCGAATATTACCATTCTCTGGAGAAGAGGAACGAATGCCTATTTCCAGTGCATTCAGCGCGCGTCTGCCGTCCCCTTCACAGAGGGTGGCCAGATGATCTAAGGCCTCCGGGTCAGCTTGGACTTTCTTTGTGCCAAAGCCATGTTCTTTATCTTCCAGAGCTTGATTCAAGAGCTGGAGAATCTCCTCTGTGCCCAGGCACTTGAACTCGAAAACCTGCATCCGCGAAAGGAGGGCGGAATTGACAGAGAAGTAGGGATTCTGAGTAGTCGCGCCAATGAGCTGAATCGTTCCCTTTTCCAGATGCGGTAAAATGGCGTCCTGCTGCGCTTTATTAAAGCGATGGATTTCGTCGATGAGTAATAAGCTGCGGATTTCTTTTTGTCGCCAGAGGTATTCAGCCCCTTCGACCGCCTTGCGCAAATCTGCAACGGTTGCCTCCACGGCATTCAGTTGGATAAAGCGACTCATAGAGATATTGGCTATGACATGTGCTAAAGACGTTTTCCCTGTCCCGGGAGGTCCGTGGAGAAGGAGGGCAGAAACACAATCCGTTTCAATTAACCGATGAAGTAATTTCCCGGGGCTGAGGATATGTCTTTGCCCGATAAAGGAATCCAAAGTCTGCGGACGCATGCGAAAGGCAAGATTTTGCCTGGCATCGAATTCCCTTTTGTTGGAATCATTGAGCACTTTACCGGCCTGGAATAAGTCTTCCACCGGAGAAGAGGATAAAGAGATTTAACCTGCGGACGACTTTATTTTATGAATCCGGCCACTCTTTAGTTCTTCTGATGGGCTTACCCATTCGAGAATTTCATCGACAACGGTTTCGGGCTCAGGTCCACCGGTATGCATTTCCGTATTCAGGAACGGCGGCTCGACGGCATTAATCCGTATCTTGTTCTCCTTGTTTTCAAAAGCCATCGCCTTCGTCAGGGAATCGAGGGCTGATTTGGATGAACAGTAACCCGAGGCTCCAGGATAATGTTTGATGGGAGCACTGATGTTGAGAATTCTCCCGTAATTGCGATCTTTCATCGAAGGAAGAACTGCGCGGCACATGAGGAAAGGTCCTCTCAGGTTTGTGGCTTGTGTTTCATCCCAATCAGAGATTTCCATTTCTTCGACGGTCGAGTTTTCGGGAAAGACAGCAGCATTATTAATGAGGATATCGATTGGGCCCCATTCCAAGGCTATTTCATGAATGACACTTTCTACGTCTACAGAAATGGAAACATCTCGTGGCCAGGCCTTGGACTTTCCTCCCGCTTTTTCAATTAGGCTTTGGGTTTCTTGAAGTCGGTCCGCGCGGCGTCCTATCAGAGCAACGGAAGCTCCACGTTTTGCCAGTTCAATGGCCAGAGCCCTACCGAGGCCACTTCCTGCCCCGGTGACCACTGCGATTTGTCCTTTGATGTCCATGACGTTAACCTAACATGCCCTTGAGCTTTCGCACTTTTTGCAGCGCTCAGAATGAGAAGGTTACTCCCATCATGATAAATGCTTACTTCGAACTTGGGTGGGAAACAGAAGACTGGATCGCTGTGGTTAAGCCTCCCCACTTACTGACGCATCCCACCCGGCCGGGTCCAGAAACGACACTCTGGGAATTGGTCCAGGAACGATGGCCTGATTACGAACTGGGTCTGATCAATCGAATCGATCGAGACACCAGCGGGCTTGTTCTGCTTTCAAAACATAAGGAGGCCACCAGCCAGTTGGGAATCATGACTATGAATCGGGCGATTGAAAAAAGGTACCTGGCACTCGTTCTGGGAGAAGCGCCAGAAGAACAAACCATTAATGCCCCTTTAGGGAGACTGTGTTCTTACGCCGATCATCCGATCTACGTTGAACAAGGAGTCGTTCCCCAAGGCCAAAAAGCGGTCACACACCTCTGCAGGCTGGAGATGCGATTTCGGGAGGGGCAGCCAATCAGTCTCGTTGAAGTTCGTTTAGAAACGGGAAGGCTGCACCAGATACGCGCCCACTTAAGACATGCTGGCTTTCCGGTGGTCGGGGATAAGCTCTACGGTCCGGACCGACAATTCTATTTAGACTGTATTGAAGACGGGTGGACAGCACGGATGGAGTCCGAGCTCTGGATTCGTCGGCAGGCTCTCCATGCTACAGCTCTGAGCTTTGAATGGTCGGGCGCGGAGGTGAGGCTGGCAATTCCTCTCGCCGCAGATCTGCAGGAATTTTGGATGGGCTTGGATCAGCAGTAGAAGATGCGTTCGTTCGGATCATTGAGGGACTTCGCAGCTGTCCTGAATGACCTTGAGAATGAATTCGTAAAGATCGGTGCCTTTAAAATCATCGATTTTCATAGCTCGCACCACTCTCCAATTTTCTGATTTGGGCCATTTAGGGAAGGAGCGATTCACGTCCTCGAAGGGCTTCAGGGCACGGTATTTCTTCCCGAGGATTCGGTCCACCGCCTGTGCTGTCAGATAATTCTCGAACGCTCTCCGCTCCAGAGCATAGGCCTGAATGCCAGTTTCCCGGCAACTGTTAAGGAAATCTGCGTGTTGGTCTGAGAGGTGCGCCCGGGCGGAGGATTTTTCACTATCGATGAGGGCATAGACATTGGGGCAGATACGGCTGATTTCGGCGAGTTCTTCCTGTCTCCTCCCATTGATCATGCTACTGCCGCCTAAGGGGAGGATAATGACTCCCTTTCCTCCTTTGATTTTCGAAAGGAGCTGCCGGATGGCTTTGACTTCGGTGGGGCCTTCTACCAGCAGGATTTTCTGGCAGCCAGACTCAACTTGGGCGGCATAGTCCAGTTCTCCGAGTGACTGACTTAGTCTTGGGTTGGTTTCCTGATAAGGACGAATTTCACACAGGCCCTTGGCCGAAACAGATTGAACCTGATAAACCTGTTCACTGATGGCTCTTGCTAATCCGAGGTTATGGGTAGCTGCGATCAGTCCGTATTTCGCAAATCCCTGCATCAGGGTAACAAAGTCGATTTGGCAGCCGGGATGAAGATGGCACTCCGGCTCATCGATGAGAATATAGTGAGGCTGAAAGGCAGCACTTTGCGCCATCAGGAGAAAGGCCTGGCTCACTCCGCTCCCCGCCTCGCCGATTTCAGTTTCTATCTGATCTGCTTTTAGGATCACTCTTCCTTCTTCATGGACCTCAGCGGAGAAATCAGAGAAAGAGAATAGTCTCCGCATTGCGTCATATACTTCTGCGCGTGCTTCCTCCATCTGTCTGGGGTGGTCTCGAATTGCTTTCGTCCACAGCTGGCAGAATCCTTCGATGGGCTCGCTGTCTTGTTCGAGCGCTTTACTGCTCCTGCCCATGGAACGGTGAGCACCAAAGTAAAGGGAGTGTCGAAAAGAATGGAAGATGGGAAGGATGCGGCGCCAGTTGTCTTCCTTCGCGCCAAGAATGCGCAGTGAAAAATCTCCTCGATCAATGAGGATGGTGATGGGGCCATGTTTGTAGTCGAGGGTAATGCGCATCGGCCCCTGGTCGCTTCGATGGAAGATGGCATTCCGGTCGCGGACGCCTTGCGGTGTAGGGAGAGGAAACACTTCGTTATCTCCTGGGGGTCGCTCTTGCTCCGCAAGAAGAGCGAAGAGCGGACGCATTTCAAAGAAGAAGCGAAGGGTAAGAGACTTGCCCGCATTATTGTGTCCAATGAGGGCGGTGACTCCGCGCTGGATCGTGATGTGAGCCGGTAATTTAGGGCCGAAAGCACGATAGTTTTCCAGCGTTAGCTCGATCATTCTCTAAAGGTGCCTGCCAGTGCTAGCGTTGACAAATGTCAAATTCCTTCGGATGATTTACATTCATGTCCGCTACTAACCTCGTTCAACTAGAAGAGCTTTACCAGAAACCCTTATTTGAGCTTTTGCAACAAGCCCGCGAGACCTACGTTCAACATTGGAATGATAATGAGGTCCAGCTCTGTACGCTCCTTTCCATTAAGACAGGAGGGTGTAGTGAAGACTGTTCTTATTGTGCGCAGAGTTCGCGTTATAACACCGGCTTAGATCGGGAGAAGCTGATGACCGTTGAAGAAGTGATGCCGATTGCGAAGGCCGCCAAGGAGAATGGGTCGACACGTTTTTGTATGGGAGCCGCCTGGAAAGGGGTCCGGCACGGCACCCAACGTTTTGACCAGGTAAAAGAAATTATCGAAGAAGTCAGCACACTCGGAATGGAAGTCTGTGTCACTTTAGGCGAGTTGGATGACGAGGCAGCGAATGAGCTCAAAGAAGCCGGCGTGACAGCGTATAATCACAATATTGATACCAGCCCGGAATATTATCCGGAAATTGTCTCTAGCCATACGTTTGAAGACCGGATCAGAACAATCAAGTCAGCACAAAAAGCTGGTATGGACGTCTGCTGTGGTGGAATCCTCGGCATGGGAGAGTCGACGACAGACCGGCTTCGGATGTTAGAGGTTCTTTGCTCCTTTGACCCTCATCCAGAAAGCGTTCCTATTAACAGCTTAATGCCGATGGGGGGCACGCCACTCGAAGGTTCGGATGCCATCGACAGCTTTGAACTCATTCGGATGATTGCCTTAACCCGCATCGTCCTGCCTAAGACGAAAGTTCGTCTTTCCGCAGGGCGTAATGCCCTCACCAGAGAAGCTCAGGCCATGTGTTTCTTTGCTGGCGCGAATTCGATTTTCTACGGGAACAAGCTCCTCACCGCGGGTAATCCGGAAAAGAATGAGGACCTCGAGCTCCTCCACGAGCTTGGCCTGAAGCAGATGGAACCGAAGAAAGCCTGCATGAATATCCTGCAGGAAGCAGTCTCTTAGCAGTTTGCTATTTAAAGAGCTGGCCGATCAGCTCTTCTGGCTTTCCAGCTTTTTCACCTTTTTTAAATAACGTGTCATCTGGCCTTTGGGAAGCAGCTCGTCCGTGACGTAGTGGACCCCGAAAACCCGGTCCCACATCCGTTCTAAAGAAAAAGACGCATCTGCAACATCTGCTGTGTATTCAAGTGCTTTTTCGTAGAATGACTTAGGTCGTTTGAGAATTTGACTGCGATGGGTTGAGAATTGGGCCCCGACGACGAAGCGGTACCATTCCGGCCCGCCACGACCAAAGAGAGCCTGATGGCAATGACCGATATCCAGTTCTTTGCCATCTGGGTTTTTGCTCCATGGAACATGAAGTCTACGTCCTCTGCAGTCGTCGGTGTCTATAATAAAGCCATGCCACTTGAAGGGCTCAGATGGCATCTCCTTGCTCAAAGCTCTGAGAATTTCATGGAAGTGATGACAATGATCGAAAGGATGGCCTTGGCAGAATACAGTCACCTCAGCCAGAGAATCATAACGGCTAACAATATGATGGAGATAGGTATGAGCTTCTCGGCCTAGATTGGGTAATCGGACAGATCCATCAGGCGGTTGTTCAGCTTTACTGTAGAGGAAAACGTGTATGTCCTCGGGCACATTGTTTAGCCACCCGAGATCTTCTGAATAATGGGATACGACGAGGTGAGTCCTATTTTTCTCTAGGCCGGTAGGGGTTTTGCGCGTCGAATTGGTCATCTAAAGTGATTTTAGCCTCTCCTTTAATACGTCGCACCGTTTTTTGAAAAAAGGTATTGGTTGGGATCGAGTACTGGTTGCCCTCCTCATCTTGCAAGATGGCAAAAAACAGATTCAAATCGACAAGTACTCCTTTGATTTCTTCTCCAGGGAACTGAATGGTGTCTCCGACGCGAAATGGCTTGATGAGGATCAATAGGATCGTGGCGGTAATGTGGCTGAGAATACTCCAGACAGCAATGACTCCGATGGCGACTAAGCCTAGTGCTGCCAAGATAGTATCTAAGACATTGGTACCAAACGGTTTCAGAACCAAAGCCAATACCATCAGTCCTCCGACCCAGCGCAAGGCAAGTAAGAATGGTTTTAGGGCGGATGGCTTGATTCGTAAACGGCGCCCCAGTAAACGCAAGAGCCTGAGAGTAAGTGTCGTGATCAGCACACTCATGACGAGGACGAGGATGACTTGAACCCAAAATTCAGGCTGTTCAAATTTCCCCATGAACAAAGAGATAAGCGAAATCTATGCCATTTCGACAGGCTGATAATCCGAATCCAGTTGGTACCGGGGAGTGGCACCAGACTGGGACGCCATAAATTCACCTAGCCGGCAGGCACGGTTAAGCGAGGTCATGCTATCTTCCTGGTAAAGAACCAGATTAAAAATGAGCGAAGCTAGAAAGGAGTCTCCAGCACCAACGGTATCCATTACTTCTACCTGCTTCCCATCGACCCAGAACCACTCGCCCCCACGAAGGAGTCCAGCTCCTTGAGCGCCGCAGGTGACACAAACGGTCTCAACCCCCAGTTGCTTCACGATATTTCGGGCGTTTGCCTCATGGTCATCCTCTGTTCCACGAGCCAGCTTGGCGGCCTCTTCATGATTTAGCTTAATTAGGGAGGCGTGCTTTGCCAGAGATCGGACCTTTTCTAAATCGTCATAAGGGGGGCGCAGATTGACATCGAAAATCCTTTCTGCTGACTCCATCTGTTTGAGTAAGGAGAGCAGTCGGTCCTGATTCACCTGACTGCGCTGGGCCAGACTACCAAAGATAATGGCACTGGTATGATGCGCTACCGAACTGGTCTGGTCACAAACCATGATATCATCCCAAGCCACATTTTCCAGAATCTGGTAATGGGCGTTTCCAGAAGGATCAATCTCAGCGATGACGGCTCCAGTAGGTAGGGATGGATGCTTCTGGACCAGGTCCGTCTTCATACCCCACCCCTGCATTCGGCGAAGGATTTCCTGCCCTAAAAAGTCGTCACCGACCGAGCTGACGGGGATCGCGGTAATCTCATGCTGAAGTAAGTGGTAGGCTACATTAATAGGGGCTCCTCCCAGAAACAGGCCACCAGGCAAGCAATCCCATAGCACCTCGCCAAAGCAAAGAACCGGCTTTTTCGATACTTCCTTAATCTTGATCAATGTGAGTCGGATCCATTTCCATCTCGTTACAAGCGCGTATAAAGGAAGAGGCAGACCAGGCCTGATAGCGTTTACCAAGAGGGCGGCCCGTAGTGCCATGGTGCCACTCATTGAATTCCCATTCCGCACTCATTCCCAGCTTACACATTTCGGCCAGGCGAACGAGTTCATGAGCGGCAATATCGCTCAGTCCGAGACGATGGATAAAGCGCACCCACATCCCTCCGATAAAGGGCCAGATGCCTCCGTTGTGATAATGTCCGGGGAGGTTTAACAAATTGACCGTGTAATAATCCTTCCAGTCCGGATCTCCGGACTGAACGACAGGGTAGAGATTCGATACGGGCCAGGGGCTATTCACGCCTACTCCCCACATAAATTTGAATGCAGTTTTGGCGCGGTCGATATCGAGCACGTTGCAGAGGAAGGCGAGGATATTTGCATAGACATCGCACCTCCAGTCGAAGCTGAAGGGAGAGGTTTGAGCTAAGAGGTATTGTGTGTCACCGACGGTAAATTGCTGTTCTGAAAAGTGAAAGGTATCTCCCGGGGCGCGGCTGGTGCTGGGCCAGAAATTAGAGATGATTTCGCCACGAATGTGCTGCGACCATTTCAGGTAGTCAGAGGCTCTCTGTGTATCGCCCAGGATTTCCAGTATTTTCCCGTAACAAATGTTTGTGCGGCACCAGAGCACTTCGTCGTAGAGTACGTTGTAGCTGCGTCCGAAGAGGTCGGTCCAGTCTCCAGCTTCGGGAATTTCTAACAGCCCGTCGTTGTTACTATCGTTCGCGCTGAGCCAGTCCATGGCGCGCTGTAACGTTCCGGCGTAACGATGAAGTATGTCATGATCACCCGTTTTCACACTGTAGTGGTAAACGGCAATAATGACCCAAAGAACACTGTCGATGGAGGCGATCCTGCCGACGCCGGAATAGTCGGGTTCGCCGGTGTCAATTCGCACATTGCTGGGGATTTGTCCGTTTGGGCTGACGTGATCAAGTAATGTTGTCAGGGTATTCTTTTCACACTCCCGGAAATGGTCTGGCAGATCAGCACTCAGTGAAGAGATAAGCGTTATTGATCCGTCGCGGGCCCAGACACTCCGGTAGTTCTCGTCGGTGCCGTTGTATTCGTTGTCCTCGAGCGAGCAGGCAGAGTAACCCATCGGAGTAATACATTTTTCCAGGGCATCGACTGCTTTTTGATAGCCGATGATGATCAGGTCTAACTCGCGTGGCTTAAGTGTCTGTAATGACGATCCTTCGAAAAGCATCTTCAGCGCCGGATCGATGGTTTTATTACTATCGCCTCCTGCGCTGACACTGGGGATATGGTCAATGATTTCGTAATGCTTGAGACCTTGCAGCACACCGTCAGCCAGAATGGCTGCGGTCGCGATGGAAGGGACATCGAGCGTAGCTTCCAGTAATTCAGGTTGTGCGTTTTCGGGCAATATTCCACGCACCCCTTCCAACATGAACATCGAACGGTCATTGCCGGAGTCTCCGGCTACGACCACGGCTTCTGTTCCCAGGTTCAACTTATTACAGAGCCACTCGAGAGAGTAACCCTTGCTCGCGCCTTTAGGCAGGATATCGAGATTGGCTCCATTTTCGTAGGTGACTTCCGCTTCGATTCCAGATTCCTCTAGTAGCGTATGTATGCGATTCAGAGCTTCTTCATCACCTGATTTGATCTGCCAACTTGATTTGTAAGGATGGATGAATTCTGGTGCTAGTTTTTCAACGGAAGGCAGGACCGCGAGAATCTCTTCGATCCGGGCAGAGTCCCAGGTGCCCTTGAACTGATCATTAAATTCACGTAAGGGTGCCTGTCTCCTGTAGTCGTAGATATAGGTGCCGAGACTGGCGATAATGAAGTCAGGCCGAGGTAATTCGCCATTACGAATCAGGTCCTTGATGTCAGTGATATAGCGACCGGAATTGTATACGAGAAGAGGCCGCGTCTCTACATCCAGCCCTTCCCATACCATCTTAAAGCGGGCTGTGGATTCATTATTACCGAGGAGGGTTCCGTCCAGATCGGTCGCGAATAGTCTGATGCCATTCATAGTATAGGTCTCTAATTGTAATAGTTAATCTTCGATTGCCCAAATTTCATCCGGCCCGTCATCCTTGACGGAGAAGGAAGAGGAGCGTTGTTCAACAGCGCTGATGAGCTGTTGGGCGATTCCCGTCCAGGTGAACAGGCTACGGGCCTGATGCGCACCCATTTGTGAAAGGCGTCTCCACAAGACAGGATGGCGTAATGGTTTCAGAATCGTAATCCCCAGATCCTCTTTATCAAAGGTGTCGGCATAAAGAGCATGACGCCCGTAGGTCACGGCCCGGTAAAGGCCTCCATGAGTGGTAACTACGGTAGGAGTTCCGCAGGCCATCGCTTCAATAGCAGTCATCCCGAAGGGTTCATAGCGGCTCGAGAGGACAAAGATATCTGCAGCCCGGTAATAGTCAGGCAATACGTCATCAGCGATAAAGCCTCCGAATTTCACGTTCTTTTCGATTTTCAGTTTTTTTACCTGGGCTTTGATTTGGGTGAAGATGGACCGTTCTAGTTTATCCATTTTTTTCCCACCAACCATGAGATAGAGCTTGGCATTGGGCTCCCGTTTCACGACCACGGAAAAGGCGTCGATGAGGAGGTCATATCCCTTATTGGTGGCGAGGCGCCCTAAAGCCAGAATGGCGCGTCCATTAATTTTCAGGCGCTTACGAATGGCTTGCCGCGTCGCATCCCCTGTAGCAAAGAACCGGTTATCGTCGTAACCAGGAGGGATCATTTTGATGCGGTCGCTCTCGAGTTCGTAGTCTTCAGTCAGAGCATCCGTTTGAACAGGGGTCGTCGCAATCACTAAATCACATTCACGGTAGAGCAGAGATTCATGGTGGATGCGGCGGGTAAAGTTAAAGTCTTTTTCGAGCTGAGCTTTTTTACTGGGATAGTCGGTCATCATCTGCCGTTCTTTCCATTTACCCAGAGAGTGCGGTGTATGAATGTGAGGTACTCTCAGGACTTCGCTCAGGTGTTGTCCGGCTAGACCGGCATCCCAGTAATGGCTATTGATGAATTCGTATTCCAGTTTGTGTTTACGGATAAAGCGGAGAGCGTTTTCTCCCCATTCAGGGAGCTTTTTATAGAGGTACTCCTTGGTAATAAATTCTTTCCCACCGCAGGGAACGCGGATGACTCTCACCTGCGAATTCACCACATCGATTTCAGGCTGATCCTCAAAGCGGCGTGTCCAGATATCTACTTCGTAACCGAGTTGGGCCAGTTTTTTAGACAATTCCAGAACGAAGACAACCTGCCCTCCAGTATCTGCAGCTCCTAAAGGAGGAACCGCAGCCACATAGCCGTGGGTGGAAATCATACAGATGCGTGGGAGGGAGGAGCTGGCGTTGAAACGTTTAACTGGCATAAGTCGACGATATTAAGCAAATCTCGAGCCACGGACAAGCAGAAGCAGGAAGCCCATGAAAAAGTCAGGTACTGAGCTCTTCCCAGCTCTCTTCAATGGTGTGATGACTGGATTGTGCTGAACACAGTTTGGCATAGAGGCCTCCGGCATTTTGAAGCGTCTGATGGGTGCCGGACTCAATGATCCGCCCGCCTTCAATGACGAGGATTAAGTCGGCAGATCGAACCGTTGAGAGACGGTGAGCAATAATAAAGGAGGTGCGACCTTCCATAAGGCGATCGAGAGCTTCTTGGATCAACCGCTCTGTTCGGGTGTCGACGCTGGCCGTGGCTTCATCGAGAATAAGGATCGGGGAATCCTGGAGTAAAGCCCTCGCGATCGAAACGCGCTGCTTCTCGCCAACACTCAGGCGGACTCCTCTTTCTCCTAATTCGGTATCGAGTTGCTTAGGCAGGGCCCGCACAAAATCGGCAGCGTTGGCTGCGGTGAGAGCGGACCACATTTCATCTTCAGAGGCAGACTCATTTCCAATCTTGAGATTTTCTCTGACGGTTCGGTCGAAGAGAAACGCCTCCTGACTCACGGTAGCGATTTCCTGACGCAGCTCAGCCAGACTGATCTCATTGATGGCGACCCCATCGATTAAGATGGATCCTTCTGTAGCGCGGTAGAAGCGGGGAATGAGATTGATTATGGTGCTCTTGCCTGCACCGGTCGGGCCCACGAGTGCTACCGTCTGTCCCGGCTCGGCCTGGAAATGAATTCCTTTGAGAACCGTCGTTTCTTCTTCATAGCGGAATTGAACATTCTGAAAGTGGACCGCCCGCCCGCCACTGCTTTTGAGCGGGAGCTTAGCGGGTTGGCCGGGTTCTTCTTCAACGCCCTCATCGAGGATTTTAAAAACTCGTTCTGCTGCGGCTCGACCCGCCTGCGCGAGTTGGTTCAGCTGGTGGAGTCGATTGACCGGCTCATAGAGCAGGCCAATGTATAATAAGAAAGCGGTCAGGTCTCCAATACTGAATGTGCTCCCCTCCTCCATCACCTTTAAGCCACCAAAGTAGATGACGAGGACAAATCCGACCGCTCCCAGAAATGACATGGTTGGAGAATAGATGGACCAGGCGTGCATTACCTTCAATGTGCCTGCCTTCACTTCTCCGGCCTTGCTTTCAAACTCAGCCAGTTCTTTCTTTTCTCTGGCAAAGGATTTGATTTGAAATATCCCCTGCAAGTTATCGAGCAAGAGTGAGTTCATTGCTGAAGTCGCTTTACGTATCATCCGATAGCGCAGGTGAGCGGTTGAAGTATACATCCAGGCTCCCACGGCCAGTAATGGAACGGGTATCAGAGCAATCAAGGTGAGTTCAAAATCAGCGACAAAGAGTAAGACGCTGACCGCGAGGATCTGCAAAACCGAAACCGTGCCCTGCTCAATTCCGTCAATGAGCACGCGCTCCATCGCCATGACATCTTCACTGACACGTGTGACCAGATCACCAGTCGATTGTTTATCAAACCAGAACATCGGCAGGCATTGCATTTTTGCATACAGATCGCGCCTCAGATCAAAGACCACTCGCTGCTCAAACTGGTTATTAAACTGAATCCGCAAACTGTTCAGAAAATCACGCAGGAAGTAGGCTATGAATATACCGCCCGCAGAGTAGAGCAGCCACTCCGGCCGAGCTTTCTTCAACACCTCATCAATCGTCCAGCCGGTTAACCCCGGAGGGACAAGCGCGACACCGGTTGAAAGGAGGGCACAGAGTAGAGTGGCAATTGCATAGCCCGGGTATTGACGGCAATATTGAAAAACACGAATCAGGGAAGACATGGAGGGGACAAGATCAGGCCCTTCTCCCGTTTTGCAATCGCAAAAAGTAAACCTGCTGTTATTTTACCGGAATGTCAGCTTCCTTTACAGACCCTAAGCACTATGACGTCATTGTCATTGGGGCCGGCCATGCAGGCTGTGAAGCAGCTCTGGCGGCGGCACGTATGGGTTGTCAGACTCTGATGCTGACCATGAATTTGGACACGGTTGCGCAGATGAGCTGCAATCCCGCTATCGGTGGCTTGGCTAAAGGACATCTGGTTCGTGAAATCGACGCCCTGGGAGGAGCAATGGGGCTCAATACCGACGCTACTGGTATCCAATTCCGCACCCTCAATACCCGTAAAGGACCCAGCGTGAGAGCGCCTCGTGCCCAATGTGACAAAAAGGCCTATCAGTTTCGTATGAAGTATCTCCTCGAATCTCAGGAGAACCTCGATTTGAAACAGGGTAGTCTCGCTGAATTAGAGATGGAGGACGATCGGATCAGTGCAGTCATCACCAGCCTCGGTGTCCGCTATTTGGGCCGATCGGTCGTCATCACCACCGGAACCTTCCTGAAAGCACTCATGCATGTAGGCATGCAGAACGCTGTCGGAGGGCGGATGGGTGATGGCACCAGTGCCTTTTCTGATTTTTTGCGTAAGATGGGTTTCGAAGTAGAGCGTCTCAAAACAGGGACCCCTCCTCGCCTGAAAGGAAATACCATCGATTTCTCCAAGTGCGAAATCCAGGTCGGGGATGATCCCCCTCCTCACTTTAGCTTTCTCTATGACACGTTAAAGAAAGATGAGCATGAGCTTTTTACCCTTAATCACACCGACGAGGATGGAATGTTCCACGTGGAACAAATGCCCTGCTGGATTTCCTACACCACACCACAGACAGCAGAGATCATTCGGAACAATTTGGATCAGTCTCCACTCTATTGTGGCCGTATTGAGGGCACAGGTCCTCGATACTGCCCTTCATTAGAAGATAAAATTGTTCGATTTGCTGACAAGGAGCGCCATCAGGTCTTCCTCGAACCGGAAGGGCGGCATACGCATGAGTATTACATCAACGGTTGTTCGACGAGTTTACCGGTCGAAGCGCAGTATGACTTTATCCATTCTATTCCCGGATTAGAGGACGTTCAGATCATGAGGGCAGGATACGCAGTAGAGTATGATTTCTGCCCGCCGACCCAACTTCACCCCACCCTGGAGACGAAGAAGGTGGAGGGTCTGTTCTTTGCGGGTCAGCTAAATGGCACCTCGGGTTATGAAGAAGCGGCTGCCCAAGGGCTCATTGCTGGAATCAATGCCGCGAACCAGGTGCTTTCTAAGCCGGCCTTTGTCTTGGGACGGCATGAAGCGTATATTGGTGTCTTGATTGATGATCTGGTGACGAAAGGTACCAGAGAACCCTACCGCATGTTTACCTCTCGCGCAGAATACCGGCTTCTTTTGCGCCAGGATAATGCTGATTTGCGTCTGACGGAGAAGGCAGCGGAAACCGGTTTAGTCTCCGACTTGCGCCAGAGCAGGGTGATCGAAAAGCGAAAAGGGATTGATCAGTATCGAAAGGAACTCGCATCTGTATGGCACGAAGGGCGCACCTGGGAAAAGATCCTCCGCATGCCCGAGATGACCTGGAAGGATTTACCTGATCCATTTCAGGCGGTTGATTCGGAAGTAGCCCTACAAGTGGAGACAGATATCAAGTATGAGGGTTATATCTCACGCGAAATGGAGCAGATTCGGAAGCACCAAGCCATGGAAGACAAGTTGATCCCCGATTGGGTCGATTATGGTGAGATTCGAGGACTAAAAATTGAAGCGCGTGATAAATTGTCTTCTATTCGACCTCGCTCCTTCGGACAGGCGGGACGCATATCAGGAATCAACCCGGCTGACATCTCTCTGTTGAGTATCTATGTGAAGAAAGGGAAAAATGGGAAAAACGGGAAAAAGAGTAAAGACGGGGAAAAGGAAGAAGCCGAAGCGAGCTCTCCCTCTTAATTCGCTTCCTGGGCCATCTCGGACTTGATTGCGGAATAAACGATGGCCTGCTCGGCATATTTAATCCAGGGCCCGTAAGGGACTTCGGATTCCTCAACAAATCTCCAGCTGGTTTTGTTCAAACCATTGAGACCGAGATAATCGCGCACGGCAGGCGAAACATCCAGGCCTGCCTTACTGTGAATTTTAGGTAAGTCTTTACCGAAGACATACTCTGCATGATCGTAGCGGAAAGGTCCTACGTCTTCCCATTGAGCATAACAAACACGGCCTTCATACTCGATCGCGATCCAGCGTCCCTTGCATTGTGAAACCCAGCGATTCTTTCTCCATTTTTCATGGTCCCACCAGGGCACATACTTTTTAGATTTCTCAGGATACTTGATGTCGTTGTATGGGAGAGCGAAATAGTATGGATTGAGGGTCGGTGCAAAAGTCTCTGGTAAACTCGCTTGATCTTGTCCGGAGCTGACGAAGCGGGACTTAGGACAATCGATACCACCGTAGTTGGATGTCCATTTTCCGTCCCAGGCACTCTTGTAGTTTGTCATGCTGTTGTATCCGGATGAGCCCTGACCAATCCAAAAGTAGGTCGTAACGATATTGTGGCGCCATGGATAGGGGGACGAGAACTGCACGTCTTTCATCGTTAGATGCGTAACGGATTCTTGCGCATCAACGATCAACGAAAAATTAACGAAGAGCCCCATCAAGAGCAGAGCATAGCTCAACTTCATCTCTGCAAAGTAAATCAGTCTCATTTAGGGTCAAGAGAATTTATAGTAATGTACGTATTTAATATGACACACTTATGTACGTTTAAGGGTACCGGGCCTCTCTCGACTAACAACGAGACTGTTACTAATACGATTTACAGAAAAAAGATAATTTACCGCTTGGCAGGTCGAAAGAGTCCGCTACTTTCCCCATTTCGTCTCTCTTGTAAAGAGATGAGTATAACGGCTCTTCTGGAGCTAACAAAACACCAACTCGATTCCCTAGAAAGGGAAGTCCTGAGCAGAAGGTTCTGAGGAAATGATGAACCCGGACGAAGGATCATAAATTAGGAAGTAAGAAGAATGGCAACAATTGATGCAAAAACGCTCCTTGAAGCAGGAGTTCACTTCGGTCACCGCACCGATAAGTGGTGTCCGAGAATGGCACCTTATATCTATGAAGCACGTAACGGGATTCATATCATTAATCTGAAGAAGACCGTTGAGCAACTGGAAGCTGCCCATGCAGCTCTGCTTAAAGGGGCGAAAGAAGGCGGTAAGATTCTTTTCGTAGGAACCAAGAAAGCAGCTCAGGAAACCGTTAAAGAGATGTCGATTCGCTGCCATTCGTTTTACGTCACGGAGCGTTGGTTAGGTGGAACGTTAACGAACTTGAATACCATCCGCCGTAGCGTCCTTCGCATGAAGGAAATCGATGAGATGGAGGCATCAGGAAAATTCAAGGGGATGCCTAAGCAGGAAGTTTCAGCCCTGCGCCGTGAGTCCGCTAAAATTCACCGGAACCTGGATGGTATCCGTGATATGGAAAAAGTTCCGGATATGGTTGTCATTATTGACACCGTTCGGGAGCAAATAGCGGTTCAAGAGGCGAAACGCCTAAAAATCCCAATCATTTCAATCAATGATACCAACAGTGACCCGCAGGATTCGGATATTGCAATCCCAGCCAATGATGACGCGATTCGCTCCTTAAAACTGATTGTCGATTTTCTCTCCGGTGCGATTGCAGAAGGGAATTCCCAATGCACCGTCGTAAAGGACAAGCCTAAGAAGGAAGCAGACAAGGGACCCGCAGGAAGGGCTCCGAAAGGAAAAGCAAAGCCACGCGCTAAGGCGAAGCCTAGAGCGAAAGAAGCCCCACAGTCCGCTTAAGTTAATTTTAGAGAAAACGACCAACCTTATCTAAAGAACAAAGAGGAAATAGAGGAAATAGAGGAAAAACAGATATGAGCACTGTAGATGCAAAACTCGTAAAAGAACTTCGCGATAAAACCAATGCAGGAATGATGGAATGCAAGGCTGCCCTCACCGAGGCCAAAGGCAACCTCGAGGAAGCCGAAGTTGTCCTGCGTAAGAAATTAGGGATCAGCGCCAGTAAAAAGGCAGGACGTGATGCTAAAGAAGGCATTATTGCCAGCTATATCCACATGGGGGGAAAGGTCGGCGTTCTTCTCGAGGTAAACTGCGAAACCGATTTCGTTGCCAAAAATGATAACTTCCGTGACTTCGTGAAAGACATCACTCTGCAAATCGCGGCCGCGAATCCTCAATACGTTCGACGTGAGGAAGTCCCGCAAGATCTCGTCGATAAAGAAAAAGAGATCGCAGCAGACCAAGTCAAAGGTAAGCCTGAGAATGTCATCGAGAAAATCGTTTCCGGAAAAATCGATAAGTTCCTGGCTGGAATCTGTCTTCTCGAACAGCCTTATATTAAAGACCAGAACATGACGATTGAACAAATGGTCAAGGTGAAGATTGGTGAAATCGGCGAGAACATCGTTATCCGCCGCTTTACCCGTTATTCGGTCGGCGAGTAAACGACTTCTTAAACAGTTAGAAAAAACCGCATGTGGCTTCAGGCCCCATGCGGTTTTTTGTCAAGTGAACTACTCGAAGCGACGCCGGTGCTTGAGGTAATCCTCTTCAAACTCCTCAAAATTTTCGAATCCATACAGTTCAGGAAGCACCGTAATCGGGTCGCCGCCATTCCTCATTTTTTCAACCAGATCGATCATGATTTCCGGTTCATGATCGTCCGTCAGATAATCGACGAGAATCGCCGCTTCTGAATAGAGAGAGGCGCGCTCTTTTTCCTCTTCGGGATAATTGCGCGTATATTGAAAGAGCTTCCTGAGTTTCATGGGAGCATTGCGCCCCATTCTTCTTCTGAATTCTCGCTTTCCAGTCGCTTTTCGGACCCCGAAGTACTCTGCAATTCCTTCGTTGAGCCAAGTAGGAACGCGGGTGGGAAAAATCCGGTTAAAGATGAGATGAACCATCTCGTGGTTCAGGATCTCACTATCGATATCGAAGTCACCATACCGGTCCCGGCTGACAAACCAGAATTCATGGCCGCGGCAAACGCCTCCGATCCACGGTAGCTCAGCGATCTCATTTCTGAACTGATCCCAATCATTCCATTCCTTGATGGCGTAGATATGTGATTTGTGTTCCGGAAATTGGTCTTTCGGATTGTCGAAGAATTCGAAGACCTCCTCATAAATATCTTCCGCACGTCGGGCTATCTTGGAAGCATCATCAGTGTAGTGAATAATGAAATGTTCAGTCTCTCCATGTTCCCAGTCTTCCGGATGGACCTTTTCGAGAGTCGCTTTGCCCCAGTCCTTGCTGATGTCACGATTCGATAGTTCTTCCCAAGGGATGTCCTTGGTCATGGGGGAAGCGCACTCTGCACTCTCTACCCCTGGAAATAGGATGAGAAGGGTGAAAAGAAGAAGGAAAAGCTGGAATGGCTGATTATCCTTCACCTGCATGGGTTTATTCCTGGGGCTTCAGGAAAATCTGCATTGGTAGATTACCGGGAGTGACATACCAGACGTTGCCTTCGTTTTGGTAATAGATCCGCTCTTGATCATTACTGAGCTGAGCAACCAGCTGCTCTTCACTGGGCTCTGCCTTCAGAGTATATTCCAGAACGAGGGGTTCCCCTTCTTTGCGGTTGGTGGTGATGCTCGTCTCGGTAATGACAATATCCACGATATTGGCGGTTTGGGCTTCAATGAGTAAGTCTTCAAGCTGATTATTCAAAGGAAACGCTTCTCGGGTTTGTTCCACGTCCACGACCCAGGTGCCAATCAGCCAATGGGCCTTCTGCGGGGCACAGGAAACGGAAAGCACCAGCAAGCTGCTCAAAACGAAAGCGGATAAGACTCCTTTTATCATCATCGGCATACCATGAACAAACCGCTCCCCAAACGCACGAAAAAATTTAGCCAAACCTTCTTCGTCAATTTGAAACGATTGATGTAATCAATCGATCTGAATGGACACACTCGAGTAGAGGATTTAAATACGATACATGGAGCGTGACCACTTTTTAGAGGAAGCCATTTCACAGGCAAAGAAATCACTCGCCGAGGGTGGCATTCCGATTGGTGCGGTATTAGTCCGTGATCAGAAAATCATTGGCAAGGGGCACAATACGCGAGTCCAGACCGGCAGCCCTATTTTTCATGCGGAGATGGCAGCCGTGCACAATGCCGGACGCCTGCCTGCATCCGCCTACCGTGAATGCACACTCTATTCCACCCTCTCGCCCTGCGTGATGTGCTCGGGAATGATGCGCCTTTACAAAATCCCGCACGTTGTCGTCGGTGAAGACGTCAATTTCCAGGGGCCGGCTCATGAATTAAAAGCGGAAGGGATTTCAGTCGATGTGGTCAATGATGCCGAATGCATTGAATTGATGAAAACGTTTATCGAGGAACACCCTGACCTCTGGTGGGAAGATATCGGTGAAAGCAGTCAGGACTAATGCCTTCCACTCTTTCTCAGGGATTCTCTCAGAAAGCCCCTGAGACGATAGCGTTGAGAAATCCACGGTCCTGGGCACTGATCGGAGAACTCAAACGGAAGGTTCGATATTCCCAATCAGCATTTCCATCACCATCAAGGTCCCGCAGAGCAGGTAACCCGTCATCCAGAACAGATTCTGCTTCTACGACCTCGAGATCCGTCGGATTAGCCAGATCATCACTCCCGATGATGGAGTACAAGATTCCGTCAACGATAGCGGTCAGCGTGGTGCTTGTGTCCTGATCGAGACCACCAGAGGTAGTAGCAATAAACTCAGCGTCCAGGCGCACGGGACGGGTAAAGGTGAGAAACTCATCATTATCAATCGTGGTCACACTCCCGGTTTGTTTGCCTTCGGTGCTTTCAGTCCCGAGCGGATCCGTATCATCCGCAAAGTGGACGAGGTTGAAAATGCCGTCAGTATTGGGATCATCCGTTAAACCGTCATTTACCCCGGCAGTGAGCCCACTATTCTCTGCCCAAAACGCAAAACTGGTCACAGAAATAGAATTCGACTCAAAAGCGCCAATATCAGAAGCAGTACCCGCTGTTCTGGTAAATTTCCGCTGGTCAAAGACCAACGAAGTCGACCCTGCATCAATGGCATCACTGGAAGATCCTAAGGCATGAGTTTGAGTCGGTCCCCCATTGTCAGCCAGTGCCTGGAGATCCGCGACCGCGTTGAACTGGTCACCTGTCATGGCGGCGACTAGTCCTCCTCCAGCATCATCAAAGAGGTTATGTCCCCCTGAGTCAACGGCTCCGGAAATGTTATTGGTGCTCACATCGGCAGTGCTCGTGTTGTTACTTAGAATGCTGTTGGTCAGGTTAAAAGTAGTGCTGTCAGGACTAAAGCTGATACCTCCTCCACTCCCGCTAGCGTCGTTAAAGGCGATGGTGCTACTATCCACTTCAGCGGAGGTGCCGCTTGCGACACTCATGCCCCCGCCACCCCCGCCACTCGCAGAATTATCAGTAATCGTGCTATTTTCGACTCGAAGTGATCCACCGCCTGAGGTTGAAAGTCCTCCTCCATTGAGATTAGCTGTGTTTCGACTAATGGTGCTCCGCACGACAGTAACATCGCCTTCCTGAGAGTTGATCCCGCCCCCGATGCTGCCTGAGTTATTGTTATCAACCAGGCATTCTTCCAGAAGGAGAGTGGTGCCGGCATTGGCTAGATTAATCCCACCACCCGTTGCCCCCGTCGATGTGTTATTGGTGATATCAGACCGGCGGATGGTTAGGTCAGCACCGGTGAGAAGATGAATGGCACCGCCGTCGTCTCCACTCGTATTACTATCAAGGATACAGTCTTCGATGGTGATCGGCGCACTAAGGGATCCCTGGAGAACTCCGGATTCGTCGTCCGACTGATTATTGGAAAAGGTAGAATGAGAAATATGAGTAACGGTTCCGCTATTGCGTAAAAACATCACAGCGCCCTCCCCGGACGTGCCAGAGTTATCGCCTTCCAGAAAGAGAGCACGGTTACTTGTAAAGGTGCAGTCATCAATGAAGAGATCAGGGCCGTTAATGGCAACGATGACACCACCCTGGAAAGCGCTATTTCCATCAAAATCGGAGCCATCGATATCGATAGTGACAGCATTTTGTGCAAAGATTACCCCGCCTAGAGGCCCTGAATTTCCATCGACAGTCGAGTTCTGAATACTCAAGAAACTACCATTAGACTGCATGAAGATGACGCCACCTGCGTCAGATGATGTATTGTCGAGCAGACTAACCGAATCAAAACTGAGACTACCTCCACTAATAATTACGGCTACACCGCCGACATTATCAACTTCATCGAAATTTTGGATGGTAAGATCACTTATCGTCACTACTGCGCCCGAATTGATGAAGAAAGCTCGCATTCCATTATTCACACCATCGAGGATGACAGCTTGCCCGCTCCCATTAATCGCAATCTCTGTCGTAATCGTTGGCAAGGTAGAGCCAATATTGATCGTACCACTAATCTGAAAATTAATTTCATCCGCCTCCGCATTCGCTTCAGCTGAGGTGATCGCCTCACGTAGCGAGCCTGTTCCACTATCTGCAAGGCTGGTCACATTAAATGTGGCTGCCTGAAGGGGTAGCCCCCAGGACAGGGTCAAGAGACAGATAGCGATCCCGCGCGTGCAGGCCAGAGGTGATAATTTCGTTACAAGGTCAGTCGGAAATATAGGAAAAGTAGGAATTAGGTTCATATAAATAATTCCACCACCTGAACATTACATTTCCCTGAGATAAAAAATGACAGTTTTGTCATTTGATTCTCGTTTCGCGCTGACCCTCTTCGCACAGCTACGCCGGTCAAGAGTTCGCTAAGCGCCGCAGGGGTTCTAAGCCACAGTGTTTCGCGCTGAGCTCGCTAAGGACCGCAAAGGGTATTCAGAACTCTAAACTAATGTAGCCGCTCTGTGATCTCCGTGAACTCCTTGGCGCGGCGTAGCTGTAAAGCAGAGACGGCTGTGGTTAAAAAAAGAAAACTAATAACTCCGTAGATCAGAGTCTTCGTAGTAGTTGATGAAGGCTTGGTTGAGGACGCGGTAGCCGCCTGGGGTCGGGTAATTGCCGGTGAAGTACCAGTCGCCCAGGTGATCAGGGACGGCATGATGAAGAGCTTCAATAGTCTGGTAGTAGATGATGAGTTCACCATCCCATCCATTCTCAGCAGGTCGCACTAATTCGGAAATTTTCTGAGAGATTTGTTCGGCGGAGAATCGGTCGTAAATCCGTTTTACGTAGTTTTCCAGTTGGTCAGCTGGTTTGTCGGCCTGGGCAACACAGTCCTGATAGACTTCGCGGACGAGGTCCTCGGCGTGATCATCTTTAATCAGTTCGATAGCGGCCTGAAAGGCAATGAATTTTCCCAGCTGTGACATATCGATGCCATAGCAGTCGGGGTAGCGAATCTGAGGTGCGGTGGAAGCAATGATGATCTTCTTGGGCTTGAGCCGGGTCAGGATGCGGATGACTGAATTTTTCAGGGTGGTGCCGCGAACAATGGAATCATCGACACAGACGAGGGAATCGCCGGGGTGGACTGAGCCATAACTGATGTCATAGACGTGGGCAGCCATCTGGTTGCGGTCGGACTCCTGACTGATGAAGGTCCTGAGCTTAATGTCTTTATGAGCGACCTTCTCAGCGCGGGGCCAGCCATACATGATGAGTTCACCGACCATGTCATTATCGAGGGTGTCCTCGGTATGGGCTTTCATGATCGATTCGACCACTTCCTTCCGTCTCCGTTTCCTCAATTCTTCGGTAAGCCCGACATAGGCGGTCTCAGCTGTGTTGGGGATGAAACTGAAGACGGTGTGATCGAGATCGTTGTCGATCATTTCCAGGAGAGGATGAGCTAACTCGGCTCCGAGTGCTTTTCGCTCGCGGTAAATGTCATAGTCATTCCCACGAGAAAAGTAAATTCGCTCAAAGACACAGGATTTTCTTTCCTGAGGTTCCTTAAAGTTGCCGATGGTGTAGTCCCCATTCTTTTTAATGACGATGACGCTACCGGGTTCAACTTCATGGACGTCATCAAGAGATTTTTCAAAAACAGTCATCAAGGGTGCGCGCTCACTGGCAATGGCGATGACTTCATCATCAACGAGGTAATGGAAAGGCCGGATGCCAAGCGGATCACGGAAAGCGAAACAATCTCCATTCCCGACAATGCCGGCGATCGAATAACCTCCATCCCAGGAGACGGCAGCCTCGCGGATGATCCCTTCCACATCGAGGGATTCGCTGATGTTCTGGGCGATGTCTGCTCCCTGCAATTCTGATCGGTCCCGGTAATTCCGGTACAGTTCATCGTGGGCCTGATCGAGGTGGAATCCGATGCCTTCGAGGAGCGTTTGGGTGTCGGTATCAAAGATAGGGTGCTGCCCCCAGGAGATGAGCTGATCATTCAATTCCTGGTTATTGGTGATGTTGAAATTACCTGCGAGGACGAGGTTCTTCGTCGGCCAGTTACTACGGCGAAAATACGGGTGACAGGAATGGATGTGGTAGCCCCCGGATGTTCCATAGCGGAGGTGACCGAGTAGGATCTCAGCCCCAAAATTAAAATTCTCTTTCACGGTGCGGGCGAACTCCGGATTTTTGACGACCTCTTCCGCGACTATAATAAAAAAGTCCGCAAGGGGATTATCCACCCGGAGTTCGCCCGCACCGTGAAAGAGAATTTTAATTTTGGGGCTGAGATCCTACTCGGTCACCTCCGCTATGGAACATC
>JBCBYL010000044.1:0-18334 GCA_039815855.1 Verrucomicrobiota bacterium
CTTGAAGAAGAAACAATGCGAGTCATTGGGAAAGGGAAAAAAGAGCGACTGGTATTGATCGGTTCTAAAGCAAATCAAGCACTTACCGCGTATCTAGAGAAAGGTCGCCCCCGCTTAATTAAACCTAAATCCGGAGGAGAAGTTTTTCTAGGCAACCATGGAAAACAATTAACGAGGGCCAGGATGTGGGGAATTCTTCAAGAAGCTGTGATCAAAGCAGGTATCACCAAGAAAGTATACCCGCACCTGCTTCGCCACTCCTTTGCCACCCACCTCCTCAGTCATGGGGCCGATCTCCGGGTTATTCAGGAACTCTTAGGTCACAGTGACATTTCCACCACTGAGATCTATACTCACGTTGACACCGAGCGCATTGCTCAAATCCACAAGCAATTTCATCCTCGCGCGAATTAAGACACCTTTTCAAACTAATGACTGTGAATTTGAAAGAACTAGAATCAAAGATCGACTACACGTTCGAGACAAAGGATCACCTGGAGCTGGCCCTAACTCATCCTTCCGCAGTAAAGGGAAAGGATAACCAGAGGATGGAATTCTTTGGAGATGCCATCCTGCAGATGGCCCTGAGCGAATTACTCTACTCCAGCTACCGCCAGATCGACGAAGGAAGGCTGACTCAAATCCGGGCTGCCTCGGTGAACCGCCAGAGCCTCAGTCAGGTTGCCAAATCAATTGACCTGGGAAAGTTTATCCGCTTTGGAAAAGGAGAAAGCAAGAGTGACGGATCAAAGAAAGACTCCAATCTGGCCGACACCATGGAAGCGGTCATTTGCGCCATCTATCTCGACAGTGATTATGAAACAGTGAAAGACTGGATCGAAGATCACTTTCAGGAAATCCTGGCACAGGCCACTGATCAGGATCAGGTCTTCAATCCGAAGGGGCAATTACAGGAATATCTACAGTCAAAAGGCCTCCCCACCCCTGAGTATCGATTGATTAGCGAAGACGGACCGGATCACAGTAAGGTCTATACCGTTCAAGTCATCTCCGAAGGAGAAGTCCTAGGAACAGGCTCCGGTGCCAGTAAAAAAGTAGCCGAGCAGGAAGCAGCTAGATTAGCTTTAGATTCGAATTAAAAGTCTCTAAAGCGGGGTGACAAAAACCTGGAAGAAACACATTGGGCAAACACTAATGTCGACTGATAACCGTTTAAACAGAATGGTATTTCCAGATGTCCCTGTGTTTGTAATTGTAAATCCATTCGGCAGGCTAGCAGGATCTAAGGTTATCCAAGGGTCTGTTAATGCTTCACGATATTGAACATCAACCCTTGCGCTGACTTTTGCCAAATCAACAGCATAATCAAGATGGTAGAATCCATTAACTGGCGTACCTGCTTGGAGAAGGGTTGCATCGTCATCTGCTCCAGAACTAAGGCTATCACCCGTTGTAAGGTTCTCTAACGCATATTCGTAGATATTAAAGAGGTCAGCGTCCTCTAGAGGATCAGATGCAGCATTGGCATCACCATCGGCATCCCCGAGCGGGTCCAAAAAACCAGCTGCCGTAACTCTGGCAGGGAAATCATTTACCTCATCAGCCGCCCACTCGCTGTAGGTTTCCACCGTAGTTGGCTCAATGGAGACGCTTCCTGAAGGCGGAATGATGTAGATGACACCTAAATCATTATCAATGATGACGATATTATCGCCTACCATTTCAACCGTAGCACCAGATGGATTCGATATATAACGGAAAGCAAAATCGGCGGAGGCAAAGTAGGAGGTGAAAACATCGCTCACACTTGAGAAGGCATCGATTTCACCTGGAAAGACAGTCGGGACTCTGTTGTATAAAGTAAGAAAAACAGCAAGTTTTTCTTCAAAATCACCTAGGTCATAGTAAGGCTGCTCCCCGAACGCCTCGGCATCGATTAGAAGGAGAGCTGCAGAGAGTCGAGTAAATGTGCCTGCATTGATTGCACCAACCCATTGGTTGATTTCAATCTGCTGGGCTGACCTTCCTAATGTGTTAAGGAAAATTTGATTAATAAAAGCAGCATCTTCCAAGTTTGAGTAAAGGGTAATATATTCCAGGGTAGCAGATAAAGTCGAACCGAGTGACGAAACCGTAAATGTTCCATCCACAAGTCCGGATACATAGAGGTCAAATTCATCAATGGTAGGAGATCTCCCGAAGAGTCCACGGAAAATTCGAATCACTCGCTCCTGAGCCAAACGGGTATCTGGCGTCAGTTGATTATTGTAGAGTGATTCAGCTAAATCTGCTGGAAGAAGTGTGCCGGCATCAATTTGATCAACACCAGAATTCAGCTGTTCGGAAGTGGGGTCACTACCGGTTACATCATTGTAGATCTCATTGACCAAAGTGCTGGTATTTGTCAGTGGGTTATCGGGAATGGTCTGACCTTGGGAATTTACGATCGGAGGCAAGATGATAATGTCGACTGGGGCCAGGCTGTTGGAGCCCTGTGTCGAAGTGACAATGACATCACCTGTGAGCGGATTAAATCCAAATTCGTCATCTTCCGCGACTGCGTATAACTCATAACGACCTGTAGCATCGGGATTCCAGACAAAGCTATAAGGTGCTTCCGTATCGGTCCCTATGAGAGTCGGGCCGGGGTCAGCTGGGATCGGAGGAGTTGTCGTAGGGTCCCCATTATATTGGAAGAAAAACTTAACCCGGTCCACGTAGGGTAGGATCGAAGGATCATTTAAAATAGGCTCTGACCTATCTCCATCGTCATCAACCTCATTAAAGAATGCTCTCAGAGTAATGTCCTGATCAGGAATGCGATCATTGTGTCTAGGATTACTGAGCACAATTGCAGGAGGATCATTGTCCATGCTGATACTCAGAACATATCTTCCTGGGAGTCGATCATCGCTAGTAATATCATATGGGCCAGCAGACGGATCACCTCCAATGAAACCATCTAGGTCATCATCTGGAGCGTTAGGAGTAAATTCCGTAAACCCAGCACCAATTTCCGCAGCATCTGGCCTGATGAAAACGACTTGTATATGATAGGTAACTCCCACTTGAGCCGTAAATTCAGAATTAATTCTAAATCCACTAGAAGGTAATGCGGCAAGGCCCGCAGCTAATCGTGTGGTTGATTGCCCTGTTAAATTCAAAAGGGTAGTGCCCTCATACACTGAATAGTATCCTGCTGTGTCCGTAAATAGAGCCGGATCAAATACACTAGGAGGAACGTTTGCAAATATGTTTCCTGCGCTCACTGCAATGTTGACTTCCCCATCAAACGGAGCCGTCCAAGAGAACCAAACGGACCCAAGACCCTGCGTCGGATCAATCGCTTGAGAGTTAGCCGGAATGACATCTCCCGTAATCGGATTTTCATAAACATAGTCATCGGTAGGAATGTTAGCGTCATTAAATGTGGGCTCAAAAGGCTGAAAGGATGCGAGTCGTAGACCATTGCTATTCGGGTCATCGAGTGGTGCGGAAGGGACCCCTGTAGAGGACGTATTATCGTTGGCATTAAACCCTAGGCCTCCTTGTGCTAAAGGTGCGAAGAGGGTCGTAATCTGAGAGCCAAAAAGATTAATACGGTCTTCAAAATCATCATTGATCGGACCTGAAATTGCTTCGACATTGAAATTGATACTGTAGGAACCCGTGCTGACTGCGCCGCCAGTAGGTGTAGCTCCATCCAGAAGGATAATATAAGTTTCTGTGCTATCAACGACGAACGAGATTTCACTTTGTGCAAAAGTTGCACTACCCCCCAAGTTATCATTTTCAGCAACAGAGGACAGGGAACCTATGTTAGTTGAAGAGAGCACATTAGGGTCTGGTGTCACGGTATAAACTCCCAAGACGGTGTCAAAACTGGAACCTATCGTATCAATGGTTATCGTTTCACCGTTAATATCGTTAGTGGGATTCCAGTAAAACCAGAGGGAGGCACCACCTGGCTGGCCGTCAATGTCATTCGCATCCCCGACCGTATTATTCGCTTCGGCAGCCTGTTCTGTAGCATCAACTGAAGTTCCAGTGATTGTAAAATCTTGAAAACCAAAGCCCGCATTGAAGATCTGTTGCGCAAAAAAGTAGCTATCGTTTTCTTGCTGCGCAGCTAATTGAAACGGAGCCAGCGTTGCAAATGAAAGGACTAGAAGCCACGGACACTTTTTAATCAGATTCATTACATTTGTAGTTAGTAGTGCTTACGAATACCAAGTAAGAGAAGATGATTTTCCACCGTATCTATATCAACAGAACTGTAAAGCGAGGAAAGGCCGTCATAGGTAAGGAACTTATATTCAGCAAAGATACTCCAATCTGATTTGAAGAAATAGTCAACTCCAGCAATGGCCTGATATGCCAGTGCGACTGTATCACCATCACCTAAGCCTGCCGAACCACTGGCCATGACCGCAACGCCACCCCCACCTACGCCAAGGTAAGGACGCCATTGTTCAGCCTGTAAAACCAGGTAGGCGTTAACCATGAAAATGAAGGAATCCATTTCGATGTCGACAGAAGATCCACCCGTGCCCGCATCAATATTAGAAGTAACATAACCAAATTCACCCTCTAATGCGCCAGAAATACGTAATCCTTCGCCCCCCACTTCATCTTGGAACTGATCGATCGGCTCTTCATCAAACGGCCAAGTATAACGACCTTTAAGGCCAGTGGTAAACCCGACATCAGATCCTGAACCTATGGAAATTGTGGGTGAAGATCCAGGAGGCAGTGCTAGTCCAGCAGTCGAAAGTGTTCCCTCCGTGCTGGAAGAAACATTTACCCCACCATAAATTCCAACACTCCATCCAGTTCTAGGATCACGCTCTTCCACATGGGCTCTAAATGGCTTCTTGGGTTTGTTTTCTACTTTCGTTTCTTGTCTGGTGGTTTTGGTCACCGTGCGGGTGCTGTTCGCATTGTAGGTTTGGGTATCTTTTGAAGCGACGCTGCCCTTTTCAGTGCCATCGAGTTGGAATCGTGAGGGGGAAGAGGATTCTGGTTTCGGTGCGGCTGGTATTGTTTCCTCATAGGTTACCGTGGTCGACTCATATGACTCATAAGTAGGCGCAGCACTCGGCTCAGTCACAGGTTGAAAGGGGCGAGGAGGAAGTGGTGCGTCAACCGATCCTTCTTGTTGTGCGGACGCGTTGAAGGAAATCAAAACGACTAGCATGGTAATGGAAAAACCTCTTAGAAGTCTAGGGGTACTCTTCTTCATTCTTATCTTTTATGACTTATAGCGTAAAAAGTCAAAATCTTTAGCGTGTCAAATATGTGATATTTAAGTGGGGCAAATTGTGTATTAATGTGAATCAATCACACCTCACCACTCAGGGATCGGTCAAATATTTTGAAAAAGCTAAGCGCGAACCGCTTAGAGCAGCTCTTGAACGCGCTTAAGGATCAATTTCTCTCGGAGGCTAAGTTCGACCTCCGGGTTTTCTCTGAGTTTCTTTTGGATAACGCGGAATTCACTGCCGAGTTCTTGCGTAGACAACGTGTTGATCTCCCAACTGATCATCTGTTCCGGAGAGACCTGGCGGAAAGAGGTATCGATTCTGGGCTGACCAGGCCGTGACTGAAATTTGAGGAAATAGAGCCACCCGAAAAGGATGCCGCCGAGATGTGCAGAGTGGGAGACGAAATTCATCCAACCAAAAAGAATGGCAAGCAGGCTGAAGAGACAAAAGCCATAGAGCATGGTGCGAGCTTTAATCGGAATGGGAATAAACATGAGGAAGACTTTTGTATTCGGAAAGAGGAGGGCAAAAACTGCGATCAGAGCACAGAGCGAACCGCTGGCTCCAACGAGGGGCACTGCCTGTGTCGAAAGAGGAAGTCCGACGAGCGCATTGATGCCCATTTTCTCTGCACTAAAGAGGAGGATAGAAGTGAAGCCACCAAAGAAATAAATGATGAGCAAACGTTTTGCTCCGAGGTGATTTTCTATCACTCGGCCGACGAAATGGAGGGTCAGCATATTAAAAAGGATGTGTATCACACCTAAACCAACTAACGGGGCGTGCATCCACATATAAGTGAATGGCTGCCAGAACGCCCCGCTGAGAAAAGTCGGTAATGAAAAACCCAACCAATCCCAGGGAGCAGGAGAATCCGTGATCAAGAAGTATAAATTAACGAGCACGGCGACCAGGACATTGAGCTGAACAATGCGGCGCGTGGCTGTATTCCGGTCTGATATCATGTCTCTGCAGGCTCGCTGTTCTTTTCCAACTTCCTTACTAATTGGGCTGGAGTCTTAGAGCGAAAACAATTATGGAAGGTTTTCTTCAGGAAATTGCTTCGCGTTTGATATTTTTCGACCAGTTCACCTCCGGTGCGTAAGGCATTCATGACACTCGATTGAGTTAATTCATCTACATCGAGTATCATATGAGCAGCACCCAGAGCGTCTTCATGATGGGCGTCACTCCCGGCAAACATGGTTAATCCTTTAGCGGCAGCATACCCCCTGGCTTGCTGGTTATATATTTTAAATGTGCTGGCCGCATTGAAGACTTCGATGCCATCGATTGGGAGCGAATTCAACCCCCCCTCCCGGATACCGGAACGAAATCGGTCATAAGGATGAGCGGGAATAGCTAACCCACCACGGGCATGGATTTCCTCGATCGCCTCAGCCGCTGCACATCCCTTCATTGAGGGCAAACGGGTTCCAAGACAGAGCAAGTGCCCGTGGCGCGTACTTACCTCCTGGCCAGGAAGAACGAGCAGATCATCCCCTGCAGATCCATCCGCATGAATCAAACCTTCTTGTTCCAGATAATCCAAGGCGGCACAGGTGTCATGATCCGTAATAATGAACGCCTGAAGCCCTTTCTTTCTTGCCGCATCCATCATTCCCAGCGGATGGCCGATTCCGTCAGCAGAAAAAGAGGTATGGCTATGAGTATCGATCCTGATTTGCATGTACTAAATCTGGTAATCGATCGGGATGCCTGAGCCTGATTTTGCATTCCTGATCTCAATGAAACTTCTTGATATCGATAAATCCGTACCGGGCCGCAATGTCTTCACTTCTAATTCTTTCATCACGTAACCGTCACCTACTTTCATGACCCCATTGATCTGCACACGTTTAATCGCTTGCCCTAACTTATTATACGCATCAGCTCTAAGGAGGGCGAGATACTGGGAGCTAATCCAGAATCTTAACTTAGCATAATTACTGACGATGGGCGGAACCGCCTCATATGCCCAGGCATCCAGTGTATTAATACTATCCCCACCTACTTTCGTGATGGTAGACCAGCGCAGAAAATCAACTCCTAAGTCTTCGTAACTGATATCCGAATCGAGTATCTTCTCCAGGCGCTTACGCCCCTCAATCATCTCCCATTCCTGATTAGAATTGGAGCGCCGCCAAAGAATGCTGCCACTACTGAGAAAATAAACTCGGATCTGTAAGGGCTGTTTCTTAAATTCATAGATCATCAACTTTCCACGGGTGCGGAGAAGAATGGGGTGAAGAGAATCCTCCGTCCGCATCGCACCCTCCATTTGGTAATCCAGCAATCGCATGTTGCGCCAAACTTGTTGCTGCATCACAGCGGGCTCTGGAATTTCTTTTTTCGGGTTGGGAGCTGACCAGAGCACTTGAGACATCAATAGGCTCACGAGCATGAAACGAAGCGGATTCATCCAGATTTTCATCCTCTTATTCTGCACGGATCGAAGCAGGAAGCAACGATGAGCGTTTTTCTCCTTGGAGTCCACACGAGGCGAAGCTAACCAAAGATATGTTCGAGCGCATTCAAGAATTGGATGAAATCATCCTCCACTACATCAACATCGAATGGGCGAATCCGGTCTTCGATTTTTTACTAGTCTTTATGGCAGATTTTGGACTCCTGATGTGGCCCCTCATCATCGCTGCAGTCATAGTGATGATCTGGGGAGGTTTCCGGAGCCGTCTCTTTCTGATCCTAATGGGCCTATGCCTTCTGATCGGAGATGTGGGGATCAATCAGTCGATCAAGCAAACAGTGAACCGTCCTCGCCCACATGAAACCGTCGACGGGACCAGGCGGGTGGACTGGGAGGGGCTGGACAAGAAAGTTGCCTTTTCTAAAGCCCATACACCCAGGAAGGGAAACTCGTTTACCTCGGGCCACATTTGTAACAACGTCGCTATCGCTATGATTCTGACCTTGCTCTTTCGAAGAAAGGCCTGGCCGATATGGATCTGGGCTGTCTTCATGGCTTACTCACGTATTTATACCGGTGATCATTACTTTTCTGATGCCGTCGCTTCCTTTATCGTCGCAGGCCTCTACGCTTCAGGAATTTATTGCTTCATAGCATGGCTCTGGCAGCTTTTAGGACCAAAGCATTTTCCAAAGCTCTATGAGCGACACCCAAAACTCCACAGCCCCTGAGCGATCCTGGTTTGAATTTTTCAAACTGTGGCTCCATGAGCGCCCTTTCCGCTACTTCCACCGCGTCTGCATTCTGATCCTGTTGCTCACGCTCTTTCGAGCTGGCTTTGTCAACTGCATCGAGCTAGTTGCAGATGAGGCCTACTATTGGCTCTGGTCGAAGAACCTGGACATCTGTTACTACAGCAAGGGGCCGGGTGTTGCCTGGACGATCGCCGCAGGAACCGCCATCTGGGGTGATAGCGAGTTTGGTATCCGTTTTTTTTCACTTTGTCTAGCGGCAGGGACCGGGCTCGGTCTCTTCTTCTTAGGCAGGCGTCTCTTCTCACCTAAAGTGGGATTCTATGCAGTTATTCTCGCTGCGGTGACTCCCCTTTATGCTGTGGGCAGCGTCCTCATGACCATCGATCCGCTCAGTATCTTTTTTTGGGTTTGGGCAGCTTATTGTTTTTGGTTGGCACGCTCTACGCTCAAGATCGAATGGTGGCTAGTGACCGGGTTCCTCATCGGTCTCGGGATGCTCTGCAAGTATACCAATATTGCCCAAGTACTCTGCTTTGCGCTCTTCTGCTTGTTTTCCAGTAAGGACCGGCAACATCTACTCAAGCCATCGTTCTGGTTGATGGTCATTGCCGCCCTTTCTTGTCTGACTCCCACCATTCTCTGGAATCAGAGGTATGACTGGATTACGATCACTCATCTCCTGGAAAGAGGGAAAATTGACTCAGGGAGTGAGTTTGAATTTCGCAGTGGAGAATTTATTCAATTTTTTCAAGAACAAGCCCTTGCTTACTCTCCTTTGATCTTCCTCTCTATTTTGGTCGTTATGGGATGGGTGCTTTACCGTCACTTCCAACGGCCAAAAGACGGGGTCCATCCATTCCGCACAGAATGGATCTTCTTATTTAGTCTTTTTGCTCCCCTCTTTCTGTTTTACCTCGCCTTAAGCACCAATGAAGCAGGCGAAGCCAATTGGACGAGCCCCTGCTATCTGGTCGGGTTTATTGCACTCAGTGCTGCATACAGCCATTTGAGACTCTCTGCCTGGAAGAAGAACACTCTGCGAGGGGCCTTTCTCATCGGGCTCATCATGACGGTTCTTTTTCACAGTGCCGCCTGGGTAGACTTTACCAAAATCGGACTACCAGATCCTCTCAAGAGAGTCCGGGGAAGCAAACATCTGGCTTTGGAAGTTGCCAAGCTCCAGCAAACGAAAGGGGCCTCCCTCATCATTGCCCGCCGCTACCAGACAGCGAGCCTGTTGAGCTATTACCTGCCAGGAAGGCCATTTGTTCATGTCCCATCAACAGAAGGTATCGCTAACCAATTTTCCTTTTGGCCCAGTTATACTGAAAGCCAAACCGGTGTGAACTCTGCCCTCTATATCAGTCGCGACAAAGAGAAGCCAAACCAGCCTATCCCCAGTCAGTTTCAAGGGGTCACTTACATCAAGCAGGTCAATGCCGTTCATCAAGGGCGCCTGATTCGCCCCTACTACGGCTACTTCTGTGACACCTATATTGGCGGCGATGATCCAACCACGCCATAGTTCTTGCACTGAGGAGAGCATTTCATACACTCCTTCGCTTCAGTGAAACGATCTATCATTATCCCATTCTATAACGAGGAAGAGTGCATCACAGAAGTCCTCGACGAATTGATAAAAACCTGTCCCAACGCAGAAATCGTTGCCGTCAATGATGGAAGCAGCGATCAGACGGGTGAACTTTTAAACGGTTTTGCTGGCGTCAAATCCATTCACTTCCCCATCAATTTAGGGCAAAGTGCTGCTTTTTATCACGGTCTCCATGCCGCCTCAGGCGACATTTGCATCATGATGGACGGGGATGGACAAAATGATCCTGCCGATATTGACACCTTGGTTTCCAAACTCACCCCTCAATCCATGGTCTGTGGGGTGCGGAAAAATCGGCAAGACACCTGGGCCAGAAAGGCCGCTTCGAAAATTGCTAACGGCATCCGCAGCTCAGTTTTAGATGATGGGGCTTCAGACACGGGCTGCAGTTTGAAAGCACTGCATCGTGAGGATGTAAAGTTCATGATTCCGTTTAACGGTCTCCACCGCTTTATGCCCGCTTTGATGAAGGGAGCAGGTCTGGAAATCATTGAAGTTCCGGTCAATCACCGGCCAAGAACAAAAGGCGTTTCGAAATACACCGTAGGAGGCCGAGCCTTGCGCGGGCTCTACGATCTATTTGGAGTGGCTTGGCTCCTTTCACGTAAAATCCGCTGGCAGCACAATCCATACTCAGATGTTTGACCTCATTACTGAATTTTATAGCCGGGATCTTGGGAATTTAAATGTATTCGGCTGGTTCACCGTTACTTTCACGGCCGGCAAGCTCATTGGCTTCACTGGCATGGCGATGTTCACGGGCCGCTGGCTGGTACAAGTCGTGGCTTCAAAAAAGAGCAACCGGCCCGTCATCCCTAAGGCTTTCTGGTATATGAGCATCTCCGGCAGTTTATTGCTCCTCTCTTATTTCATTTTTGGGAAAAACGATTCAGTAGGTATCTTAAGCAACCTCTTTCCCCTATGTGTCGCCAGTTACAATCTCTATCTGGAAATGACTCATCGCAAAAGTCTGGTCCCAAAAGAAGAGAACTCCGGCTAACTTCTAAGGAAGCAGCACAGGAGAATCTTCAATCACTTCCGCTTCCTCGACAACAGGCTCCGCACGTATCACTTGCCGCACGATGAACTCGCGTTCCACTTGATTAAACGGTCCCGGTATCATACGCCCATTCCTATCGAGAAAATCCACTTTGAGCCGGTGCTTACCAGGTGTCAGGTTCCGCCAATAAACCGGCCCCTGGGTTTTCAGTTCTCCTATATATCCTCCACTGAGGTCGTATCTGACGATAAAGCCGTTCGTCGCATTTGCATGGTGAACAAAATAATCAAAAACGATGGCCCCTTCTTCATCAATGTCGATGATCCCGTCCGAGGGTAAATTCAAAGTGAGATAAGGGAGGCTCGGGTCCACGTAATTTTGAAAATCTTTTCGCTTCACAAAAAAATGGCAAATATCAAATGAGGCAGGATCAGGAAACATGGTGCCATCTGGCCTGACGGCAAAGACTCGAATGGTGTGACCTCCCACAGCCAGATTACTAAACGTTAATGGACGATCGATGTCATAGACCTTTTGAGGAGGTTGATTGTCTAGAATGACATGAACTGCATTACCGCCTTCTTCTTTGTTCCCCAGGCTGTAGTTTCTCAGGTCAAGGAAGAGGTCAATGACTTCGCTATCAATAATCTCTCTCGGGGTGGGCGCGATGATCTGGATACCAATCGGTAGATCGGGGTTATCAGGAATCCCATCAAACCCTCTGACGTAGACAGGAACTTGTGTCGGAATGGTAACTGGCACTGCTCTCGGCACATCCTCCTCAGACGGATTTATGGGAATCGCTCTAGGAACCGCTTCATCGTTCTGGGCCAATATCGGAACGATTGATGCCCTTAAAACAACAAAAAACGTAATAATGATGTAGCCATTCCCTCTGTGCATAGTTTCCGAACGAGTTAATCTATATATCTTTATATGCTTAAACATCAACAGGTATTACTCAAGCTAGAGCACACACTCGATCTCGAGAGCACTTTATTAGCCGGGCAATGTTTTAGCTGGGTCATGCAGCCAGACAAATCGTGGAGTGGTTCATGCCAAGGTCGTCCGACAACACTCTCTTTACTTGAAGACCAACTCCTTGATGTAAGAGGTGCCAGTCGAGAGGAGATTTCTTCATTTTTCACTCTCGACCTCAACCATGATGAGATCAGGAGTAATTTACCGGATGATCCCCACCTTCATCTATCGTATCAGTCCTTCCCCGGACTACGCCTCATTCAGGATTCAGTCTGGGAGTGCATGGGTAACTTCATCTGCTCATCACTCAAACAAGTAAGCCAGATTAGTAAGTTAAATCGCTGTCTCTCAAAAGAAGTCGCTACATCTCATCTCATTCATTATCCCAGACCAGAGGAAATCTGTTCAGCTGGAGAGGCTCGTTTAAGAGAATGTGGTCTGGGGTATCGAGCAAAATTCCTTTATCGAGTCGCCTGTGAAATATCAGAAGGCCGCTGGCACTGGGACAACATTCACCAGCTCTCTACTGAAGATGCCATCGAGCACTTATGCCAGCTACCAGGGATCGGGCCTAAAATTGCCAACTGTATCCTCCTCTACTCATTTAGAAGATTTGATGCGTTTCCGATCGACGTCTGGATGAGCCGGATTCTTCATCAACTCTATTTCAGTAAAAGGAAGAAATGCCCTTCCTTCGATGAGTTGAATACTTTTGCTAAAAATCACTTCGGGCCGTGGCGAGGACATGCACAACTCTTTCTCTTTCATGGGTTTCGTAGTGGCAGGCTCAGTTCCTAACGGCTTGACCTCAATCCAGAGCCGCATATCTTACTCACAATGACCAGATATATTCTGATTCTAATACTTTTTATTGGTTTTCTAGTTGAAAGCTCAGATGCCGCTCTCGTTTGGCGCCCTGGTGAAGGTTGGGTAAACGAAAGCAGTGGAGAAACCCTAGCGGCCAGTGATGCCAAGGAGGCATTGCAAATTGCACGTAATCTCGAAACTAAAGAAGCTTGGGATGATGCGGCAGCGGCTTATAAATCCATCGTTCGCAGCTGGCCTCTCTCTTCCGCTGCAGGAGAAGCGCAGTTCAAAGCTGGCTATATGAAAGAACGCATGGGCGATTTCTGGGCCGCCTACAAAGCCTACCAAAAAGTAGTCGAGAAATATTCCACCAATCAATTCTTTAACTTAGCTATCGAGAGACAATATAACATTGGAAATCTCTATCTGGCCGGAGAGCCGCAGCGCTTGTGGAAAATTCCTCTACTGCCGTCCATGGAAAAGACAGTGGAAATCTTTGAGACGGTTGTTAAAAATGCTCCGTATGGCACCTATGCCGCTCCATCACACTTTAAAATTGGGCTAGCTCGCGAAAATCAAGGAAGTTACTCGAAAGCGATCTCTTCCTATACCCAGTTACTGGACAGATACCCTGGCAGTGATTTGGCAGATGATGCTCAGTATCAAATCGGGTATGCCTGGTTTCGAGCCTCGAGCCTGCCAGACTATGACCAAAGTGCGGCTGAAAAAGCAATCGAAGCCTTCCAGGATTTTCTCGTAAAGTATCCAAATAGTGAAAAAGTAGCGCAAGCCGAAGAATACGTAGGAAAATTAACCTCTCGGAAAGTGGAGGGGAGCTTCAATATTGCTAAATTCTACGAGAAGCAGAAAAACTTTAAAGCAGCTCTTATTTATTACCGCGAGGTCGTGAGAGAAGGGCCTGAAACCGAATTTGCGGAGCTGGCCACTGAGCGGATTGACGCTCTAGATCCGACCGCAAGATCTCAAGACGAAAATAACAACAGCGATCCTAGTCCGGAATCGGTAGAAACAGCATCGACATCATAATGAAATTTTTCCTTAGAGTATTACATCTCTCAATACTCCTGACCCCTGTCTCGCTCTTCATTTCCTGCGCTGGTTATCAGCTCGGTAACGTTCCGTATCAGGAACTGAAAACAGTAGAAACAGTCTATGTTCCTGTCATTCAGAATGAATCGTTTGAGCCTAGCATCCAAGTCATGACCACAAACGCGATCTTGAGAAAAATGGATCAGGATGGCACTTTTTCACATGGCCGCATCGATGAAGCTGATGCAACCCTTGAGGTCACGATCACAGAAATTACTAGAGTTGCTTTACAACGCGCCAGACGTAGCCAGCTCGTTTCAGAGCAGTATCAGGTGATTATGAGTGCGGAAGCTACCTTACTGAACCATCAGACAGGCCAAAAGTTTATGGATCGCATGAAATTTGAAGGCACGACTGATTACTTTGTGACCCAAAACCGACTCCAGGAAGGCGAAAGGCAACAGATCGTTTTAGCCAGCCAGGATCTGGCCGACAATATCGTCAGGTATATGTCAGAAGGCTGGTAAAACCCAGCTCGGCTAGTTTAGCTTTTTACAGCAACTGCCTTGGACAGACGTGACTTCATCCGAGACGCTTTATTGCGGTGAATGGAGCCAAGTTTGACCGCCTTATCGATCGCTGAATAAGCTTTGGGAAGAGATTCAGTTGCTTTTTGCTGCTCACCTTCAGTTACGGAAGATTTCACTTTTTTCACCGCTGTACGTGCCTTTGAAGTTGCACTGCGATTGATGCCTCGGCGACGCTCACTAACGCGTGCCCTCTTTGCTGCTGATTTAGTATTTGCCATAGAAAGCTGGTGACTATGGTGAAGGGCCTTCCTATTGTCAAGCGGTGAAGTTTCTGAAATTTTGCTTTGCTCTTCTACTCTGGCCCCTGCTTTTTGCTTCTATTCAGTTGAGCACTGATCTTATTTCTCATCAACAGGGTGTTAAAGAGCCATTTGATTTGATCTTATTCGCCGCTGGAGTTGTAACTGCGGCGATAGCCTTTGCCCTTTTGCCTAAACCCAACTGGCTTTACGTTTTTGGACACGAATCAACCCATGCATTGGCAGTTTGGTTGAGCAGAGGAAAAGTATCTGAATTCAAAGCCTCCTCTGAAGGTGGCTACATCGTTGCTGACAAAAATTCCACTTGGATCTCACTATCTCCTTATTTAGTCCCCCTCTATCCGCTCTTGATCACTTTCCTTTGGTGGATTGCTTTGCTCATCGACCCCTCTCTATTTGATTATAAATTAGTTTTCTTTTACTGCATCGGAGTCGCCTGGGGGTACCACTGGCTATTTACAGGGCAACTTCTTTTCACACCACAGCCTGATTTCATAGAACATGGCCGCCTTTATTCACTCACCGTGATTGCGCTCATCAATGTCTGGATTATCAATCTTGCGGTATGGATCCTCTTTACTTCGATCTCTCTACCTGATTTCCTTCAACGATCAAAAGATCAGATTTTGTTTGCTTACCAGATTACAGGGAGATGGTTCATTGACGTCTTTGGAGCACTTATCTAGTTTTCAGCTTTTATGGAAAAATTGACTAAAGAGTTTTCACCGCTACTGACACGCTATGGACTTGGGGTTAAAGATCGCCAGGAACTCTTTGAAATCATAATCGATCAATTGATCGAGAAAAGAGCTCTACCGGTTGACTTTCGTGCGAAGACGATAGAAGCCTTAGAAGAGAGAGAGAAAAAGCTCAGCACTGCTGTCGGCAATCGCCTGGCCCTGCCTCACGCTTCAGTTGAAGGTATTCCACATGTCTTGACCGCGGCAGTGAAAACAGCTGAGGAGATTGACTACCAGGCTCCGGACCATCAGGGAGTTGATTTCTTCTTTCTCGTGCTTATCCCGAAAGATGAGTATTCCACGCATTTACGAGCTATTGCCAGTGTCAGCCAGTTCTTCCGTGATGAAGCAGTGATGCAGAGTATTCAAGCTGCGGGCTCCGAAGCGGATTTAAGTCAATGCTTTCTCTAAAAGATCAACTTGCTGCACAAGTTCAGGACTGGACTAGCACTCAACTGACTAATCCGCCAAAAGGCCCCTTACTCAATCCCTGTCAAAATCCTGATTTTGGTCATTTCCAGTCAAACGTAGCTCTGAGTAGCGCCAAAGCGGAAGGAAAGAATCCGCGCGAACTTGCACAGTCCCTCGCTGATCACTGCCAGGGACTCTCTATCATCGAAACTCCAACCATTGCAGGCCCCGGATTTGTCAATTTCCGCTTCACCTCAGATGCGCTCGCTTCAACTCTGAAGCGTGTTCAACAAAGTGGTCATTTGGGCATACAGGCCGCCTCTGAATCTGAAACGATCATCTTTGACTTTAGTTCTCCAAATGTGGCTAAAGAAATGCACGTCGGGCACATCAGGTCCACTATACTAGGGGATGTTCTAGCTCGGATTTCCACTTGTTTAGGTCATACTGTCATTCGTGATAATCACATTGGTGATTGGGGCACGCAGTTTGGAAAACTCATTCTAGGAATAAAGCGCAAACAGCCTGAATTGAACCCAGAAAATGCTCTTTCGGTGCTTCAAGGCCTTTATCAGGAAATCAATGCCGAATGCGATCAGAATCCTGAAGCCCTTGACCAAGCCAGAGCCGAGCTGAAGCTCCTTCAGGATGGCGACCAGGAAAATCTTAGAATCTGGAAAGAAATACGCCAACTATCTCAGTCAGCCTTTGATTCTATTTATGAAGAATTAGATATCCAATTTGATGAAACAATCGGAGAGAGCTTTTATAACCCTTGGCTGAGAAAAACGGTCGATGATCTAAAATCCCGGAACATTGCCTCGCTTAGCGAAGGAGCGATTGTCATCCGGTTTGATGAGAATGACCTGAAAGATCAGCCATTTCTCATCCAAAAATCGGACGGTGCTTCGCTTTACGCTACCACAGATATTGCGACTCTCGTCTATCGCCGGGAGCATTGGAATCCAGATAGGATTGTTTACGTCACTGACGGCAGACAACAACTCCATTTTAAGCAGCTTTTTGCGACCGCTAAAAAGATGCAGCTCGAAATGACGCTGGATCACGTCTGGTTTGGTAGCATTCTTGGAAAGGATAAGAAGCCGCTTAAGACACGGGAAGGTAATCCGGTAAAACTATCCAGCTTGATTGCTGAGGCAAAACAAAGGGCTGAGAGCATTCTTTCTGAAAAACGCCCTGAGTTGGATGATTCCCAGAAACAGGAAATGGCTGCCGTCATCGGAATAGGCGCCTTGAAATACGCTGACCTCTGTTCCAACCGTAATCTGGATTACGTCTTCGATTGGGATAAGATGCTAGCCTTTGACGGTAATACCGCACCCTATCTTCTCAACGCCTATGTCAGGACACGTTCTATTCTCAGAAAGGCTAACGCCAATTTGGACATTCAAATAGACGACCTTCAATCCGATATTCATCTGGAGCACGCCATAGAAAAAGAGCTGTCATGGATGTTACTCACCTACCCTGAAGTAGTAGGGAGTATCTTATCTGAAATGAGACCCCACTTGCTCTGCCAATATCTTTATGACGTCGCCTCTCAGTTCCATCGCTTCTTCGAGCACTGCCCAGTCATGAAAGCGGACAAAGAAGAATTAATGCATTCTAGACTGCAGATTGCGAAAATGACGGGCGATATCATCCAACATGGACTACAGCTTCTCGGGATCCGAACTCTGGAGGAAATGTAATCAAAGTTTCAGATCAATTTTTTCACTATCGCACCAGAGCTCCTCAAGTTCATACTTGTCCCGCATCTCCTTACTGAGAATGTGGACCATTAATGCTCCATAATCTAAAACCATCCAGTCACTGGATCTTTTTCCGTCACGGGCAAATGGTTTAAGTTGGTGCTTTTCAGACATACCTGATTCGATCGAATCAACAATCGCCTTGAGCTGTGGTGTGCTTTGACCATGGCAAATCAAAAAAAGAAGCGCGGGACCGTCTAATTCAGAAAGGTCTAAAAGAACAATATCCTCCGCTTTTTTATCATCTGCCCATTCAACACAATCGTGAGCAATCTGTAGATCTAGAGGTTCAATCATGCTGATAAATTCCGTTCTCTTGAATATAATCATCAATCACATCTGGCACCATATGACGTATCGATTTTCCTGCTTGAATCCGCTCTCGGATCTCAGTCGAAGAAATGTCAATTTGCCGCTCGAGATAAGTCATTATAGCTGATTCATGAGTCTTTGGTCTTTCTCCACGACCAAAGACAATAAAGGTCAGAAGTTTCATCAGTTGATTCGTGCCCCTCCAATCTGGCAAGAGATTCCACTGGTCCACTCCCATCACCCAATATAATTGTGTTTCAGGCTGCATCGCTGAAATACGCTTTACCGTATCGATGCTGTATGAAACACAATTATATTGGGTGATGGGAGTGGACCAGTGGAATCTCTTGCCAGATTGGAGGGGCACGAATCAACTGATGAAACTTCTGAC
>JBCBYL010000157.1:0-4900 GCA_039815855.1 Verrucomicrobiota bacterium
AAGATATCCCGAAAAAAAATCAGGAGAACCTGGAGGCAACCATTCAGAGATCCGTCGAGCTAGGTATGAATCATATTGAAACCGCGCGGGGATATGGGAGCTCAGAACGCCAACTGGGCTGGGTTTTACCTCATTTTTTTTCGGGATATCTTCTGGGGCGACGTCCTGCCAGGAATGCTGATAACGCATCCCTCCACAGGAAAACACCGGCATGGATATTTCGGTGCGACCGAACCTTCGATAGATCATTGGAGACTGCCTTGAGGATTCAGATGCTTGATTTCTCAGAGCTGAAATTCCAGCCCTTCACCGCTCAGGATTTCTTCAATAATTTTAGCCACCTCGTCATCGGTCAGAGTCAGGCGATGCTCCTGACAATAGGCATCGATGAGCTCATTGATATGCGCGTGCGAGGCCTCAAGGTCTCCTTTCGAGAGGAGTTCAACATTGATTTTCTGCCCCAACTCGAAGAGAAGCTCTCTTTTGATATCATGAGTCAGCGCTTTGAGGGGAACAAAGGAAGCAGGAGCTGATTTCGAAGAAGGCGAATGAATTTCACCACCGCGCGCACGGACTTGAGGCACAGGATGCGGTTCTTGCGCAGGTGCAGGGATGGGCTCCTCTTGATCAGATACGTCTGCGGGCAATTCTGCGGGTTCTTTTTTCGTCAAAGAATCGAGATCAGGTTCTTCTAAGGAGTCACCTTTCACTGGACTGGCATAGGTGGAAGGGGGAGCCACATTCATCCTCCGGCACATTTCACGGACAATCTCTTTTCGATGCGCCTCTTCGATGTCCTGACGATCGGTCTCACATTTACGTTCAACCAAGGTAGCGATCTCATCAGCTAAGGCCTGCCCCGTTAAATCTTCTGACAAAAACTGTGCCAGGTAGGAGGCCATTTCACTGTGGATCACTTGGGTAGGACCATCTGATTTGACTTGTTGAGGTGCGCTGGATGTGGTGATTCTGGAAACCAGTTGTTCGATTAAGTCGTTACGCACCTCATCCTTCAGGGCGATACCTTCCTCAGATAAGTAAGCTTCCGTCGCTTTGGTGATCGCCAGTTTCAGCTCAATTGCATTTTCCGGAATGAGCGTTGTAAAAGACATTTTATGGGCCAGATGCTGAATGAGCTCTTTCTTCAGATCTGTCAGAAAAGCCTCACTCTCAGCATTATGCGTATGATCTGACATTCTTTTCCTAGGATAAAATGCTGTGTCTCGATGTCCAATGAAATATAAAGACAGTCTTTAAGGCATACTTATTATTTAATCCTATAAAGCACACTTTTTATTAAAAAAATTCCATATTTTGTTGACACTGGGCTGACTTATTGATCTTTACACCAGCAAAAGACCTATTTTATGCACACGATAAAATGATCCGTAAGTCATTTATTGCGAATGATTTAAATGCTTACCGACCAAGTTACCAAAAAGTTATTCACAATCTCTAAGTCGTTGATTTTTAGGGATATGACAATTGTGTGTCAGGATCTGAGCTTTCACGAAATGGAGGTCATCGTTGCTCTAAGTGATGCGAGAGACTATTTTGATCGAGATGCGATTTATAGTCTTCTTTTCTACGTTAGGGTTTCTCACCTTAACGACAACAGCTGCGATCAAAGACGGAGTGATGCTAATTACGAGCGACGAAACGGCAGAAACAGAGATTCGTGGAGTGGAAGCCTTAGCGTATGAAGCGGTGCCGCCTGCTTCGACGTTTAAAGTTTTACTGGCATGGGCGGGCTTGAATTCTGGAGTTTGGAAATCCAGCGACTTGATACCAGCAAGCGATCGGAGGATTCCTGGAAGCCCAAAACGGTATTCTCTCAAACAGGCCCTCTATTATTCGAGTAATGAATTTTTCATTCCGTGGTCAAAAAAAATCGGAAAGGAAAGACTGACGCAATATTTGAATCTATCTGGAATTTGGGAAAAAGAGATTGAGCCATCTTGGCTAGCTGGAGGGTGGTCCACGGTGAAGTCGGGCGGAAGCCTGAAAGTCACTCCAGAGCAAAACCATGCCTGGATGATGATGGTCGCGAAAGGGGATGGCTTAGGAATGTATAGGGATCAATTCAAAGATTTCCATGACGCCCTGGAATGGCCTTGTTCTGATTCAGAGCTACGGCTATTCGGTAAAACCGGAGTATGGGGAGGGGCAGTCTGGTTTAACGGGTTCGGTCGTTCCTCTGAAGACAAGACCACCATCGTCACTGTATTTCTGAAAGGTTCGTTGGAGCGGAGGAATGAAGCCATCAGTTTGTTTTATGATCATTTTGATCAATCCCCGCCTGATCAGAACTTGTAATTGAATTTCCTTGCGATTGAGCCGAGGCATGGGATGATTCTTTTTCCTGGGGAGCCTGACGCGCAGGCTGAGAGTTGAAGACGACGCTTAATGACCCATTGAACCTGATGCGGGTCATTCCGTCGAAGGGAGGTATTACTTCTTCGGCATGGTGCGTAATGAAAGAAAAAAACCATGATCCAGCCGAAATCTGAAGACCACACTACGGAATACGACTTTCCGTCCTCGAAGAAAATTTACGTTCAAGGTAGCCAGAAGGATATTCAAGTCCCGATGCGGGAAATCACTCTGAGTTCGACCAAGGCGGTTTCAGGTGTGGAAGAGCCAAATGAGCCGGTGCGGGTTTACGATACGAGCGGACCTTGGACGGATCCCGATTTTCATCAAGACGTAAGACAAGGCTTACCTGAGGTGCGGAAGCCATGGATCGAGTCCAGAAATGACACCGAAGTGTATGAAGGCCGCGAAGTACTGCCGCTAGATAACGGATATCTGACTAAAGATCATGCGCGTTGGGCTCAGGACAAAAAGTCTTCAGCGTCTCCTGAAGAATCTCCTCTCGATATTTTCCCATCAAAAGCAAATCCAAGACGGGCCATCACCGGTCATCGAGTCACTCAACTCCACTATGCCAGGAAGGGGATCATCACTCCTGAGATGGAATTCATCGCAATCCGCGAGAATCTCAAGCTACAAGAGGCAAAGCAATCGGTCACCATGAAGGCGGATGCTCCCAGGAATAGTCTCTATCAGCAACACCCTGGACACTCTTGGGGAGCTGACATCCCTGATGAGATCACTCCCGAATTTGTTCGAGAAGAAGTGGCACGCGGGCGAGCTATTATCCCGTGTAATATCAACCATCCGGAACTTGAGCCGATGATAATAGGGCGCAATTTCCTCGTCAAAATTAACGCCAACATCGGGAATAGTGCGGTGGCTTCTTCGATTGAGGAAGAAGTAGAGAAGATGCGTTGGGCGACGCATTGGGGGGCTGATACGGTGATGGATTTATCTACTGGGAAGAACATCCATGCCACCCGGGAGTGGATTCTTAGAAACTCACCCGTACCGATTGGCACCGTTCCACTTTACCAGGCACTTGAAAAAGTGGGAGGGAAGCCAGAGGATCTTACCTGGGAGCTGTACCGTGACACGTTGATTGAGCAAGCGGAGCAGGGAGTTTCTTACTTCACCATCCATGCTGGTGTTCTCCTGCGATTCATCCCGTGGACAGCAAAGCGTATGACCGGCATCGTCAGCCGTGGTGGCTCGATCATGGCCAAGTGGTGCCTGACTCACCATAAAGAGAATTTTCTCTATACCCATTGGGACGAAATTTGCGAAATCATGGCTGCTTACGACATCAGCTTTTCCATTGGTGACGGACTCCGTCCGGGATCCATTGCGGACGCCAATGACGCACCCCAGTTTGGAGAGCTTGAAGTTCAAGGAGAGTTGACCAAGCGGGCTTGGGAATACGACGTTCAGGTCATGAATGAAGGCCCGGGGCATGTGCCCATGCACATGATCCAGGAAAATATGACGAAGCAGATTGAATGGTGCCACGAGGCTCCTTTCTACACGTTGGGGCCGCTAACGACGGATGTGGCTCCGGGATATGATCATATCACTTCCGGGATCGGAGCGGCCATGATCGGATGGTATGGCTGTGCGATGTTGTGCTATGTCACACCAAAGGAGCACCTTGGGTTACCAAATCGAGATGATGTGCGTGAAGGTGTCATTACCTATAAGATTGCGGCCCATGCTGCTGATCTGGCTAAGGGGCATCCTGCGGCCCAGTATCGGGACAATGCCTTGTCGAAGGCGCGCTTTGAATTTCGCTGGGAAGATCAATTTAATCTCGGACTCGATCCGATGAAGGCGAAGGAATACCACGATGAAACCTTGCCACAAGATGCGGCCAAGACCGCACACTTCTGTTCCATGTGTGGTCCTCAATTCTGCTCTATGAAAATTACCGATGATGTCCGGCGCTATGCTGAAGAAAAAGGCATGGATACAGAGTCCGCGATCTCTGAGGGAATGAAAGAAATGAGCGATGAATTCAAGCGCTCCGGAAGTGAAATTTATCTTCCCAAAGAGTAGCTAGAGGGGGCACTCGCTCCACAGTCATCTAGCTCAAGCATGAAAATCATTACCAGCACCGCAGCGATGCAGCGCCTTTCCAAGGCTTGGCATCGTGGGGAATTAACCGTTGGCCTCGTGCCTACGATGGGAGCCCTCCACGATGGGCACCTCAGTCTCGTCCAGAAAATGCGGAAGCACTGTGAAGTGCTGGTAGTCAGCATTTACGTGAATCCAACTCAGTTCGGTCCCAAGGAAGATTTTAAAAAATATCCACGACCGCAAAAAACCGACCAACGTCTTTTAGAAGAAGCCGATGTCGACGTCCTCATTCACCCGCGTCGAATCATCTTTAACATAGAGAGTCGAGGGATGAAAGAGGACGTCGACATCGGCTTCTTCGAAAAGACGTTTGTCGGTTTTTTGCGGTCGTGGATATTTTTTAAAATCTTCCTTGGGACCGAACTGAGTTGGATTCACGTAAATGCTGACT
>JBCBYL010000210.1:0-2556 GCA_039815855.1 Verrucomicrobiota bacterium
CGATCTCGTTCTGCGAAGAAAATGGGCCACGGCCTTCTATTATGCGGCGACTTATTCGTTGGGTATTCTCATTTGGCTTTTCTGGCTTAAAGTATTCAGGCCCGAATTCACTGAGCAAGCGGTTGCCTGGTTTACCTTTCCATCCATTCTATCCTGTGTCTTGAGGCTGGTTGATTTAGTGAACTTCTGTTCCTGGAATCATCCTCTGATGTTCATCTTGCCAGTGTGTGCCATTTGGTATTTTAAGTTACTTCCGCGGTTCCAAAAATTACTACTAATTAGTATTGCGACAAATTTCCTCTGGTATTTGAACTTTCCTTATATTCAGGGTCACGGCTGGGGCTTTCGGTACTTTACTCCATCTCTCTGTACCATTGTTCTGACCCTTCCGTTCATTGCTCACCTGCTAGAAGAGGCTGGGTTTAAAAAGATCATCTATCAATTGGCTGTCTGGGGGAGTGCGGTTGTCATCCTGGTTCAAATCCCTCTTGCTTCAGTGACGGCGTATCAGCTTTCAAAGCCCTTTGCGGATGCGAACCAATACCTCGATGAGCAGGAAGCAGAATTCCTGATTATCCCGTCGAGCCAGGTATGGTATTCCGTCGATCTTGTCCGTAATGGTCCTCTCGTGTTTCGTCAACCGTACCGATTGAGTGATATGAGTTTGACTCCAGAATCCACGGATCGTCTTCTCGAGAGCGGGAGAGGGCGACTTGTAGATCCTCAAGAGTTAACTGCCCTTGGATTGTCGCATTGGGATCAGCCTCAGCAGAATGAGGGTGAGAAGGATAACGGATCCGCTTCAACCAGTGAATGAACTCCCTCTACAAGTCTTCTTAGATTTTACTCTGACTTTAGGACGATGTATTTCTTGAAGCCTTGATGCCAGACACGGAGGCGTGCGATGTCCGCCTTGACCGCGCGACTGAAGTCGATGGCATTTTGAGCCGACAAAATCGTTTTAGTCTGAGAGCGGGTAGAGATTTCCATAATGACCATCCCGACCGCTAAATCGGTTTCAGCAGCTTTCGAGTCGGGATCAATTTCCGTGATCACCGCTCCATCCACATCTTCAGGAATGCGAAGTGCGCGTCGGGTTTCGTTATCGATGTCAGCGATAGTAATTCCTTTAAAGATCTTTCCTGTCTCTTCTTCTACTGGCGGTTGCGGATTGATGGCGGTCACGGTTTGAGGATCAGGACGTTCTTCCAGCTTCACCTTCACGGTGATGTTTTCCTCATCACGGTAAACTTTCATGGCAATTTCACTACCGGGTGCATAGCTGGCAATGGCGAGACGAAATTTACTGGCTGTCGGAACGGGTTTACCATCGACTTCGAGCACGACATCATCTGCCTTCAAACCCGCTTTTGCCGCTGGTGTGCCTTCGACGACTTCAGTTAAGTGGACACCCTGCTGCCCTTCAAGTCCGAGAAACTCCGCATTATCTGGATCGAGATCGTTAGGCATGACCCCGAGATAACCTCGACTAACTCGCCCGGTTTCAATCAATTGAGTCATGATTCCGTGAGCTAAATTAATCGGAATGGCAAAGCCGATCCCCAGATTTTCACCGGTTCTACTAAAGATGGCGGAATTGATCCCGACTAGTCTTCCTTCGGCATCGACTAAAGCTCCGCCGGAATTTCCCTGATTGATAGCCGCATCTGTCTGGATGAAGTCTTGGTAGGGGATGGTTCCACTCATTCGACCACCTCCCAATTCACGGCCAGTGGCACTGATAATGCCCATGGTTACCGTCTGTTGGAGTCCAAATGGGTTTCCGATTGCTAAAACGATGTCACCTACCCGGATCATATCACTATCACCGAGTACAGCAGCGGGGATGTCGGTCCTATCAATCTTTAAGACGGCCAAGTCCGTGGCGGGATCTGTTCCAACAATCGTCGCCTCGTATTCTTCGGGATCACCTTGGAATTCAACAATGATTTCGTCAGCACGATCGACGACATGGTTGTTAGTAAGAATATAGCCATCTTTACTGACGACGACACCAGAACCTGCGCCTATACGCGTCTGAGATCCTCTGTTTTCTGGAATATTAAAAAATTCACGCAGAAATGGGTTCATTTGCGCCCTGTTTTCAATTTCTACTTCAGTTTTTATGCTAACAACCGATGGGGCGGCGAGCTCGACCACATCAGCAAAACTTGTCGTTACCTGGCTATCACGCTTCAGTGGTTCATTATTGATGACCACTTCGGCCTGACCGCTGGATGTGGACTTCTTTTTCTCAGAGAAAGGCCACCAGTCCGCCGCTTTAGCGATGGAAATGAACTGGAAGCCTAAGAGAAAAGCGACGAGGGATATCAGGAGATAATGGGTGCGGTTCAGTTTCATGGTAAAAGTCTCAAGCAAGCTTTCACCTAATCGGTAACTATATGTGCATATTGCTTAACCATAAACGGAGCATGAAAGCTTGCTTGAGACTTTTACCATGAAACTGAACCGCACCCATTATCTCCTGATATCCCTCGTCGCTTTTCTCTTAGGCTTCCAGTTCATTTCCATCGCTAAAGCGGCGGACTGGTGGCC
>JBCBYL010000073.1:0-12446 GCA_039815855.1 Verrucomicrobiota bacterium
CGAGCACTTCTTCATCCTCGGGAGTCCAACCCAGTAAACAGAGGTAATTGACCACGGCCGCGGAAAGAAATCCGCGTTTTCTATATTCTGCAATCGTTGCGCCTTGATCACGCTTACTCATTTTAGAGCCACTTGGATTCAAGATCAGAGGGATGTGGGCGAATTGTGGAGGCTCTGCCCCCAGTCCCCGGTAGAGGGCCACGTGTTTAGGTGTATTCGATAGATGGTCTTCTCCACGGATGACGTGACTAATTTTCATTTCCAAATCATCGACCACATTGACTAAATGAAAGACCGGTGCCCCATTACTACGGCGGATGACCACATCTGCTTGTTCGCGCAGATCAAATTCCCTCTCTCCTACGATTTCGTCCACGACCCGGATCGGCTCATCTGGCATCCGGAACCGAACGGCACCATCATCTTCATACGCCTTACCTTGAGAAAGAAGCTTTTCTATGTGGCCCTGATAAATATCACCCCGTTGGCTTTGAGAATAAGGCCCGTATTCCCCTTCCTCGATTTCCGATCCTCCATCTTCGATCTCCAAACCCGGTCCTTCATCCCAATCCAGCCCCAGCCAACTCATACTCTCGAAAATGGCCGACCTTGCCTCAGATGTATTTCTTTCCGCATCCGTATCCTCCAACCGGAGAATAAACTTCCCTCCCTGACTGCGGGCATAAAGCCAGTTAAAGAGAGCCGTGCGGGCAGAACCAATATGGAATTCGCCGGTGGGTGATGGAGCAAAACGGGTACGTACTTCTGACATAATATAAGATGGTTAGTAGCCTAACCTAGACGACTTGTTCTGCCAATTCTTCCACTGGATAGGTGACAATTTCAGCTAACGTCGGGTGATAATGAGGAATTTTCAGGAAATCCTGGACCTTGGAACGATAATGCATCGCTACCACAAATTCGTGAATCAAATCCGAAGCATGCGGGCCGACAATTTGAGCCCCCAGGATTTCACCTGATTTAGGATTCGCGATGACTTTCACGAATCCCTGCATTTCTCCCATGATCATGGACTTCCCATGATCATCAAAGGGATAGCTCGCTGAGATGGCTTTTATTTTCTTCGCTTCAGCCTCCTTCTCGGTCATCCCAACGGAAGCGACTTCCGGATGGCAGAAGATAATCTCCATCTTGAGCCGGTAATCCATTTTCTGTGGCTTCGTCCTCTTCACCGACTTTTTCTTCGTCTTGGTGCTCTTGAATTCGTAAATAATATGCTGGGCAGCGGTCTCTCCCTGAAGAATCGCCAGGTGCACGATTTCATAAGGTCCGGCAACATCCCCTACGGCATAGATGTGTTTTTGGTTGGTACGCATGGAACGATTCGTGCCGATATAACGATCCTTTAGTTTCACCCCCGCTGCTGAGAGTTTAAGCTTCTCCGTCGCGGGCTTTCTCCCGAGGGCAGAAAGCACTTCCTCTGCCACGACTGACTTCAGCGCACCCTCGTATTCAAAGAAGACTTCCTTCTGTTGACCGCGCTGACGCACTTCCATCAAACGCGTGCCTGTAAAGAGACGTCCACCTCGCTTCACAAAGGCCTGTTCCACTACCCGTGCGACATCCGGGTCCTGACTCTTGAGAATCTGCGAACTACGCTGAATGAGAGTTACTTTGACCCCTAAGTGTTGATAGTAGTCTGCCATCTCAACCGCGATGGCACCTCCACCCAAAACGATCAGACTCTTTAAGGGGCGAGTGAGTTCAAGCGCATCATCACTGGTGATGTATCCGACCTCTTCTAATCCGGGAATCGGAATCCGATCAATCACTGACCCAGTGGCCAAGATAAAATATTTCGCAGTGAGAAATTCAGGAGGTCGCTTGTCAAAATGACCAACGGGCTTCAAGCGGATCTTGTGTGAATCCTCAAATGAAACTTGCGCTCTGAAGAAGTCAAATTTTCCTGACGCCAATTGTGAACGCCGGTAACTGGCAAAATCTTCGATGAGGGTATTCTTTCTCCGGATGATCGCTGACCAGTCTGCCTTGGGTGGCGCCGAGAGACGGACTCCAAATGGTTTGGAATGCTGAATGCCGTGGAAGCGATGAGCTGATTCGAGTAGTGCCTTGGTAGGCATACATCCTTTCAGAATACAAAGCCCTCCTACGGATTCCCCCCCTTCGACGACAGCCGTCTTCAGTCCACCCTCCACCGCGGTTCTGGCAGCTGCATAGCCAGCACTGCCCCCACCGATCACAATCACATCGTAGGAGGGCATGCTCTTAAGCGACTTGTTTCAATGAGATAGGTTCGTCTAGCTTTTCCTGATGAGCACCGAATTTAGGGTAAAGATATTTTGCTGCGGTGACATTACTGCGGGTCATGACAGACGCCTGTGGAAATTCCTTTTCCGCTAAGACATCAAGGCTCTTAGCGAGAAGTGCGACTCCTTCACCACGACAGCGATATTCTTCTACCAGAAAAACACCGCTGACGAGATGACGCTGACTCTCACGATCCGTGCAGAGCAGACTACCGCCGACGATTCGCTTTCCATCTTCGAGAACCAGAAAGAGAGTGTCTCTTCCTTCCGTCACATCATCCGCCCAGCGCTGGCATTCCTCTACTCGCTCAAAAGCCAGAGGTCCCCATGCGCGCTCAGTCCGAAAAGAGCTCGCCATCGTTTCATAAAATGACTTCACATCAGCAGACTCGCCCACGCGAATATCTAGCTTTGTTAAGTCCGGGCTAAAACGGCGATGATCCGTTTGTAGATTCCAAATAAATTTGACCCAGTCAGGCTTGAACATATGTAACAATCTGGATCGTCTCTCGTCCGTGGCAAGCTGTTATTTAACGATCCACGCGTTAGGAGCCTGGCTTCATAGCCACGGATTCCTTTAAATCTTCAGGCAAATGATCCGGGTCGAATGTATCTGCGTTGATCTCCATTAAGCTGATAAACGGCGCTCCAAAATCAGGCTTTGTCGCTCCACTGCGGTCCACAATACAAGCGACAGCAGCGATCTTTGCTCCAGCATCACGCACGATCTTCACCACCTCCTGGACCGCACTCCCCGTCGTTACGACATCTTCGGCGATGAGATAAGTCGTTTCCGGATCGATCTCAAAACGCCGCATCACCAGTTTACCCTCTTTCTTTTCGACAAAAATATGAGGTAATTCGAGGTGCCGGGCGACCTCATGGCCGACTAGAATCCCGCCTAGAGCTGGTGAAATGACACAAGTAGCAGGATGCGCCTTTGCTTTTTCTGCCAAACTGGCACAAATTTCTGAACAGAGACCCGGGTGCTGAAGCAGCTTCGCACATTGAAAAAAGACCCGACTGTGACGGCCTGATCTCAGTAGAAAGTGTCCATGAAGAAGTGCGCCCAACTCCTCGAACTTAGCTTTAAGCAGCTCAGGCGTCATGACTGGCCCCCTAAATAAACCACGGCTTCGATTTCAACCTCAACCCCTTTGGGGAGCGCGGACACTTCCACCGTCGCCCTCGCGGGCCGATGGTTACCAAAAGCCTCAGCATAAATTCCATTCACGGTTGTGAATTGGCCTAAATCCGTCAGAAAAATGGTTGTCTTCACTACATCCTTGAGCTGAGCTCCAGCCTCCTGAATGACTGCTTCCAGATTCTTCAGCACCTGCTGAGTTTGCGCCTCAATGCCTTCAGGACATTCACCGCTTTGCGGCATGAGAGGAATTTGTCCCGAGACATAAAGAAAGCCACCTGCTTGAACTGCTTGAGAATAAGGACCGACCGCTGCCGGTGCTTGATCCGTTTGAATAAACTCCATCCCCCAAGATGGAAGAGTGACTGCTAAAGCTCAAGCACAACGAGAAGCAGTTTCATCTTTCCTAAAATGGTGTAAACCAAATGGATGCAATTCACGGATACCCACTGCCATTTGGATTTTCCTGACTATGAAGCCGACCTTTCGCTGGTGATCGAAAGATCTCAGAAAGCAGGAGTCGCACGCATGATCAGTATCGGCACCACTCTGGCTTCTTCAGCGGCTGCACTTCAGCTGGCTCAAACCCATTCACCCGTTTATGCCACCGTCGGGATTCACCCCTGTCATGCAGATGAATTCACACTCGACCAACTCTCAGAACTCAAACCTCACTTCCAGAATCCACGGCTCGTCGGCCTCGGAGAATGTGGCTTGGATTACCATCACCTTCCCGAAAAGCAGGAAGAGGAATCAGAAGCTGAGTATCAGGAGCGACTCGAAAAATGGAAAATGCATCAGAAATCGATTTTCCGGGCACAGCTCGATCTGGCGGCGGAAGAGAATCTTAATGTCGTCATCCACCAAAGATCCAGCTGGGATGACACGTTCGAAATTCTTGCTCCTTATGCCGATCGACTCAAAGCGGTTTACCATTGCTTTGGAGAAACTCCTGAAAGAATGTGGCAGATAATCGACCTTGGTTTCTATGTCTCCTTCACCGGGATTGCCACCTTCAAGAATGCAGACTTAGTGCGCCAGAGCCTTCGAGCTGTCCCTGACGATCGTTATCTGATCGAAACTGACGCCCCTTACCTGGCACCCGTTCCCCACCGCGGGAAAAGGAATGAACCTGCCTACATTCCGGAAATTGCCAAGGTCGTGGCCGAAACAAGAAACATCAGTCTGGAAGCCGTTTCAGAGCAGACGGAGACAAACACGCAAACATTCTTCCAATTCGAACGCACCCAATAATACATCCTCCCCTGTCGGTAGCAGAAGTGAGGACTGCCTCTGTGATACCTCCTCCCCTGTTTTTTGGAGCGCAGCGTAAAAAATAGGGGAGGTGGATGCGAAGCGGCCTGTGGGGTCGTAGTTCGCTATCAGCCGAACGAAGCCCCAAGGGGTTCCCACCCGCAAGAACCGAAACTCGACAAAAAGCAGTGACTTCGACAACGTCATGTCGGTGAATCCACTTCATTCAGTTACATACCAGGTTCCCGCGACTTCCGCTAACCTGGGCCCCGGCTTCGATGCTCTCGGAGTCGCGGTCTGTCTCTACAATCAGGTAACGGTCTCTCGTGTTGAAGAACCTCTCACCAATCCTTTTTTCAAAGAAGCGGCCTCACTTTACTTTAAGGGCAGCCAACAACCTTCATTTCACTTTTCGGTCGAAGTCACTGGAGAGGTGCCTCGTTCTCGCGGCTTAGGCAGCAGTGTGACCGTTCGTCTCGGCATCCTCCTCGGTCTCAATGCGCTTTGTGGGTCTCCGTGCTCTGAAAACGATGTTCTCGAAATGGTGATTCAACTTGAGGGGCACCCTGACAATGCCGTACCCGCCATGCTAGGCGGCTTTTGCGTCTCGAACGGAAAGTCACGCTTCCGCGCTGAGGTAGATGAAAGACTCAAGTTTCTCGCGATCATCCCCGATTCCAATCTTGAAACGTCTGAGGCCCGCGAAGTACTCCCTAAACGAATCGACTTTTCCGAAGCCATTGAAAACGTTCAACACGCCTGTCTGATCACCGCAGCCATGGCGACCGGGAAATATGAAGAGTTGCAGGGGCACTTTGTGGATCGGCTCCATGAACCCTACCGGCTTCCCCTCATCCCCGGTGCTGCGGAAGCCATTGAAGCTGCAGAAAATGCAGGTGCTCTCGGAGCTTATCTCAGTGGTGCCGGCACCACCCTGATGGCAGTCACTTTAGGAAAAGAGGATGAGATTCAAAAAGCATTGACCGACACCCTCACCCACCACGGCCATCACCCGCCCACCTGCCACCTGCTCTCCGCAGATAATCAGGGCGCACTGAAGATCTAAGCCCATCCTCCCCTGTCCTCCACACCCACTTAACGACGTTCTGGTCTAGGAACTTGCCCGGGTAAGGCGGTCCAGGATAGCGAGGCCTAGCCCGGAGTGAGGTGGGCGTTCGGCATAGATCGTGGAGACATTCAACGAATCCAAGGAACGCAGAGAGCGAAACAAATTGGCAGCTGCTTCCAGATCATTGCCTGATTCGCTGAGAATACGGTACGGACACCGGGGCTCCCCCTCCCCTTTCTCAAAGAGGAGGAGAGCAGCTTCAGAGAGGTCTAAGTCCAGCCAAGAGCCTTGATCAATGAGTTGCAATGGCGTCCGGGGAGCGTAATGGGATTTGAGCATACCCGGTGCGTTGACCTTCCCATCTGTTTCATTTTGGTTTACCAAAGTAACAGGCCCAATGACCTCCTCGATCGCCTCGCGGGTCACCGCACCCAGCCGAAGGATACGGGCACCTTCTCCTTGAAGATCGATAATCGTTGATTCAATTCCTAATCGACAATCTCCCCCATCGAGAATGATTGAAATCTGCTCACCAAGTTCTTGCTCAACGGATTGAGCATCGGTAGGGCTGATGCGTCCAAAGCGGTTTGCACTTGGCGCGACCACGGGACCTCCAAATGCTTCGAGCAAGGCTCGCGCCACCGGATGCTGAGGACATCGAACCGCAACCGACGGTAAGCCAGAGGTGGCTAAATCAGGAACATCTTTGTTTTTCGGCAGGACGAAGGTCAGTGCTCCCGGCCAAAATGCGCGGATCAGTTTTTCCCCCGGTTCCGAAACTTCACTCGCAAGGGATCTTAAAGCAGTTTCATCAGCGAGATGATAAATGAGTGGATCAAAATGAGGCCTGCCTTTCGCAGCAAAGACTTGGGCAATGGCCTCCTCATTGAAGCCGTCTGCGGCCAGACCATAGACGGTCTCGGTGGGAAGACCCACCAGGTCTCCCTGTCCTAAAGCAACCGCAGCTCTTTCAATTCCTGCCTCATCTGCCTTGATAATCACTCCCTGATCATCCTCTCAGAATTTGCTCGGTCAAGGAGTCAGGTTCATTCAGAATCGAGAAATGATTATCGCTCCTGACCGTTCTATTCTCAGAGAGGCGGCCGCCCGTGCTCTCGGCGAGGACATCGGACCTATCGATCTGACTAGTCACGCCTTGATCCCTGAGGACCTGACTTATCAGGCCCGCATCTTTGTCAAGGAAGCGGGCATTCTTTCCGGCAATTGCGTCGCTGAAATTGTTTATCAGGAACTCGATCCACAAATCGAAGTGCAGTCATGCCTTTCCGACGGAAGCCCAATCGAACCGGGGCAGACCGTCATGGAACTGCAAGGGAATGCACGCCGTCTTCTTTCTGGCGAGCGCGTGGCCCTCAATTTTCTCCAGCATCTTTCCGGCATCGCCACCCAGACCAGAAAATTCGTCGATGCCGTTTCCGGGACGAGCACCCGGATCCTCGATACCCGTAAAACCATTCCCGGATTGCGGGCGCTTCAAAAATACGCCGTCGCCTGCGGTGGTGGCACCAATCATCGCTTCGGCCTTTATGATGCGTTTATGATTAAGGATAATCATGTCAGCTTACTCGGAAACCAATCAGATCAGGCCTTTCAGGAAACGGTTGAGAAAGCGCGCCGTTTCGATCCCGATGTTCCACTCATTGCTGAAGCGGACACCATCGATCAAGTCAAAGCGTGGCTCAAGGCAGGTGTGGATCGTATCCTTCTCGACAATATGACGAATGAAGAAATGACTGAGGCGGTCACGCTCTGTGAAGGAAAGTGTCCTACCGAAGCTTCGGGCAACATGACCTTAGAGAGAGTCGGGGAAGTTGCCGCCTGCGGGGTCGACTTTATTTCCATTGGAGCCTTAACTCATCACATCGATTCTCTCGATTTCAGTCTGGAGATCATCGAGTCAAATTAAGTTCTATTCTATGATCAAAACGTTTATCTCCCGTCCACTGTATCAGCAGATTTTTGCTGCCATCTTTCTGGCTCTGGTTGTGGGCATCCTCTTCCAGGTCCTCTTCACCCCGGATCAGGTAGCCAGCCCTATTGCCGTCTTCGACTTTATTGGCAGCCTCTTCATCCGAGGCTTAAAGATGCTCATCGTTCCTCTGATTGTCTCGGCCATCATTTCTGCCATGGCCGGCATCGGCAAAGAAGAAGGCTTTGCCAGACTGGCGGGTAAAACAGTCGGCTTTTACGCATTAAGCACCGTTCTCGCTATTCTGGCCGGCCTCCTGTTGGTCAACATCATGTCTCCGGGTATCATTGATGGGCAACCTGCCGGAGAAGTCATTGAACTCCCAGACGCCGATCTGGAATCAATCGAAAAGACCGAGGGACGCGGCGCCAAAGATGTCGTGGCCGTCTTCCAGCGTATGATTCCGCCCAACATTGTTTCGGCGGCAGCGCAAGGGCAGATGCTCGGCCTGATTGTTTTCTCCATTATTTTTGGCTTTTTTCTAGCGCGCACCGATGGTCCCGCTGCGCAAAGTGTGCAGAATTTTGTCCAGGGCCTTTACGAGGTCATGCTCAAAATTACCGATCTCGTGATGCGCTTTGCCCCTCTCGGCGTATTTGCCCTCATCGCCTCGATCACGGCTCAAGTCGATTTCGCCGACATCCTGAAGCTGGCATGGTTCCCTGTCTGCGTGCTTCTGGCCTTAGGCGTTCACTTTTTCATTAGCTTGCCAGCTTTACTCTTCTTTCTCGGACGGGTGAACCCCGTCGCTCATTACCGGGCCATGTTCTCTGCGGCCCTGACCGCATTTTCCACTGCTTCCTCTAGCGCCACACTTCCACTCACCATGGAATGTCTAATCGACAATGCCGGGGTCAGTAAGCGCGTCACCAGCTTTACCACCCCGCTCGGCGCCACCGTTAATATGGATGGAACTGCTCTCTATGAATGTGTCTGCGTCATCTTCCTCATGCAGGTCTTCGGGATGGAAATCTCGATTGGATCTCAAATTCTTACCGTGGTTCTGGCTCTCCTCACTTCCATCGGAGTGGCTGGAATCCCCTCTGCGAGCCTTGTTGCCATTCTGGTCATCCTCAATGCCGTCGGTCTGGACGATGCTGCGATTGGGATCGGCATTGCCCTGCTTCAGTTCACTGATCGAATCCTCGATATGTGCCGGACAGCAGTGAATGTCATCGGCGATTCTGTCTGTGCGGCAGTAGTTGCACGCTCAGAGGGAGAAGACACTAAAGTCGCTTTATAATCTGCTCGACTTGACGACGATGGAGTTGCTGATGCAAGGCAGCCATCGCACACCACTGCTTTGGATTTAATTCGCCAAACCAGGGATGGCTTAAGGTCGTTTTAGAGTCTCGGTCTTCTACCTTCTCCTGTAATGAATAGATAAAACCATCCATAAAGACACGGAAGCTATCGATGGTCTCTAATCCAAGTCCTTCCTTCGGCTTCACCGTAGCAGTATCTGCTTTGATCGGTGGTATCTGATTTTGACTGAGAAGAATAATCGTTTTCCCCACCAGCTCTCCCACGATCATAAGATGACTTAAGGTCATGGCTACCGACCAATAGCGAGAGCTGTCTTCGAGGCCAAATAAACGCGGGACCAGTACCTGCTTCGCGACATCATCTGGAGACAAATGGATTGCTAAATCCAGAATCAGATTCCCTTCTTCTTCAAAGAGTTCGATCGCCTTTCCCCATGGGTGGGCGGCGGAAAAAAGCGGAAAGGCCAGGTAACGTGAAAACCAGCCTTGAACTGGGGGAAGCCCTGCTCCAGGAGGGGCAAGTTGGGAAGGGAGGAAGGAGTCAGGCATACCCAACCTTTTGCATAACCATGACCTCCAGACAAGTGAAGATTGTCCTTTTATCCGATTAGCTCTATGACATAAGAATGACCCCGTTGATCAAACGCATCCTACTCGCTATCCTCAACTTGTTGGGAATTGTGGGACTGGGAACCATTCTGGCTGGAAGAGTCTGGACGGGGGTCATCCAGATGATCCTCGCTCTCATCGCCTTCGCCTTAAGTCTGGGCCCTCTCATCTGGCTGGCGGGGGAGTTGGGCACTACTGCGGAAGACCTCGCTTCTGTTTCTGATCGAATCCAAACCCTCCCACTAGATACCCTCCTCTTCGTGACTGGGCTTAGCCTTCTCGGTGTGATCCTCTTCTTCATCAACTGGACCTGGTCCGGATTTACAACCGGAGCCAAACATCAATCACCTCCACCCTTAAAAAGGGATGCTGAAATTACTGAAACCTGTTGATTTTTGATTTTCCTGACCGATTCTCCTCAATCCATGGCAAAGATGAAAAATGCAATCGAACCGATCCGTGAGGTCGACTTTCCGGAATGGTATCAACAGGTTTTGGCGGCAGCAGATCTGGCGGAGAATTCAGAAGTTCGCGGTTGCATGGTGATTAAGCCCTGGGGCTATGGCCTCTGGGAACAAATGCAGCAGAAGCTGGATCGGCGCTTTAAAGAGACCGGCCACGAGAATGCCTATTTCCCGCTCTTCATTCCTCTGAGCTACTTAGAAAAAGAAGCCGAGCACGTTGATGGTTTTGCCAAAGAGTGCGCTGTCGTCACCCATCACCGACTCGAAGCAAATGAGGAAGGTAAATTAGTTCCAGCGGGAGAACTCACCGAGCCACTTATTGTCCGTCCTACCTCAGAAACCATCATAGGAGCAGCGTTTGCCCGCTGGGTGGAGTCCTACCGGGATCTCCCCATTCTCATGAACCAATGGGCCAATGTGGTACGCTGGGAAATGCGCCCTCGCCTCTTTCTCCGCACTGCCGAATTCCTTTGGCAAGAAGGGCATACCGCTCATGAAACGGAAGAAGAAGCATTCACTGAAACAAAGCAGATGCTCAAAATTTATGCCGAGTTTGCCCGTAAGGTACTGGCCATCCCTGTTTACGAAGGTGAAAAATCAGAAAGCGAGCGCTTCCCCGGTGCCGTCCAGACCCTCTGTATTGAAGCTATGGTTCAAGACCGGAAAGCGGTGCAGGCTGGCACTTCCCACTATCTGGGGCAGAATTTTTCCAAAGCAGCGGGGATCGAATATCTCTCACGTGACAACCAGCTGGCCCATGCTTACACCACAAGTTGGGGTGTGAGTACCCGCTTGATCGGAACCCTCATCATGGCCCACGGGGATGATGACGGCCTCCGTGTCCCTCCACGTGTCGCTCCCTCCCAAATTGTCATCATCCCGATCGTGCCTAAGGAAGAAATGAAGGATTCCATCATCGAGGCCTGCGAATCGTTAGCGACGAATCTATCTGCTTCCTCATGGGAGGGAGAGCCCTTGCGCGTCAAGGTCGACACCAGAGATCGCCAGGGAAGTGCTAAAGGCTGGGATTGGGTCAAAAAAGGAGCCCCAATCCGTGTCGAAATTGGACCTCGTGATCTTGAGTCCGGTTCTGTCTTCGTCGGACGCCGGGATAAGGCACCTAAAGATAAAACGTCCTACGCAAGAGAAGACTTCATTCAACAAGCTCCGACTATCCTTTCAGAAATTCAAGACCACCTTTATCAGGAAGCACTTCGCTTTCGGAACGAGAATACCAAGGCGATTGATTCGAAAGAGGAGTTCTATCAGTTCTTTACACCGCAGAATGAGAAGAAACCGGAAATCCACGGCGGCTTCGCCCTCACGCACTGGAATGGTTCTGCTGAAGTCGAAGAACAGATTAAGCAGGACCTGAAGGTCACCATCCGCTGTATCCCTCACGATTTACCCGAAGCCATGGAATCCGGCACCTGCCCATTCAGTGGTGACTCTAGCCCTCAACGGGTTCTCTGGGCCAAGTCCTACTAATGAGCAACTCCTAGAGGTTCCGGTCAGCCACGGATCTCGTCAGATAGCGCCTGCTTTAACTGAAGAATAATTGGATGCGTTGTAGACTGCTCTTCTCCCTCAAAGAAAGCAGAACAAATACCAATTCGACTATTCGAGACAAAGCATGCTGAGGCCTTCCGGATTTCTGCTGGATCCAGAACGACTTCCTGAACAGGAACGATCGTCTGCTCCATGATCCAGCGACGAATGACACCGGCTCTACATCCTGAGTCCAGAGGTGGTGTTTTGATCATGTCGTGATCAATGACAAACAGGTTAGCCATCGAAGCACTCGCGACCTCCCCTCGCTCATTGAGCATAATCACTTCCTCGGTCTTCGCCTCTTCCCGGGCCTGATAACGCTGAAGATACGAAAGGGTTTTAAAGCGTGCTTCCCAACTTCTGGAATCGACCTGCAAGGGAGAGATACTGAGAGAATAGGATTCAGGAACGGATGCAATACCCTCTTCATAAAAATCGTAAAGACCAGTCGGGGTCAAAAACCAACGCCAGATACCATTCTTAAAATGCTCTCCAATCGTTGGCCTCTGGTCCGGAAGATCGAGCCCGAGCACGTCAGCTGCATCGCAAAGTGATTGCCAATGCCAGTCGCTGAATTGGACTTGCCCCTCTTGCACCACCAGGGTCTCGAAGAGTCCGTAACCCCAGCGAAATCCGGGATCAGAAAGAGAAATCATAAAGGATTGGGAACGGGAGAGACCGACGATTCATAAGCTGCGTAAGCCTGCAGGTGGCACTGCGCCTTATGCCAAGTTTCCAGATACTCTTTCGCTGGATTGGAACCAGCGGTAATTCCACTACCCACACCAAAGTGAAGTTCATCGTTTTCAAAA
>JBCBYL010000063.1:0-13957 GCA_039815855.1 Verrucomicrobiota bacterium
CGAGTAGGTCAAATGGCTTTTAGGTCTATAGCGTCGCGAAATTGCCTGAGTTCACATAGAGATAAAAAATGGTGAGGAGAAGGAAGACGAACAGGGATGAAAAAATATAGAGTTTACCGTCTTTCCTATTATTTTTTATCTCTATGTGAACTCAGGCAATTTCGCGACGCTATAGACCTAAAAGCCATTTGACCTACTCGTTCCATACTCCTAGTTAAATGCTAAAGCATTTAGGTCGGTAGTGAGTTTGGACAAATTCTTAGTCCTAACTGAGTAACGCTCATGCGTCATTCCACAGGACGAATTGCGACCTCATAAAAAATGAATCTTAAATGTGCCTTTCGAATAACAAAGCAGCGCTATCGAAATGAGAAAACAAAAGCTAACAGGACCTAGAGAATATGTGTTTTGGCGATGGGTATGCACCATATCCTCTGAATGGCTGCTTACCAAAACTTATCTAAACTTCTCAGGAAGAAGCTGGATCACATCGACTCCACGGAATTCGAAGAGGCGGGTAATGGTTTCTTCGATCAAGTTGTTGGGACAGGAGGCACCCGCAGTCACGCCAACGGTAATAGGTGCGTCAGGAAGCCAATTTTCGCTGGTTTCTTCGACCCCGATATGTTGGTTATAGTGCTCGATCAATGAAGGAGAACGCATTTTGTCTCCGTTCTTAATGAAATAGGTGGGCAGGATTTTCTCACCCATTTCTGCCAGGTGTGACGTGTTCGAACTGTTATAGCCCCCGACGACGACGAGGAGATCCATGGGGGTATTGAGCATGACATCGAGGGCGTCTTGACGCTCTTGAGTGGCACCACAAATGGTATCGAAGAAGCGGAAGTGATTACCGACCTCTTGTTCTCCGTAGCGGTCCTTAATGGCCTGCATCATCCTATTTTGCACTTCTTCCGTTTCGCCGCGCATCATGGTGGTCTGGTTAGCCACACCGATGGCTTGGAGGTGGAGATCAGGATCGAACTCGGGTGAATAGGCACCTTCAAATTTCTTCAGGAAAGCTTCCTTATCACCACCGTTGCGGATGTAGTCACAGACATAGTCCGTCTCATTGAGGTCATAGACGATGAGGTAATGTCCCTCCCCGTCTTCACGAAGGGCACGGGAGCTGGTCGCCTTGGTTTCCTCATGGGTCGCTTTCCCATGAATAATGGAAGTCACATGCTCGCGTTTGTATTGCTTAATCCGCTTCCAGACACTCATGACGTCACCGCAAGTGGTATCGACGACGAAGCAGCCGATTTCGCTAATCTGATCCATAACATCGACCGGGCTTCCGAAAGCAGGCACGATGACGACATCATCTTCAGTGACATGAGAGAGGTCCCAGCCTTTTTCAGGGTCTTCGAGTAATGAAGTAATGCCCATTTCATTGAGTTGATCATTCACTTCCGGGTTATGGATAATCTCACCCAGAAGGTAGATCTTCTTTCCATCAAAGTGTTTGGCCGATGCGTAGGCGAGGTCGATCGCTCTCTCTACGCCATAACAAAACCCAAAAGCCTTGGCTAATTTCACGGTGAGCCCGTTCGCAGTCAGTGAGTTACCGGAATGACGGATGTAATCAACAACCCGGCTGCGGTAATGGTTCTCGACCTGATTCTGAACGACCTCCATGACCTCCGGCGTGCGGAGGTTGACGCGTTTTGGCTTTTTCTTAGGTGTGGTGGTGCTTGCTTCTGCCATAAGTACTTACCCTAAACGGTGTTGACCATGTGATCAAGGTTTAGCCACCGCTTCGAGGATAGCTTTTTGCACATGAAGTCGGTTTTCGGCTTGATCGAAGATGTCGTCGGCTCGCTCTTCAAAGACCTTTTCCGTGATTTCTTTACCCCGATAAGCCGGTAAGCAGTGGAGGACAAGCGCGTTGGGCTTAGCCACTTTGAGGAGATCGTCATTGATCTGATACCCTTCGAACGCTTGTATTCGCGCTGCAGCTTCTGACTCCTTTCCCATCGAGACCCAGACATCGGTATAGAGCCAGTCCGCATCCCGGGCGGCCTCGATCGGATCAGAGACTTTGGTGACATGACGATTAGTAATCTGGGTTTGAAATCCATCTGGGGCGGCGCAGATCAGTTCAAAATCAAATTGTTCAGCCGCATGAACGAAGGAACGGGCTACATTACAATCCGCATCTCCGATAAACGCTAATTTACTCCCTTTCACTGGCCCTCTTTTCTCCTCATAGGTGAAAATGTCTGTCAAGATCTGGCATGGATGCTCGTCATCTGTGAGTGCATTAATGGTGGGAATGCCTGAATAGTGGGCAAAGTCCTCAATGTCTTTCTGAGAATAAGTCCGAATGACGGCACCATGCACCATCCGCCCGAGGACTCTGGCGGTGTCTTTAATCAGTTCCCCTCTGCCTAATTGAATATCATTTGCCGAGAGAAACATGGGGCGACCACCCAATTCGTGAATCCCGGTTTCAAACGAAACACGCGTCCGGGTCGAACTCTTAGAAAAAATGAGGGCCCAGGACTGACCTTGGAGTGAGTCAGTAGCACCCGTGGCTCTGGACGCCTTGAGTTCCCCTGCTCTGGTAAGACAGGCCCGCGCTTCCTCAGCCGAAAAGTCATCGATCTTCAAGTAGTGCTTCATAAATTTCCTTCAATAATACCGAGTGCTTCCTCGACTTCCTGGCCAGTGACATTGATCGGAGGTAATAACCGAAGCGTCTGGTTCGCAGAAGGAACGACGAGTAATCCTTTTTTCATGAATTTGTCCCGAGTCTCCAGGAGTTGTCCCTTGAGCTCGATACCGATCATGGCCCCTTCCCCACGCACGGCAACGATACGGCCCTGTTCGACGAGGCCACTGAGCCGATCCTTCATCTTCTTGGCATGCTTAATCATCTGTGGACCATATCCCTTCTTATCGATCTCTTCCATGACGGCCAGGGCCACCGCGCAGGAGAGTGGATTCCCCCCATAGGTGCATCCATGGGTGCCGGGGCCTAGCACATCCTGATAAGGCTTTGCCACCCAAGCGGCTCCAATCGGAATCCCACCTCCTAATGACTTGGCCATCGCAATCGCATCGGGCAGGAAGTCTTTTCCTTCTGGGTATTCATTGAGAATCGAGGTGTAGCTTTGAAAATGACCTGTCCGGAATTGACCGCACTGGACGCCGTCCCAGAGCAAAAGGATCTTGTTTTCCTTCGTCCATCTGCGGAGTTCAATGAGGAATTTCGGATCGGCAGGGATGATTCCGCCCTCCCCTTGAATCCCCTCAATGTGGACCGCGACGGTCTGGTCGGTCTTTGCTGCTTTGATCGCGTCCAGATCATTGAAAGGAACATGCTTGAATCCTGGAACCAGGGGCTCAAACCCCTTCTTCACCTTCTCCTGACCGGTCGCTGAAATTCCTGCAAAGGTCCGTCCGTGGAAGGAATTATTGGCAGTAATGATTTCAAATCGCCCTTCTTCATGGCCAAATTTTCTGGCCAGCTTGAAGAGGACCTCATTGGCCTCAGCTCCGCTATTACAGAAGAAGACCTGGCCAGGACCAATTTTTCCGATCAGTGCTTTGGAGAGATCAATTGCTGGCTGGTTATGAAAAAGATTTGAACAGTGGAGCAGCTGAAGCGATTGAGCCGTGAGGGTGTCATGAATGACATTGGGGCAATGGCCGAGGATATTGACGGCAATGCCGGTGGTGAAATCAAGGTATGATTTCCCCGCATCGTCCCAGACCCGAGCCCCCTCACCCTTGACTAGGGTCAGTGGCCTCGGTGCATAGGTGGACATGATGAAGCCTTGATCTTGGTCATGTGGCTTCACCAGACTCATCAGCGACTGGATCCATTTCTTCATGAAGAGTCGGAGAGTTTGGCGGTGGTGCGCCAAAATAAAAGTAGTTTTTGAGGCTGAATATCCGCTATTATATTGGACAGAACGAAAAGGTAATCCTTACACGTGCTTCTGAACTCATGCCCCATTTCCTCTTGTTCCATCTAAACAAAATCATCGTCGTGACCTACTTTGTCACCTCGCTCGGGGCAGTTTATTGTTTCTCTCGTCATGTCATTTCAGAATTCTATCTTAAGCAACAGCTGAGTGTTGCCGAGGAGGCCTATGAACAAAACGAGTTCCCACTAGCGGCGAAATTAGCCACCCAGGTGGTTAAAAAAGACAGCACCAATCTCAGGGCCACATTCCTTCTTTACGAAATCTCCCGTGAATTTCCCACCAGTGCTACGCATCTCAAATGGGGATTACATCTCCTGAAATTAGATCCTGACCGTGTCGATACCCTTACGGAAGTGACCGGACTTCTCCTCCACTTCGGGAAGATGGATGACGCACTTTCACTCTTGGAGCGAACCAATCCTGAAACCCTCAACCATCCTCAGCTTCTCAGCCTTTTAGCGGTCACTCACCAACTTTCAGGAAACTATGAACGTGGACTTGAAATACTTACTGAAGCCAGAGAGCTCTTTCCTGAGGACCAGCAATTGATACTCAATGAGGCCAAATATCGCGCATTTGCAGGGAACCGTGACTCCTGGCCGGTGTTACAGAATTGGCCGAAAGGAGATCCGCTACGAGGCGAAGCTCTCGCCGTTCTGATGAGATCGATGCGAGAGCAGCAGATGTCCGATGAAGCAGGAAAGGTAGGTCAACTCATCCTGTCTGACCCTCAGATCGATCTAGACATACGGATCTCAGTCTGGGGGCAGACCTACTTCAACACGGCAGATGGAAATGCGATGACACCTGAAGCGCTTCAGCAACTAGTGGCATTGAAGAATGAAGCCTCGTCGAGCGTCTATGATACCTATCTGGTCATGACTGAACTCAATCGGCTTCAATTCTATCAGGAAATCCTCGATTGGATGAGCCGCCTTCCGGAAGCGGTACGATCTGATTCCCTGATCACCATTCTTTATGCTGGAGCTCTCATCCAACGAGAACGATGGGATGAAATAGCTGAACTCCTTCAGGACCAGGAGCGCTGGACAGGCGCAGAAGAAATTCAGTCACTGATCACCATCTGCACAGCACGTAGAACACCCAGTCTGGAAAAAAGACTGCAACTCACTCAGTTAGGAAAGCTTGCTGCCTCCGAACCTAAAAAACTGACTAAATTGATTGAACTCTCAAAAGAGTGGCAGTGGGACCAGGCTTATGAAGCCCTTCTCTGGGCACTGACTGAAAAACATCCTTACGCGGAGTCCCCTCTCAAGCAACTCCATCAATACTACCGAGAGAACTTGGACGCTAAGGGGCTCCTGACCGTTGCGCGTTTAGCCATTCAACGAAATCCCCATAACATGCCGATGCGCAATAATTATGCTCTTCTATCCCTACTGCTGGGATATGAGGATCAGGTCGCTCATCGCATCGCCCTTGAAAATTATGAGATCAACCCCGGCACTCCTTCCTTCGCGGTCACCTATGCCTTCTCTGAATATATCAATGGGGATACCCAGTCTGCTCTGAATATTATTTCAAAGTTATCCCCGGAAACGCGAGACCTGCCTACCGTTCGATTTTATGAGGCCGTCTTTCTCAGCCAACTGGGCCAGACTCAAGATGCTCGTAAGCTGGTTCAAGAACTGGAGCTCACTATCCTCCTTCCTGAAGAACGCGATTTGCTACTGGCACAAAATATATTTATAGAGTAAGCTATTTTGGACGTGAAGAAGTTTCCTCATTTTGTTCTGATGACGATTTGCCTACTAGCTCTGGGAACCTCTCTTCGTGCCCAATCGGGAACCTTGGATTGGGATAGTGTTACCTGGGACGAAACTTGGACCACAGGATTCTTTTTTGTTACAAATTCCAATCCGCTCAGCGAAACCTACAATATCAATGGAGTTAATGTTACCGTTGAGGTGAGCAGAAATGATCCAACCACAAGTGGCGGATCTAGCGGTCTCTTTGCCAGCACCACCGATGGTGAGGTAGCTAATCGGACTAGCACACCGAATAATGCCGCTACTCCGATTACCAACAGCGGGGGTGAGGCAGGCCTTTACGTTGACGTCAATTACGATTCACGCGTAGACACGAACACGGCCACATACGGCGATACGAGTGCTGATTTCATTCAATACACAATCAGCTTTGACACTGCCGTGACTGAAGTCAGTTTTGATTTATGGGACTTAGATCTGGGAAATTCTGGAGGCAGCACCTATCAGGATGTCGTCCTCTTTGATCCCAATGGTCCAGACTATACACTCGTTAATCGCGATTCGTCAGACCCAGATGTTGAAATTTATACCACCGGAGACGGGACTGAAGGATTAAGAGGAGTTGGAACCACAGCCAACCAAGCTGTCGGTACGATCACGACAAATCCAGGAAATGGGAATGATACGTTCAACTCAGGCGATGTGGGGGTCTCTTTCAGTAATAGTGATAATTCCAGCTTTACCAGTGTGAGTTTCCGATACTTTTCCGGGGACGGGGATGGGTCAGTAGTCAGTATTCCGGCTGACCCCACATTACAACGAATTTCGCTCCACGATGTCTTCTTTGCCGTGCCTGAGCCATCGACCTGGGTGGGGGCAGCGGTGCTTCTCACCATCGGATCGGTGACCGTCTTCCGGCGAAGAGTTCTCCGGCTTAAGCAGGAATGATCTCGGTCCCAATTCCCTGATTGGTAAAGAGCTCGAGTAAGAGGGCATGAGGGATGCGACCATCAATGAGGTGCACTTTCTTAATCCCCATCCCAATAGCAGAAGCACAGGATTCGAGCTTGGGAATCATCCCCCCACTAATCACGCCTTGCTCTTTCAACTCAGCAATTTCAGAGACTTTGATTGTCGGGATGCGTGATTCTGGATCCTCTGGATCCCGGAGCACTCCATTGACATCTGATAAATAAATCAGTTTATCCGCTCCGAGGGCGACCGCGGCTTCAGAAGCGGCCAGGTCTGCATTGACGTTATAAGTGACTCCCTCTTCATCCTTCCCCAGAGGCGAAATCACCGGAACAACTTCATCACGAACAGCGTCCACGACAGATCGGAGTTTACAGCCTTCGAGTTCACCCACGAAGCCCAGGTCAAATTCGTCATCGCCGATATGAACCTTAGGAGCTTTGCGCGCACGAAAGACTTCCTGGCCAACGATCGATCTTGCCCTGCCGCCAAGGCGATTGATTTCATCGACGATGCCGGGGTTGACCGTGTTGTTGAGGACATCATCGACGAGATTGACTGACTGCTGATCAGTAATGCGTAATCCTTCGACAAAGGTGGGCTTCAGTCCGGCTTCCTGCATTCGGGCGGAAATTTTCTTCCCTCCCCCGTGCACAACCACAGGATTAATTCCCACCGCCTCCAGGAAAACAATGTCCCTGAGAACACTGACCACCAGACTGGAGTCATCCATGGCGCTGCCTCCATATTTGATAACCATGGTATAGCCACGAAAGTCCTGAATATAGGGTAATGCCTCAATGAGGAGATCGGCGCGTTGAATGTGACTACTCATGAGAATTATTCACCCATGTTGAATTTCACATAGCCGGGGGTCAGGTCATTGACGAAGAGTTCATATTCTCCTTCTCCGAGATGCAGGTCGATGCAGAGGCTATACTCTTTTTTCGCGGCCACGGCCTTGAGTCGGCTCAATGGCACCCGGGTGGCGACACCACCACGCACGGCATTGAGCCCATCATAGAAAATATCGAGGGTTTCTTCTTCTACCCTGGCACCAGAATAACCGACCACATCCATGACTCGACCCCAGTTGGGATCATTGCCCGCCCAGGAAGAGCGGACTAATGGGGAACGGGCAATGGCCTCTGCCACACGTTTCGCATCCACGTGGTCAACTGCTCCGTGGACCTTGAGGTGGACCACGTGTGAGATACTCTCCCCATCGAGAACGATCATTTTTGCAAGGCTGGACATGATGGTGTAGAGGGCTTCCTCGAATTTTTGCAAATCGGGATGGTCTTCATTGATGAGCGCATTTTCTGCCATCCCATTTGCGAGAACGAGGACGGTATCATTGGTACTCGTATCCCCGTCGACAGAGATGCGGTTAAACGTGTTAGTGACACATCGGGTGGTCAGGCTTTGTAGAACTTTGGCATCAATGCAGGCGTCGGTGGTGACAAAAGCCAGCATGGTCGCCATATCCGGATGAATCATTCCCGCTCCTTTCGCCATCGCTCCAATCGTGACCTGAGCTCCACTGATATCAACGGTGGCAGCGCTCTCCTTGGTAAACGTATCGGTGGTCATGATCGCCCGCGCAGCTGCCCGTCCTGAAGTGCCACTCAGCTTTTTAGCGGCTTTCGTGATCCCCTTCATGATTTTCATGATCGGTAAATACTCACCAATTTTTCCCGTGGAACAGACGAGCACTTGATTGTGCTTACACCCGATCGCCGACGCAGTTTTGTCGACCATGCGCTGGGCATCACGTATCCCACGAATTCCGGTTGCACAGTTTGCATTACCGCTATTGATGACAACGCCCTTTACTTTAGAGCGGCGGTTATGCTGCATACTAATTTTTACCGGAGCGGCCTTAATCAAATTTGACGTGTAGGCGGTCCCCACTTTGGCATCTCTTTCAGATACGATCAGAGCCAGGTCTTTTTTGTTTCCGCTTTTAATGCCGGATGCAATACCAGCCGCTAAAAAGCCAAGGGGCGCCGTGATTCCTCCATTTTCAATCCAGTCCATTGATCTCCCTTATCTCATTCTCTTGCTTACCGGGCCAAGCCGATCATCTCAGGAAATTGGTAGTGCACATTGAACGCCTGAATCGCCTGACTGGCGGCTCCCTTTCCTAAATTATCGATGACTGAAAAAAGCCAGAAGTACCCTTCCTGAGGATCAGGACGGATCGCGATTTGGCAGTGGTTGGAGCCACTGACTTTAGCAGAATCAGGCAGAACCCCTTCTAGTGAAAGCAGAGAAACAAATGGCTCACTCTGATAGGCCTCCAAAAGGATCTGGTATAACTCATCCAGTGAGAAATCGGACCGGAAGCCAATAGTACTATGCATCCCCCGCTTGAGAGGAACGAGATGTGGAACAAACCGAATCTGGACCGATTGAGAGGCATGCTTACTGAGTTCCTGCTCCATTTCCGGACGATGCCGATGACCAGGCACCCCGTAAGCCATCAGGCTGTCATAACGCTCAGAGAAGGAATAGGTCAGGCTCTCTTTCTTACCCGCTCCCGATATCCCTGAAAGTGAGGTGGCTTGAATACTATCAGGTAAGATAGCTCCCGCCTTCAATAAAGGAATGAGTGGAAGCTGAATCGAGGTCGGGTAACAGCCTGGACATGCGAGTAAACGCTTCTGGATGATTTCCTCCCGATTCCATTCCACTAATGCGTATGCAGATTCGTCGAGTAGCTCAGGCGCTTCATGTGCCTTGCCATAGGTCTGCTCGTATACCTGAGGATCATTCAGTCGAAAATCTGCACTCAGATCGATGACAGTTTTCCCCATTTCATATAGAGGCTTAGCAAAAGAGGCAGATACCCCGTGTGGGAGAGCAAGAAAGAAAACCTCAGCCATATCCGCTACTTGTTCGATTGAACTGTTCGTAAAAAGTGGCAGATCAGTGCCAAAGACACCTCCGAGTACCTGGCTCGCTGATTGACCCGCATATTGTCGCGAGGTCATCGCCGTCACCTTTGCCTTAGGATGCCAGGATAAGAGCCGCAACAGTTCTTCTCCTGTGTATCCTGAGGCACCTATCACGGCGACCTTGATGACTTGATTCTGTGGGCTATCTGACATGTGGGTAGAGGGGGAAGCATGAATGAAGAATGCCTGCCGATCAAGCGACATTGCTTCACTTCATGAGGATAAAAAACAACCGCGGCCTCTCAGCCGCGGTTGTGTGAAATTCAAATGAATATTACGACTTAGCGTTTTGAGAACTGGAAGCGCTTACGAGCACCTGGCTGACCAGACTTTTTACGCTCTTTCGCACGTGGATCACGGGTCAGTAATCCTTCTGCTTTCAGGGTTGCACGTAATTCTGAATCGTATTCAACCAATGCTCTGGCAATGGCCAGGCTGGTCGCTCCCGCTTGACCGGTCAGTCCTCCACCGGTGGTGCGGACTTGGATATCAAAACGTTTTTGCATTTCGGTCACTAAAAGCGGTTTGATTGCTTCAGAGCGTTGCCCCTGAGTAACGAAGTAATCATCAAGTGGGGCGCCGTTGACTTTGGCAAGTCCGGTGCCTTCTTTGAGGTTCACATTAGCGATTGATGTTTTCCGGCGGCCGGAGGTTTGAACGATGTTAGCTGTTGCTGGCATAAATAGAGTGATTAAGGATTAGAGAGTCACAGCCTCTGGATTTTGAGCTTCATGGGGATGCTCCGTTCCAGCGTAGACGTGAAGTTTCTTGTAGATGGCGCGTCCGAGGCGGTTGTGTGGGATCATTCCCTTCACCGCACGTTCTAAAATAAGCTCAGGGCGTCTCTGACGCACCTTATCAGGCGTTTCAGATTTCTGACCACCGACGTACCCTGAAAAGCTGGTATAGACTTTATCGGTTTCCTTGTTGCCGGTGAAGCGTGCTGAATCCGCGTTAATGATGACCACGTGATCACCACAATCGATGTGAGAAGTGTAGATCGGCTTGTCTTTACCACGTAAGAGACATGCGGCACGTTCGGCGACATTGCCGACGACCTGTTGTTTGGCGTCAATGACGTACCATTTGCGATCAATTTCAGATGCTTTAGCAGAAAATGTTTTCATAAAAGGAACGAGGAAAATATGGATCAGGGCACATACTGTCAACGCTTTTTGTTGCCACCGCAAAAGAATACCCTACATTTCAACTTTCCGGAATTTCTGGAAAGGACCATTATTAACGCCAACCCATCAACACAATGAAGAAATCACAGACTGCTAAGAAATCGAATTCCCGCAAAACGACCATCGGAAAGACCATGTCAGGCTCCGAACTACTGGTCAAATGTCTGGAACTCGAGGGGGTGGATACCATTTTTGCCTATCCAGGGGGTGCCAGTATGCAAATGCACCAGTCCCTGACCTATTCTAAGCAGATTCGCACCGTCTTACCACGTCACGAACAGGGTGGGTCCTTCATGGCCGCCGGTTACGCACGCGCGACGGGTAAAGCCGGTGTTTGTATGGCGACTTCCGGCCCTGGTGCGACCAATCTGATTACCGGTATCGCAGACGCCTTTATGGACTCCGTTCCTCTGATTGCCATCACTGGACAGGTCAAGCGGGACATGATCGGTAAATCAGCATTTCAGGAAACGGATGTCTTCGGAATGACGGTTCCAGCAGTCAAACACAATTACCTGATCATGGATGTTAATGATATCCCCAGAATTGTGAAAGAAGCCTTTCATATTGCAACCAGTGGACGTCCAGGACCCGTCCTGATTGATATCCCCAAGGATGTTCAAGGAGACCGTTGCCAGCCGCGGTTCGTAGAAGGAGTTGACTTACCTGGTCTCGTTCCCATTCCAAAGGCGGATGATGTCGCACTCAATGAAATCCTTGGCCTCATTGAAAAAGCGGAAAAGCCCGTTCTTTACGTTGGCGGCGGGATTATTTCTTCAGAAGCTTCAAAAGAGTTGAAAAAGTTTGTTGAGAAAACAGACATTCCAGTCACCACCACCTTGATGGGAATTGGCGCCTTTCCAGAAAACGATAAGCGCTCCATGAAATGGCTCGGGATGCATGGCTCCGTCTATGCAAACTACGCCGTTCGTGATTGTGACCTTCTTCTCGCTTTCGGTGTCCGTTTCGATGACCGAGTCACCGGAAAGGTTCAAGCCTTTGCCAAGAACGCGACCATCGTCCACGTCGAGATCGATAATTCAGAAATCCATAAAAACAAGGTCGTTCATCTCCCAATTCTCAGTGATGTGCATTATGCCCTCAAGCGACTGAATCAAATGATGACCAGAGAGAAACGCCCTCGGAAGAAATTCTCGGCCTGGCACAAGCAAATTAGTGAATGGAAGAAAGACTTTCCGCTTCACTATGGAGTCGAAGAAGGCCGCATCATGCCGCAGACGGTCATTGAGGAACTCTACCGTCAGACGAAAGGTGAAGCGATTGTCACCACCGGCGTTGGACAGCATCAGATGTGGGCAGGTCAGTTCTATGACTTTAAGCATCCGCGAACTTTCCTGACCTCAGCCGGTTTAGGATCGATGGGATTCGGTTATCCCTCCGCTGTTGGCGCCAAAGTGGCCTGCCCGGATCGCGAAGTCATCGACATTGATGGAGATGGAAGCTTCGTCATGAATATTCAGGAGCTGGCCACCGCTGTTGCTGAGAATATCCCCGCCAAGGCGATCATTATTAATAACCAATACCTTGGCATGGTTGTGCAGTGGGAAGATCGTTTCTTCAAGAGCAACCGTGGGCATACCTTCCTCGGAAAGCTGGATGATCCGGAGGCACTCTATCCTAACTTCAAACAAATCTGCGAAGGATTCGGCGTCCCCTGTGAACTCGTCATTGATCCAAAAGATCTGGCACCTGCGATCAAACGGATGCTGGCTTCGAAGACGGCCTATGTTCTCGATGTCATGGTTCCCTATACCGAACACGTGCTGCCAATGATTCCAGCTGGTATGACGACTGATGATATAATCATCGAGCCCATGAAGCCCGGCACCCAGATCAAGGGTGATATTCCCGGCTAATCGGCTTATCAGCTAATCTCATCTACTATTGCCAATGGATGTAATCGCAACTAAAATGCGATTATGTTCGCGGAGCGTGTTTACGCTGGATTCCTTTTGCTTGTTGGCAGTTTTACAGTTGCCAGCCATGCGGAAATCTCTTTTTTTTCGCCTGTCACGGAGTTGGAGGCGGGAACGAGCACGGTTATCCCCATCCAGCTTAATCAGGAATTCGATGAGGATCAAAGCTGGGAGGTAACCTCATCTCATGAGAATATCATTCAGGTCCTCACGCCCGCTACAGCTACGGCTGGCTACAATTTAGGTTATGTACGCCTTCAGGCCCTTCAACCTGGCACTGCGACCATTCGAATTGGAAAAGGCCCCGTCCTCAAAGTTAAGGTCCAGAAATCAGAACAACTCAGTGACGGCCTCATCTGGACGGGCCCGATAGACGGAAGTGTCATCTATGGCCCATGCAAAATAGGACTGGTCATGACACTGAAGAGCCATCGCAATGACTTCTGGAAAACCCACCCTCCTACAATTAAACGGTCTGATGGCACCGAAATAGCCCCTTCCAAGATCATCGATGAACTCTTACCGGTGCAGGTTGAATATATCTATGACCTGAATAGCCGTGATCGAGAGTCGGGATGGGAAACCCTTACCGTGACGAGAGGTAACCAAGTCAAGAAAGCAGCGGGTACCCGCCGATTCATTTTCATCAATCCGGATCAGGTGAAGCCATCCTATGCCTATCAATCAGAAGATCTGGACGAACCACTTTTTCAACCTCAAGAAGATGAAAAGGCCTGGCCTCTCCCCAAAGTCATTACATCCAAATTGGACCCTAACCTGACTTTTACCAAGCATTATGGAAATCGTAATGTGATCTCCGCTTCTCTTCCGTTGAAGGAAGAAGCCAACTACCAAATGCTGGCCAGAGTCAGAGGAAAACGTGCTGCCAGTGCTTTCGCCACGGTCGGTCTCTACCTGGGAAAAGATGATTCTCCGATTTCCCATACCCGCCTTGTGACTGAAGACTGGCATTGGTTGCCCATCGGGCGACCGATTGAATTAAATCCTGAAAACCGACTGGTCACCCTCTCCATGCTCAACGCCTTCGGTCGAAAGACGGAAAAACGCATTCTGGAAATCGATAAAATCCGTTTAGTCAAACTCCCGGAAAAACTGATTACCTATGATAAAAGGGCTCTCACCCTCAATGTTGCAATGGATACTCTTTTCGATTCCGTCATAGTGCACTCGGCCATGAATCCTGAGGGGGCCGGTAATGGGTTCCTTATCAAAAAG
>JBCBYL010000047.1:0-17154 GCA_039815855.1 Verrucomicrobiota bacterium
CCATTAGAACCAAACGGAGCAGGTGAATATTGAAAGTCACTCAGACGTCGAAAGAAGGAGTTAGTAAATTGCACATTTGAATTAAACTGAATCCGGGATTGAGCATCGATGAGCGTTTGACCACTTAACGTTTGACCAATCAATACCCGGTCATTCGGATTCGCATTGGAATATGCGGTCACAATCGCACCAAAGGCAGGATCCAGATTCACATTTGTATTGTCCAGAGCAGCTCCAAAATCTGAAAGCGTTTCTGGAAGAACGTTCTGTGCAGAGAAGATCGTGTTCAGGTTAATATTCAGATTCTCCACATCGTTGTAAGAAAATGTTCCGCTAGGTGTCTCAACAGTTCCTGAAGTGGTCGGAGCTGCTTGCAGTGCTGCTAGTTCATCAATGGTTGCTTGAGGTGCCAAAATGTTACCAATGTTCAACGTGTCTCCCGTTCCTCCCTGGCCTCCCATATCCACTGTTCCTGTAATAGAAAACGCCCCACTCAAATTGATGGTATCATCACCACCTGCTAAGGATATGACATCTGGCGGAATACCAGGAGCCGTCGAGCCGTTTGTAATAATTCCGCCATTGATATTGATCGTATGGTCAACAGCAGTCATTCCTTGAATTGCCTGACTTCCATTTACAAAAGGAACACTGATAAAAGCTAAACTGCCAATGTTGATTGTATCTCCCGCCGTTCCCATTAGCAGTAGGCCATTTGCTGTTCCCGCACCTGTAGCTGTGGCGCTGATCGCACCTTCCAGGTTGATCGTGCTTCCATCTCCCATACTGACGATTGCATAATGGTTCGTATTGCCAGTGGCATTCAGGTTGATCGTGCCGGTATGGTTAAGAACATCTCCCGCTGTGTTCCCGAACGTCACACCGTCACTATCCGTCAAGTTAATCGTGCCGGAGTTCGTTGTCATCGCGGAATTCGATAAAATGGCTGAGCCACCAGTCGTATTATTAATCGTTCCATCGTTAGTGATACTGGCCGCACCAAAGGTATCATTGATCGAATTCGCCGCTCCTGCGGTTCCGTCATCCGCCGTATTGATCACACCAGCAGTCCCATTTACAATCGTAGCACCAGCCTCAAAAGTATTGAAGGCTGTGCTTCCAGCATCGTTCGTATTGATCGTTCCGTTATTCGTCGCAATATCGCCGTTTCCAATATTGAATATGTTGGAACCAGGTGCTGCAAATCCTCCAAGCATTCCACTATTGATCGTTCCATTATTGGTTAAAGTATGGCCGACTCCACCACCCGTGGTGCTGATGGCGTTGCTCGCTGCATTCAAATTGATCGTCCCAGACATATCATTTGTAAATGTGACCGCAGAAGCCCCATCTATGGAGACACCAGTCGTGTTGGTATCATTATTTACATTAATGATACCCGCATTGTTGGCCGTTGCTCCTCCATTGAGTGTCATACCAGTGCTGTCGGTATTATTGACATTTATTGTGCCTGTTGAAGCGTTGGTGATGGTGTCATTCCCGTCACTGAAAATGCCGTTAGAGTTATCAGAATTGAGAATAATCATGCCCTCATTCGTCAAGGTATTACCTCCCCCACTACTCATTCCGTTTGCTATCCCGTCCCCATTATTATTAATAACGATCTGACCTGTAGATCCATTGATCAGGGTATCACTCCCTGCTGTTGAGCCAGTCATTCCATTAGTGACTGGATTCACTATTCCACCAAATGCAGTAGTGCTGATGAAAATATCACCATCATTGGTCATTGTATTTCCGCTTGTGGCGGCGCTTAACCCACTGCTATTTAAGGACAGAATATTTATTGTCCCCATCGAAGTATTGGTTAACTGACTCGATCCTCCTGAACTATAAAGACCTGCGTTAAAGCCACCCCCGTCCGTTCCATTTGAATTCAAGTTGATGGTGCCATTATTGACTGCTGTCGCACCGTCTCGAACGTTAATACCTCCAGTAAGCACCCCATTAGAGCCCGAACCATTGATATTAATCGTGCCATTATTCGTAGCCGTATCCGAAGAATTACCGATCATAAGAATGCCATCAACAAAACCACCGTTTTCGGAGATCCCGGTCGTTGTAATCGTCCCACCCATCTCGTTAATGATGCTTCCACCTGAGTTACTGACGATACCAGCGGAATTATTCCCTGTTGTCGTAATCGTTCCAGAATTGCTTACGCTACCGCCAGAGCCTCCAGCAAAATCAGGAGCAACCACTATACCCGCAGAAAAATCGCCTGCGGTAGTAATCGTTCCGTTGTTAACCACGTCTCCTTCTACCACACGTATTCCATTGTTCCCCACAGCATCATCAGTAGAAGCGGTTCCATTTGTCTGAATCACTCCGTTATTGATGACAGTGCCTCCTCGCACATTGACGATAGAAATACCTGAAGAAGAAGAGCCCCCGTTGGTCGTAATCGTTCCGTCATTCGTGACCGTGCCACTGCCTAAATTGACCCCTACACCTGGTCCAGCCGCATCGGTGGTAATGCTTCCACCCGTATTAACGTTCACGGTCACCCCATTGCCTGACTCATTCGTCGTCAGGGAAACCCCATCTCCTGCCACAGCTGGATCCACTGAACCCGTTCCCTCAATCGTTACGGTATTTCCGTCCACTAACCCATCATTCGCATTATTGACGGTTGTTGTCCTCGGCGCAGAAACAGTAATCTGTGCTTGAACATGAAGTTCGTTAACCCCTGAAAGTATGAGAATTGACAGCGCAACAAGAATATTGACCGAATAGTTAATTTTCATCCCTATCTATTTCTATCGCATTGTTAGTGTTTAATACAACTTTTTATGTAAAAAATTACGGATGATAAACAGGTCCAAATTGATAGGTACCATTGACCGAGGCTCTTACTCGACATTAAATAGCCTGTAGAATAGTCGATCAGGACTACCCGTAATAATCTGGAGATCTACTTTTACCGTTTCCATCCCACTGCCATCCGGGTGAGAAACAGGAATTTCGTTAATGCTAACAGTAACTCCTTGGTCATCAGTTTGACCTGAAGCGTACCAGTGAGTCAGGTCACAAGACCACATCCCTACACTTGAAGTTGTTTGCTCTGTTGAGTCGCGCTCATATTGAGCAAATAGCACACTTTGGTCTGACGTTTGTGGTGAAGCAAAAACATTCGTCAGTTTAGGCAACAGCACAGGCAAGTCGGCAATACTGGAACCGGGCAGCTTTCCATGGATGTTTAAGGTAGCCGTTTCATTCACCTCATCATTCACCGTAATTTCAAAAATCTGGGTAAGAGAATTACCACTACTATCCGTTACTCTTAACCGGATAGACATGGTTGGATCAGTTTCGAAATCAAGGGGTCGAGTTGTAACCAGCGTATCTCCGTTCAGGACGTAGAAAGATCGGTTATGCGTTGCCCCCGGGCCGGTAACGAGTTGAAAGCTTAATGTTTCACCAAAATCGAAATCAAACGCGGAAATTCCTCCTATCATCGTTTCTGCAGAAAGATTTTCATCTGCGGTAAGCCCGGAAATGACCAATCCAAAAGGAGTTACATTAGGAGCTGCCGAAGTAATATTGAGGAAATCGGGCTGATTCCCTTGACCGGCGGACAATCCTACAATGGCATTATCAATTTCAGCTTCCAAAAAGCTGATAATGATTCTCCCATCAAATCTGAGTTCTACCTGAAATGTGACTCTATCATCCGGGTTTGCAAATTCAGATACATCATCCCAAGTGAAGACATGAGCAGTCGAAGTGGTCGTTGAGTACATAGCACCAAACTCACCTGGGTTGAGATCACTCCAAAAAGCGGCTATTTGCACAAGCGCAATATGCTGTTCTAGAGACTCCGAAAACCCAGCGAAAGCTGTATCAAAGTTGAACGTGCCATTTGAATTAACGGAGACGCTGTCATAACTAGTTCCAAAGTATGTAAAAGGCGAACTCCCAAAATTAATTGGTATGGACGCATCATCAACGGTCGCGTTAATGAGATCACCGAAATCGGAGACTGGTAATGACGAAATCGTGCCAAGGGTTGTAGAATAGCGAATAACTCCTGGATTATTGACCTCTTCATAAGGGGTAAAAATGATCTGCCGGTTTGCTAAATCAACGGGATTGGGCGTATCAAATATACTAAACGCAAAGGGAGTAAATTGTTCAAAAAGCTCCGTCCCTGTCAGAGCATTAATGACTTCTGATTCTGGATTACTGAGGTTTCTCGCTTGAGAATTGCTCAAGTCCTCATGCTGAAAAACGATGCGATTGATCTTAAATGCTCTAGACCTTCCCGAGACGATAAGTGTGTAAGCAGCTCCTGCCTCGAAATTATAAACTGCCACGCGCTTATTATCTTCTCCTCCTAGGTCAAGTCTATTTCCGGAAGCCCAGACAAAATCGTCATCATTCCCCCCGAAGAACTTGAAATCTGTTTGCAAAGCAACAAGTGGGGCATCCCCTTGATGAAATGTGGCTGAAAAATCGTCTGCCGGATCAGGGTTCCTGGCTTCAACATCCCCAATGACCCGAATATAGCAATCATTTGACACGTCAGTTCTAGTCTCGCCGTTAATGATCTGCGTCACACGTGCGCAATGTAAATGAATATAATAGATACCGGGTTTGCTAATGATAAAGCGATAGGCAAGAGGCGATTCAGGTGGTCCTAAGGTAAAATCATTGCCCGTAAATTCGATTGAACCCGAACCAGTGGTATCACCAATATCTGTAGTGGTATTCAAAATCCACTCACCGAAATTCGAATTCGTTGACTCTGCTTCCATCACCAACAGCCCCTCCGACTCCAGGAAGGTTTCAGCATGCAGAGAACCAACTGACACAAGCAGAAAAGCCAGAATAATAAAATGGGAAAATTTTCTTTTCATCATGCAGCTAACAGTTTGCGTATGTTCTTACGTCTTCTGCTTGAATGATATATACCTGTAACGTCTTTCACGTCAATTCCTGAATAACGCTTGAGATGCTATAATGATAATCACCCTTCAAAGTGATTTATATATCTGAACTATTTGAGCGGTAGAACTTTCTTCTTGTGTCCGCAGGGTTGATTGAGACAGTTATTGTTCTTTACTGGCTTCTATGAGCGAATCTTCTAGAGCATGCCAACCTAGGGTAGCGCATTTCACCCGCATCGGGAAACGCCGAACAGATTCTAAGACTTTAAGTTCGCCTGTGATTCTCTCAGGCTGGGTTTCTTCATCAGCAGTAAGCATCCTGACAAATTCTGAAGATAATTCTTTGGCTTCCTCCACGGTTCGCCCCTTGGCTTTGACCGTCATCATAGATGCTGAAGCCATACAGATCGCACAGGCATTGGCCTCAAATTTGATATCTTCTATCGCTCCATCCTCTCCCTTGCGGATAGAAAGCGTGAGTTCATCCCCGCACAATGGATTATCAGCATGGACAACGGCATCCGGAGTTTCGACCCTCCCTTTATTCCGTGGTCGGCTGGCATGGTCCATAATAATTTCTTGGTACAGATCCTCAAACATTATAACTAAATCTAATCAATTGATTTCCTTAGGCAATCATCTTCGGAAAAAAGAAATGACTTCCTTGAGAGCAGAGATCATCGAATCCATTTCATCCTTTGTATTGTAGAAAGCAAAACTGGCGCGAACGGTTGCCGGAACCCCTAACTTTCTCATCAGAGGTTGGTTACAATGGTGCCCTCCGCGGAGCGCAACTCCTTTCATATCCATCATACTGACCAAGTCATGCGCATGGATAGTCGGCATCGTGAAACTCAGTGTCGCTCCCCGCTCTTCTACCTCATCCGGATTGGGACCATATAGGGTAAGCCCACTGAGTTGCGTTAAGGCCTCATACCCATAGCCGGTGAGTTCTGACTCATACTCCTGAATTCGATCCATCCCTATCGATTCTAAGTAATCCAATGCTGCTCCCAAACCGACCACGCCTTCGACATTCGGAGTTCCGGCTTCAAATTGCTGAGGAACCTCATTCGCCTGAAAGTCATGATATTCGACTCGAGAGATCATTTCACCTCCTCCTTGCCAAGGCGGCATCGATTCCAATAGAGAGGTCCTCCCGATGACTCCCCCAACTCCCATCGGCCCCATCATCTTATGGCCGGAAAAAACATAAAAATCCGGATTCATTTCTTTCAAGGAGATTGGAGAGTGCCCACAACTTTGAGCTCCATCAACGATGACAAGGGCCCCAGCTTTGTGGGCTAATTCGATGATCTCCTGAACCGGGTTCACCGTGCCCAAGGTATTCGAAATGTGAGTCAGAGAAACGAGTTTCACTCCCTGGGAAAGCTGACTCTCTAACTGATCGAGTAGGAGAACTCCATTCTCATCCACCGGAATAAAATCCAAGCGCGCCCCGGTTTCTTTCGCTAACATCTGCCAGGGGACCAGGTTACTGTGATGTTCGAGCTCAGTGAGAAGGATCGTATCCCCTTCTACGCACCGTTGCTTGCCGATAGTCTGAGCGAGAAGGTTAATCCCTTCCGTGACGCCTCTCGTGAAAATCACTGAATAATCGCTGCCGGCATCGAAAAACGTTAGAAGCTTTGGCCTAACTCCTTCATAAGCCTGTGTCGCTCTCTGGCTGAGCTCATGAACTCCTCGGTGCACATTGGCATTATCGTAACGGTAATAATCACTGATCGCCTCAATGACTTGCTCAGGCTTCTGGGTCGTGGCTGCATTATCAAAATAAATAAGCGGATGCCCTGCCACTCTTTGGTTCAAGGCAGGGAAATCATTTCGGTATCCAATCATCGGGTGCTGAGCTTGGAGCATCGTCTTAGTGCCTGACTAAAGTATGGATGGTTAATTCAGGAGGACAATTGAAACGATAGGGCACACCTCCTGCACTCGCCCCCCTTGAGGTATAGCCTTGAATCCCATTATAACTCCAACTTCCCTTGGCACAGGATCGAGGAGCCGTACTCTGCGTAAGTGGCGCAAATCCATTCGGCAGGCAAATTTGTCCACCATGTGTGTGCCCGCAGAGCATCAAGTCGACTGGAAAAGCAGCGGCCTCACGCACACAATCCGGGGCATGGCTAAGTAGCACGATAGGTTCGCTTTCCGGTACATCACGCAGTGCCTTTCCAAGGTCGTAGGACTGAAAGTCTGCGCTATCATCAATGCCCGCTATCCATAACTGCTCACCTCCGAGCTGTAGAGAAACACATTCATTCAGAAGGACCCTCATCCCCATCTCCTCCAAACATGGTACCATGGCTCCGTCGTCATGATTACCTAATACCACCAACGGGGGAATCCCCTCGATTTGCCCCCTCTCGATCAATACCTCTGCGATCACTTTGAAGGCGTTCATTGATGGCTCGATGGGCCCGTCATTAAGTAAACGAAAATCACCAGTCACCACAGCCAAGTCCCATGAGAGACTCCGCAGTAAGGATGCAATCCGCTTTTCGATTCCATCTTCGATTTCGAGGTGCAGATCGGTTACCTGCAGTATTCTCAACCCATCTAACTCCTGGCCGAGCTGATCAATGACCACCCGATTCTCTTCCACCTCGATAGAGCGCATGTTCTCTTTCCCTTTCGCATCTAAACCGACCAGTTTGACACAAATGCGAATCAACCGGTGAAATGCACTCTTAGCAATCGTACGATAAATTTTATATCGAAGACTGCCCCTTCGATAGGTCTCCAGCTTGACACGAAAAGTCGCACGTTTACCTAAACGCTCCGTCCAAGTGGTTCCTTGATCTTTGTCTTTATCCATCACATGCTGCTGGGTGTGAAACCCCGCTGCGTAGTTTTTGACTTTGATGGTACGATTGCTGACACCATTGAACAAGCACTCATCATCCTCAATGAGCTTTCTCAGGAATATAAATTCCGAAGCCTGAAGCCAGAGGAGATTTCTGGAGCAAAGGATATGACCGCTGCCCAGTTTATTAAATACCTGAAAATCCCCCGCTTGAAAGTCCCGCGTATTCTAACGGAGGGAAAAAAGAGGCTCTCTTCTAGAGTGGAAATGATCCAGCCGATTAAAGGTGTAGATTCACTGATCCGAAATGTCCGTAGCCGGCATGAAATTCTCGGCATCCTGACTTCGAATTCTCAGGAAAATGTGAAGAAGTTTCTCAAGATCCAAAGCCTGGACTGCTTCGATTTTATCAGTACCGTTCCCAAGCTCTCCGGCAAAGCAAAGAATCTCAAAGCAATTATGCGCACGCATAGTCTGGAATCCAATGACCTCATCTTCATTGGAGACGAAATCAGAGACATCAAAGCTTCCAAAAAAGCAAAGGTTCCCGTCGTAGGTGTCACCTGGGGCTTCAATTCTGAACAATCACTCAAGGCCGCCGAACCGGACTACATCGTACCAAGTCCCAGAGAACTGGACTCCTTGCTCGAAAAACTCAATCAGTCCACCTAAAACTCGTAAGCCACTTGAAAAGCTATGCTGTGATGCACGTCATCATCCAGTGACGCGTTGACATCATTTCCCCAGTCCACCCGGTATTCAGAACGCAGGAGTAAATCCTCGAATAAATGAATGCCAAGGGTGCAGGTATATCCCCAGAGATCATCTGAACCTGGCGAGGGGGCAAAGCCATTCCATTGCCCGTTCGAGTCATGTGTATATTCCACCCTTCCAGCTGTGCTGAACCAATCATTCCACTGGTAACGTGCATAACAGGAGGTGGTAAAAACACTGGCCGGATTGGCTGTCGAATACTCATCCGCCCACCAATAAGATAGGTTGTATCCCAACAAAAGATGATCATCCAGACAAAGTGGGGCCCATGTGCCCACCCAATTCAAGCCAACTAGTGCCTCGTTTTCAGTTTGACCGGACGCTAACCCCGGATCGCCAAATGGTGCGTAATGATAGGCCCACTGGGTTTCTGCATTCCCTTCAGGATTCGATACCGCTAAGGCTCCGGTGATGGCATAGCCATCGTTATCCGGGGCAATTCCCGCACTGGTCGAACTTAAGGAACCGTTGATGATTCCCTGGATAAGGGTTATATGCTCACCCAGTGTACAGGTTGCTAAGATCCCGCCGCTAGGCCCCGGATCGAAAGTGGAGTTCAGACCCTGAGTAATATTCAAATTATAGACCCTCTCATCCGCCTCAAAACCCAAGAGTGGATTCAATAAGCCAAATTGGACTTGTAGACCATCTGCCCACGGAATCATCAGTTCGACGTAAGCCTGTTGCAAATAAAACGACTGCGATGCACTGACTACAGGCGCTGCTACGCCAAATCCCGCCGCATCTTCACCAACAAGCAAATCCACCCGAAACCCAGCTTCAAATTCATCAGTACGCCCACTCAGCGGCTTTTCTAAAACGAGCTTCAACTGATTCACGTTAAACTCACCACCTATCGCCTGATCTGCTGTGTAACCCTGTGTATTGGGTCTATTATTCGAAAACTGATACACGTAGCCCATATCCACAAAGCCACTCAGTATCACCCCTTGACCCTTCCTTTCCAGACGATGAACTTCATCGACCACTCGGTCTAATTCTGAAGTAGAATCAGCCAGACATGCTGCTCTCAAAAAACACAATAGAATACAGAAAGCGAAATGATGCCCAGGCATGTTAGTCACGGCTAACTTTCTTAGCTGAACCTCTTCGTTGCGTAAATAGAATTCTTAGCTACGAATGTTGTCAGTTCTAATGCGTAAAGACTGCGGTGCGATCTGAATCACCCAGATTCCATCCCCCTAAGAACAGGTGACACAGTGTGGGAATAAAATTTCTGCATTGGTGGTTTAAATCAGTGTATGATACCCCACTCGGTAAGGTTCCCTTGCGCTTTAGCAAATCCTCCATCGACGCCCGCAGCTCATTCAGCCAAATCACATCACCAGCTGCATACTTGAGTTGAGCCGCTGTGAGCTCCTCGGCCAGCCAATCGGTCGTTTGCTGAGTCTTATCCAACTTTGTATGAAGTAGCTCCTGAGTCAGCTTAGCCAGACCATGATCAGGCGAGTAGGTGCGTGCCAGCTTACTGGCGATTTTCGTACAATAGAGATTCTTTGGCTCGACACCTGTTTTTTGCATCAAAAAAGAACAGTCCATCAACGCAAAGTGAAACACTTTCATCATGGAGTCATCGGTGAGGACGGATTTTAGATTCTCTGCACTAGTCCAGTCAGTATTCCTTAAGAAATTAACCTTCCCATCATGGTCACAGACCTGAACCAGACAGAGGAGATCACGATGAGGATTCAGCCCTGTCATTTCACAATCGATAGACACTGCCTCTGATTCTTTCAACCGCTGAACGTCATCGGCAGTTAAATCACTTTGGATTTCAAAATTCAATTGGTTTGACATCCAAGCACTATGAGAAATCTCTCTTAATTGCCAATCAAGAAGCGAATAGCATCAATTTGATCCACACCTTTTAGAAATCTGCCTTAACTCAATAGACAGCTTAATTTCTTTAATAAAGATAGCCTATTAGGCTCGAACAGGAATCAGCCCGGTGCGGTTGTCTACAGGATCCTCATTATCCTTCGGCGTCGCATCAAAAAATTCAATGGCCTCCGTCGTCCTGGTATCCGGACGGGAATTCTCTAAGCTTAATTTAAATTGAATATCGCCGAATTGGACCATATCTCCCGCTTCCAGATGCACAGAAGATTCCAGCTTTCTCCCATTGTGAAATGTGCCGTTCGTTGATTCGAGATCATCCAGCCAGATGCTCTCATCTAAAAGAATCACGCGTGCATGCCAGCGACTGATGGATTTATGATGGATTTGCAAGTGGCACTGCTTAGCCCGACCAATGTCATTAATCCCCTCTGAAATCGTCAGGAAAAACTGATTCCCAGCATCTAGGTATTTAAGCACGAATACTTTGACCACCTAAAATGAGTAGCAAAATGAAGTAAAAGAAACCAGCCAATTGTGCCAAACTCATTCGATTTTAAAAAAAAAACGGACATTAGCAAGCCGACTACATGCTCTGACTCCTTGTTGCGCAATGGGTTGCTAGGCTTATTCTCACTCTTTACATAAATAAGTAACAACGTGCTGAATGCGTGTATTTCGCTTTAATCGCGAAATACACTTTCCATACTTCTCAATTTCTAACAAGATCTTGAAAATAAGAGGAATCGAAGGCCTTACTCGTTAGGTGTCAGGAATAGACGATAGAACAGGCAGTCGGAGTTACCTTCAGTAATCCGAGCTTCGACGTCAACGAGTTCATAGTCTGTCCCACCACCGTTGACGGTTTCGGTAAGGGTAACCGTAATATTGCCGTCAGATTGACCCGTGGTGTACCAGTTGGCTAAATCACAGGACCATTGGCCGACTGCTTCGACTGCCTCCTGTATGGTGCTGCGCCGGAAGGTCGTGCTTAATTCCTGACTTTCTGAGTGAGCACTCACATTTTGCAGTCCATGTCCTTCAGCCGCTCCATTACGATCCGTTCCCTGGAAAATTTCCAGAATATCAAGGTCTCCATCGCCATCGGAATCAAGCGTTTCAATGTCTCCTGATACGGCAGGATTAAATCCATTTTCGTTTTCCCAGGAATCAGATGCACTATCTCCATCGGAATTGATCAAGCCCTCCGCACTAATGAATAGACGGAAATTTGAGTTAAGAATATCACTGCTGAGAATACGTATTTCTACGCTTCGAGAACCTGACGCAGATGGCGAAAATGTCAGCTCAAGGTTAAATTCCTCTCCTGGCAATAAAGAGCTATTGGGTAACGTCTCGAGGCTGTAATCCGCAGCATCTGTCCCCAGCAGGAAAGTTGATAAATTTGTTAAAGGTGACAAACCGACGTTTCTGATCGTCACCACCGAGGCGCTGCTTTGTCCAAGTGCAACATGACTAATGCTATTTGAAGCACCATTCACCACAGGTGCCCCCCCCTCCAGTGCAACCTCTATTTCCTCACTTGTCACCGTCGTGCTCCCCAGCGCAAAGGCCACATAATTCAGGAAGATGGACTGCGCATTTCCTCCATCATTGAAATCAGGCTGGGCATCAGTCGTGGTACCACTCAGTCCTCCATTCCAATAACCTACTGAGCCCGCCGGGTTAGCAAGCTCGGTAAAGATTAGTTTCCCGTTCGACCCATCTGGTCCCGATGAGATCAATTCCACCGCACCCTGAGAAGTATCCGGAGTTAAGGCATCATCGTTATATCCTGTCGCAGTGATGTCCATTCCCCTGAAATCACCGTTCGGTCCATTCAGAATAGGGTGATTGATACGTGAAACCTGCCATTCCACAGAGCCCGAATTAAGGTCCCCAGGATTGATGGCCCGCACCAGCTGTGCCAGGTTGCTGTCGGAAGGGTCGCCGAGGGTATCAAAGCCAGTCACCAGAAGATGTCCTCCATTCTGCACGTACGTCTCCAGTGCAGAACGGGTCGCCTCAGACATGAGGGAACCAAAGCCGCTTTCTCCACGTTCTCCGTAAACCACTAAATCAAAGAAGCTGAGATAGTCGGGATCCTGCGCCGTGAAGTTATTAAAGAGCGCATCATCGTTGAAGACGGTCACGTTATACCCCTGATCAAATAAAACCTGAGTGGTTTCTCCAAAGCCAGCGCGGTCTTCCAGCAGGAAAACATTCCCGGACGATGCATTATTATCTGGGGTAAGGATTAAATTAAGTAAGATTATTCCTTCAGCATTATCATAACCATCAACCGCAATCTCATAAGACTGCCCCTGGGTGACCTGGATTGTCACCCCACTGGTGAGGTCATCAAATGCATCATCATTCGATGCAACTAATGAGAGACTGTTGACTACCGTTCCCTGATAAACTGCCAGTGTCGTATCGAAGGTGCTACCACTTGTAGCAACGATCAGTGAACCATCGGCCGGAGCTGTCCAGCTCCACCAGACAGATGCTAAAGGAGTACTCGTTCCTGCGTGAATTGGCTCTCCGCTTTCTCCGGAAGCTCCGACATTCAGCCCAAAAGCATAGGTGCTGGCAGAAGGAAGGAAAATCCGATCGGAAAAAAGGTCGTTGGGAATCCCGTCACTATCGACAAAGGTATACTCAAGCGAAATTTGTCCCACACTGTTCTCGAAACCATCAACGGCAATTCGATACGTCACGCCGGCAGAAACTTGAGTCGAAACCGAACTCTGCGATACCCCTCCGGCATCATCATTACTGCTGACAAAAGAGAGCGACCCCGGCGTACTACCCGTGTAGACCGCCATAGTGGTATCATAGTCACTCCCGAAAGTATTGAGGAAGAGAATCCCATTTGCTGGGGCGGTCCATTCCCACCAGACCGAAGCAAGAGGATCACTTACTCCAGCATGATTGGGCTCGCCCGACTCTCCACTGGCCAACTCATTTGTGCCTTGCACCTGCCCGGTCACACCGACGAGTACTTCCGCATTGGCCAGATCATCATTGGGGGGAGTCAGTAGCACCTGCTCAACAGCCACAAAGGCCTGATTACTGACGACTGTTCCCACTGAGTTGGTAATCTCAACCGTGTAATTCCCTTCATCAGACTCCTGAGCTGAAGAGACCGAATACAAACTGGAGGTCGCCCCATTAATGCTGACCCCATCTAAGTACCACTGGTAACTTAAGCCACTTCCATTGGCACTGACAGAAAGTGTGAAAGCAGTATCAATCAAAACCGACCTCCCAACGGGCTGGGTAATAATGACGGGCAAACCAACCCCACTAGGTGAAGGATAGTTGAGCTGAATATCCCCTGTTGCCCCTGCGTAACCATCTACCTGTACTTTATAACTCGTACCGGATTGGGCAGTGAACGTAACTGCACTCTGTAACCCAAACGAATCATCGTTTGACCCCTCTAGGGACAATCCATTCAGAGCATTCCCGCTATAAATCGCTAAGGTAGTATCGTAGTTACTTCCCGTCGTTGAGATAGTAACGGTTCCAGAGCTCGGCGCTACCCAATCCCACCAGACCGTTTTCCCGCCCGCCACGCTGGGGCTCCGTGGTTCCGTATTCTCAAAAGTCGCATTGACATTACTTCCTGTCGTCTGGGTGGTCCCCGCCGTCAGTCCGATGCGGCTACTAAAGTCATCATTAGCGGGAGGTGCCGTGACATCGAACGAAACCGAGAGAACGGCGGAATTCTTACCAGGCGCGGAAATATTCCCATTTAGATTGACCGTGCTACCACTGATTGGCACTTGCAGGCTGGCCGAATAAACCCCATCTCCCGCATCCTGATCGTCTCCTAATCCATTATCAAAGAATGTCGTAAATCCTCCACTGCTACCAAAGCGTGCTGTGACTGTCGCATTCGTCACGGACTGGAGGTCACTTATGCGTATGTCGATAATGACTGATTCACCTGCGAGGAGAGTTTCACGTGGTTGCACTGACACTTCAAGATTACCGTCCGCAGTCAAATTTAGACCTGCGGAGGCATCCACCATCCCACCCGTTACGGTTCTTCCAGCCAGTGAATTCAATGGAACGGTTGTATTCAGCAGTCGGTTCCTAAGTTCTGAGACTGAGGCCGTAGGATATTCACTCATCAATAAAGCAGCAACACCGGCTACATGGGGGGTTGCCATGCTGGTCCCATTAAAAAATGAATAGCTCGAGTCCGATTGTGCCGTGCAGGACAAAATCGAAACACCCGGAGCTCCGAGATCTACTGTCCTGGCGCCAAAACTCGAAAAGCTAGCCAGGTTCCCCGCTCGGTCGATCGCTGCGACGGCAATCACATTCTCAACTTCATAATTCGAAGGATAACTATCCACGGCATCATTATCAGAAGAAGAATTCCCTGCCGCAGCCAGGAAAAGGATGCCTGCGTTATTAGCGGCTTCAATCACATCCAGGAGTGCTTGGCTGAATCCACCGCCTCCCCAACTGTTGTTCAGAATATCGACACCTTCATTGATTGCATATTCAATACACTCGATCGCATCAGAGGTATTTCCAGATCCATTGGCTCCGAGAAACTTCAGCCCCATCACCCGAACATTGTAGGCTACTCCGACGTGTCGGCTCCCGTTATTGGCGGTGGCCGCAATCGTTCCCGCCACATGAGTCCCGTGGTCATTATCATCCATCGGATCACCAGACCCGTTAATCGCATTGATTCCGAAAACATCATCCACGTAGCCATTGTTATCATCGTCCTGGCCATTGCCTGGAATTTCCCCGGGGTTCGTCCACATATTGGCGGAGAGGTCCTGGTGAGTATAGCGGATACCGGAATCGACCACCCCCACCACCACGGAGGAAGAGCCAGTTGTGGTCGCCCAGGCATTGACCGCGTTTACATCCACTCCGGAAACTCCACCACTCTGTCCTGTGTTTTGTAGCCCCCATAAATCTCCGTTCGTAAATGAGCTATCCGATGGAACCTGCTGCACAGTCACCTGCCAATTTGGCTCCACGTACTCAAATTGACCCGTTGCCTTCAATTGCTTTATCTTGAGCTGCAGTAACTCCTTATCGAATTTTGACTTCGTATTCGTCCCATCTAAGGAAACGCCGTACAGCCCCGGAACCGATCTAAACCGTTTGGAAATTCGTAATTGTTGATTTGCAACGGCCGATCGCACTGCTGCATCCGTCAGTTGTGGCAACTTGGTCTTGACCAGAAGTGCATCCGGAGAAGCGAGCCCTCCCGGCAATTCAATCAGGTCGGCCTGCGATGGACCAGATTGCGCAATAGATGTTGGAGCAGTAGGAGAGACAGGTCCACCTGCTTGCAATGTAGCTATGCCGGACTGAGCCAACAACAAAATGCCTAATGCATGAAGTATTTTCATAAATCCACTAACTGACCGCAAGGTCTGTCATTGGTGATGTCCACCACTATTAAACATACCCAGAGATAGTTCAATGAAAAGACCGCTACTCTAACTGGTAGAGTTGTAGAGGAACAGCCCCTCCTTTGACTTCATGCCTTCCCGCATCGGCAAATTGCCCCTGCTCCTCAAGTTGCTGAAAAACTTCTTCGGATATGAGCAGTGAAGTTCCAACCACTTTGGTCAGCCCCTCTATTCGGCTCGCCAAATTCACGGTATTTCCGATTGCCGTAAATTCGAGTCGCTGAGGCGAACCCAGGCTTCCAATGATCGCCTTTCCTCGATGCAGGCCGATTCCGATCGCAATCGGGGCTTCACCCCGGGCTTTTAATTCTTCGTTTACCTTGGGTAATGCCGCCAGCATTGCTTTTGAAGCCTCGACTGCAGCATTTGCATCTCGCTCTGGCTCTCCACCCACCCCAAAGAGGCCCATAAATCCATCTCCCAGGAACTTATTAATCATTCCTCCATGCTCTTCCTCAATCACAGTCACCATTTCCCCAAAAAACGTATTGAGCATCTGTACGATCACCTCCGGTGCCGCATTTGAGCTGCGCGCAGTGAAATTCCGGATATCGACAAACATAACCGTAATCACCTCCTCAGAACCAGAGAGCCCGGGATTAAGTTTGAGAAGCCGTTCCGCTGTCCGTTTCCCGACATGGAGACCAAAGGTCTGCTGTACTTTCTCTTTCTCGCGGAGCTCAGCGACCATCCGGTTAAATTCCTGCACCAGCAACCCAAACTCATCTGCCCTGAGCAGATTCACCTTCACATCCAAATTTCCTGACGCCACTTCCTGAGCCGCTTTTCGCAACAGATCGATCGGTTTAGCGACCAGCCGACTCATCATCATTGCCGTGCAAAGCCCGAACGCAATACCCACACTGCCAACAAATGCGACGAACCAGGCTGGCTCAGATCCCGGCTGCTGAGGAGCGAATGCCAGCAGGATGAGGGAGCCAATCGGGCAAATACCGGCAGAGACCGCCCAAGCCAATCCTCTTCCGGTCAAATTCAGCGAAAACGTGCCCGGTACCTGGTCCGGTCTGGAATCTTTAAACAAGACAGGATAAAGCACCTGGTGACTGGCCAGCTCGATAATAAAGAACGAGTGTGTCAGCGAAATAAAGCCAGAGACCAGAAAAGATATCGGAAGGTGCCAGAAGAGCTGCACATCCAGCTCCCCGGGAACCATCGCCAGAGAGCCTAAAAAGACCGGAATACATAGCCCCCAACCGATAAACGGAAGAATAGATCCCAGCCAAGGCAGATTCACAAGCCGTCTTTGAAGGTGGAGCCTCTTCCGATCAGAAAGCTCGGTTCCTGAAACAGCTGGTGCAAACGAAATGAC
>JBCBYL010000004.1:0-44761 GCA_039815855.1 Verrucomicrobiota bacterium
GCTCACCTGGGTCATGGGGGATTCCGGGCGATTGGAAATCACAGTGGAGCAATCACGATCACGAATGCGAATGCGAATGATTTGATCTTCACCGCAGGCTCAAGCGACAACACCTACGCGCAGCTGGGTCACGGGGGAGTAGAAGCGGATGGAAATCACAGCGGAGCAATTACGGTTACGAGTGCGAATGATCTGATCTTCACCGCAGGCTCGGTCGACAATAACTACGCGCAACTGGGTCACGGGGGATCGGATGCGGACGGAAATCATAGTGGAGCGATTACGATTACGAATGCCAATGACCTGATCTTTACCGGTGGTGGTGGTAGTAATAATAATACTTACGCGCAGCTGGGTCACGGGGGAGTAGAAGCGGATGGAAATCACAGTGGTGAGATAATGATTGCTCAGGTTAACGACCTGATCTTCACCGGAGCTTCATTTTTTAATTACGCTCAGCTGGGCCACGGCGGAGCCTTGGCGGATGGAAATCACAGTGGCGACATAACGATTACGCGTGCGAATGATCTGACTTTTACTGGTGGTAGTGAGCAGGATGCCTACGCGCAGCTGGGCCATGGCGGGGTGGATGTGGTTGGTGATCTCGATGGGGCAATCACCATCATCGAGGCGGGAGATCTGGTCTTTACGACAGGAGCCGGAGACGGGGCCTATGTGCAGCTGGGCCATGGAGGAGCCCAGTCCGATGGAATGCGTTCGGGAGACATCACCATCAGCCAGGCCGATGACATTACCTTCCGCATTGTAGCGAATGACGACAGTGACTCGAACACGGCGCAGCTGGGTCATGGAGGAGGAGATGGTGATGGCGAAAAATCGGGTAATATTCTTCTCGGACAGGTCGGGAACATCCTCTTCGACGCTAGCGCTTCCACTGGCACCTACCATGATGTCCATCTTGGGCATGGAGGAGATGCAGGGTCCGGGGCCATTACCGGAAACATCACCATCAATGAGGCTGGAAACATTACTTTTCTTGGTGGACTGGATGGAGATTATAACTTTGCTCAACTCGGTCATGGTGGGGATGGCCATGATAACAATATAGAAGGTGACATTACTCTGGGCACGGTCGGTGACCTGACCTTCACGGCGGGATTGGAATTAAGCTACGCCCAATTGGGCCACGGGGGACATAATGCGGATGGAAATCACAGTGGAGCGATTACGATTACGCAGGCCAATGACCTCACCTTCACTGGAGGCACGGGGGATTTCAGCTACGCACAATTGGGTCACGGGGGAGATGATGCGGATGGAAATCACAGTGGAGACATAACGATCACCGAGGCCGAGGATATTAGCTTCATCGCGGGAACAGAAAATGATAACTACGCTCAGCTGGGCCATGGGGGTTATAATGCGGATGGAAATCACTCCGGAGCGATTACTGTCAATGCAATCGGAGACATTAGCCTAACGGGGATCGATAATGATCAGTATGCCCGGATCGGGCACGGGGATGAAGATGGAGACAGTGATGCCGGATTTAGCGTTTCGGGAGATATCCGTGTTCGCACTTTAGGTAATATCAATTTAACCATGTCCCAGATCGGGCATGGCATCGACTCGGATGGAACCTATGCCTCAGGCAATACCTTTATCGGGGTCGGAACAGCGGGTGGAGCTGAGACGATCACGGCTGATGCGGATAGCGCATTTGTGAGTGCGCCGGACGGGGAACTGCGCTTTTACCTTCCCAGTGCGGCCAGTAATCAGATTGATCCGGGAGCGTTACTTAACGGAACGAATGCACCTGGCTTGGGGCTGACCGCGAATGATCAGGGATCGGCGCCTTTCGGGTTGGGGCCTTATAATCTGGTCGATCCGGGTAACTTTGCCTTCTATACTCTTCTTGATGATCCGGATGTCGTGTTACTGGATGGGCAGGTGTTGAGTGCGCTTTCAACCATTCTTGATAAAAATAATCCATGGGGGCAGAACGACGAGGACTGGGTTCCGTTCTTTATCAATCATGAAGGAAAGCTCTATTTCATTGGACCGGATGGTAATCTGATCAATATCTGGCTCTGGTTCTCCGGTATTGATTTAGCACAGAATAACTAAACAATGCGCATGATGGATAGGTTTCTCAAGATAACGGCCCTGGCAGTAGGGCTCAGCTCATCGACGGTGATGGGGCAGGATTATGAACGCTTTGCGCCTAAGCCGGTGCCCAAAGATTCCAGTGAGGTGGAAATCGTTTCCAATATCCCTGAGGCGATGGGATCAGATGAAGTGCTGGTCGATGCCTTAAGCGGAGTGGTTCTGGTTCAGTCCGGAGATGCGGTGAAGCGCGATGGGCAGTCGGTCCAAGGACTCTCCATGCAAGGCTTTGACCTGCTGGTAGGCTCCGATTTTCCTGCAGTGGTGGAGCCTTACTTTGGCAAGCCAGTCACTCTGCTGATGCTCAATCAATTATCGAGAGACATCATTGTCTTTTATCGTCAGATGAATTTTCCTCTCGTGGACGTGATCGTGCCGGAGCAGGATATCACTACAGGTACCGTTCAGCTGGTTGTGACCGAGAGTTTGCTCGGGACAGTCCGGGCTGAAGGAAATCGCTGGGTGGCTTCCCGGACTCTGGAGGGGCAGGTGAGAATTAACTCAGGGGAGAGAATCGATGCCCGCCGACTGCTCAAGGATATCAACTGGTTAAATCAGAATCCATTCCGGAGTGTCGATGTCGTCTTCACCGAAGGTGAGGAACTGGGCACGACGGATATTCTCCTCCGCACCGAAGACCGTTTTCCCATCCGGATCTATGCCGGTTATGAGGATACCGGGAACGATCTGACCGGAGAGGAGCGGTTCATTTTTGGAGCCAACTGGGGGAACGCCTTCTTTCTTGATCATCAGCTCAATTATCAATACACCGCGAGCACTAATTTTGAAGACGTCGCAGCTCATTCGGTCTCCTACGTCGCGCCGCTGCCCTGGCGTCACACCTTGACCGCTTTTGCCAGCTTTGTGGATACTCAAGCCGATGCCGTTCCTTTTACTCTGGCGGGGAGTAGTGCCCAAGCGGGGATTCGCTACACCGTTCCACTCCCGGACATCAAGACGTACGCACACGAGGTCTATGCCGGCTTCGACTGGAAGCAGTCCGATAATACTCTGGAATTCGGATTTGTGCCTGTGAGCGCGAATACTGAGGATATTGGACAATTTCTTTTTGGTTACCGGGCCAGTCTTCCTGACCGCTTTGGCGTCAGCGCCCTTGACCTGCAAGTGGTCCATAGCCCCGGAGGCATTTTCGGCCACCAGAATGATTCTGATTTCCGAAGCGTGCGTGCTACTGCAGATGATGATTACACGTACCTCCGGCTTAATGTTTCCCGCCTCACTCGCCTGCCTTGGGATTTCACTCTCTCGACTGAATTGAACTGGCAGATCACGAACACCAGTCTGCTGGCCAGTGAGCAACTCGGCTTTGGAGGCTTTAGCTCAATCCGGGGCTATGACGAGCGAGAGCTGATCAACACGGATGAGGGATTTTTCATTCGCAATGAATTACGGTTGCCTGCCTTCAGTGTCCTCCAGCTTTTCGGTCAGACTGTCGGAGAGAAATGGGCTGACGATCAGTTGCAGTTTCTCGCCTTCTGGGATTACGGAATGGCAGAGGCAGCTTCAGGTCAGGTGACCCGGATCGACGGATCGACGGCGGATCGGGTTTACATGTCCGGGATCGGCCCCGGGCTCCGTTATACAGTGAATCAATGGTTATCGGTCCGTGCTGATTACGCCTTCCAGCTCATCGACACCCGTAACGGACGTTATGCCTCTCGCTGGCATCTGGGCATTATCGTCAGTTACTGATTTTCAGACCCGCAGCAATCATATCGAGAAATCGACATTGGTGGAGGCTTCATGGATGCCGCATTCTCTCTTTAATCCATAGAAGCGCGTATCCTGCTCGTCCATCCCGGCTTCGAGCTTACGCGTCGTCTGCACATCTCCAACGGAGACGTAACCCTGTTCCCAAAGAGGATGGTAAGGAAGATCATGTTCTTTCAGGTAGTAGTGAACATCCCGGTTTGACCAGTCATGGATGGGATGGATCTTACAAACCCCATCCTGAAGGCCAAGCGTCTCAATATGCTGTCTGGAGTCCGACTGATCCTTTCGGAGACCGGTGATCCAAGCCTTTGCATTCAATTCCTGCAAAGCTCGCTGCATCGGTTCGATTTTATTCAAGTAATTGTATTTTTCGATCCCGGGCTTTCCTCCCTCCCAGAGTTTTCCATAACGTGTCTCCTGCCAGGCTGAACTCATCCGCGGCCGAAAGACCCAGAGATTGAGATTGAGTCGGTCCGTGAGCTCATCAACGAACTGGTACGTTTCCGGAAAGAGGTAGCCGGTATCAATCATCACCACCGGCACGTCTGGCTTGACCCGCGTCACCATGTGTAATAAAACAGCCGATTGGATACCGAAACTCGATGTCAAAATAGTCTGGTCAGGGTAGGTGCGCATCGCCCAGCGGACTCGCTCAATCGGCTGCGCATCACGCAGCTCAGCGTTCAACTCGGCAAAATCCAGACGATCTGGTCTTGGCCCTGGCCCGCTAGCGGCCTCAGGCAATGTCCGATTGTCCAGTCGGATGGTTTGTTCCACCTTCATAAAAAAAAAATAATCAAAAGAATTAGATTGTCACGAAAATAAATATGACTATTCCTATAGGAATTATATATGAAAGATTATCTCTTATCACACTTAAAGCAATTGGAGGCGGAGAGCATCCATATTATCAGGGAGGTCGCCTCTGAATTTCAGAAGCCGGTGATGCTCTATTCGATTGGGAAGGACTCGACGGTGATGTTGCGTCTGGCTCAGAAAGCATTTTATCCGGGAAAGATCCCTTTTCCTTTACTGCATATTGACAGTAAGTGGGAATTTCAGGAGATGTATGAGTTTCGGGAGAATTTGCGGAAGGATTTAAGCACCGACCTGCTGGTTTGGATCAATCCGGAAGGTGAAGCGGAGAATATCAATCCAATTGATCACGGGTCCGAAAAGCACACGCAGATCATGCGCACGGAAGGGCTAAAGCAGGCTCTTGATCATTATCAGTTCGATGCGGCCTTCGGAGGAGGGAGAAGAGATGAAGAAAAATCCAGAGCCAAGGAAAGATTCTACAGTTTCAGGAATGAGTACCACCAGTGGGACCCGAAGAACCAGCGTCCGGAACTATGGAGTCTCTATAATGGGCGAGTGAATAAAGGGGAGTCGATCCGGGTCTTTCCACTCTCGAATTGGACGGAGCTGGATATCTGGCTGTATATCATGAGAGAACAGATTCCAATCGTGCCATTATATTACGCCGCTGAGCGACCTGTGGTGGAACGGAATGGAGCCCTGATCCACATTGATGATGAGCGAATGGTTTTAGAACCGGGTGAGGAAGTGGAGAAGATAAAGGTCCGTTTCCGAACCTTAGGCTGTTATCCGCTGACCGGCGGGGTGGAGTCAGAAGCCGATTCTCTGGAGAAAATTGTGCAGGAGATGCTCCTGGCGACGACCTCGGAACGTCAGGGGAGAGTCATCGACTTTGATGGGGGTGCTTCCATGGAAGAGAAAAAGAAAGACGGGTACTTTTAATGAAAACGAGTGAATTAGCGGCAACAGATATTAAGGCATACCTCAAACAACATGAGGAAAAGGACCTTCTGCGCTTTCTGACCTGTGGGAGCGTCGATGACGGTAAATCAACACTCATAGGCCGGCTGCTTTATGACAGCAAAATGATCTATGAAGATCAGCTCGCGACCGTGATTAAGGACTCCAAGGTCCATGGAACAACGGATACGGACTTTGATCCTGCTTTACTCACGGATGGGCTAAAGGCAGAGCGCGAGCAGGGAATCACCATCGATGTCGCTTATCGTTATTTTTCCACGGATAAAAGGAAATTTATCATCGCGGATACGCCCGGGCATGAACAATACACGCGGAATATGGCGACGGGGGCCTCAACTTGTAACCTGGCCATTATCCTCGTTGATGCGAGGCATGGAGTGGTGACCCAGACGAAGCGGCACAGCTTCATCGTTTCCCTCTTAGGGATCAAACACATCGTGGTCGCGGTCAATAAAATGGATCTGCTTGATTGGTCAGAGGAAACCTATGACCAGATCCGTAAGGACTTTAATGCCTTTACGGCGCGGTTAGATTTCTCTGATGTTCACTTTATCCCGATGTCCGCCCTGAACGGTGATAACGTGGTCGATCGAAGTGAAAACATGCCCTGGTACAATGGTCCTCCTTTATTGAGCCACCTCGAGAGTGTGAATATCACCGCGGACCGGAATTTGGTCGATATGCGTTTCCCGGTTCAATGCGTGCTGCGTCCCAATTTAGATTTTAGGGGCTTTTCTGGCACCGTCGCATCTGGGGTGATGCGAGTCGGGGATGAAGTGATGAGCCTGCCATCGCAAGTGCGTTCCCGGGTGAAATCGATTGTGACCATGGATGGGGATCTCCAGGAGGCATTTCCTCCTCAAGCGGTCACCGTTCAGTTGGAAGATGAGATCGATGTTTCGCGCGGAAATATGCTCGTTCATCCAAATAACGTTCCCCATATCAGCAATGAAGTGGAAGCGATGGTAGTTTGGATGCACGAAAAGCCAGCCGTGGACGGTGGCTCTTATTTAATTAAGCAGACTACTCAGTCTGTTCCGGCCGTGCTGTCAGAGACTCGCTATAAAATCGATGTCAATAGCATGCGAAAAGTGACTTCAGAAGAAGGAGCTGCCTTGGAGCCCCTTGCACTCAATGAAATCGCCCGAGTCCACTTTACGCTCCACCGTCCTCTGCTCTTCGATGCCTATCGTAAAAATCCGCAGACAGGTAGCTTTGTCGTCATCGACCGGCTGACCAATGCAACCGTTGGCGCTGGAATGATCCTGGACCGCACCGTGGTTAAAAGCAAAGAGGCCAAGGAAAAGCCGGTCAGCGGGAATATTCGTAAAGAGAGTGGATTGGTCAGTGCCGGGCAGCGGCAGAAGTTGCTCAAGCAAAAAGGGGTCACCCTTTGGTTTACCGGCTTGAGCGGTTCCGGGAAGTCAACCATTGCTCAGGCCCTGGAAAAACGGTTAATCGAATGTGGTCACCCTTCCTACATCCTCGATGGGGATAATATCCGACATGGCCTCAATCGTGATCTTGGTTTTTCAGGCGCAGACCGATCTGAGAATATTCGCAGGATTAGTGAGGTAGCCCATCTCTTTAATGACAGTGGGCTGATTGTTCTGACTGCCTTTATTTCTCCCTATCGGGCGGACCGCGAGTTGGCTAGAGAAGTGATCGGCACAGATCAATACCTGGAGGTGTATGTCAATACACCGTTGGACGTTTGTGAAGAGCGTGATCCCAAGGGGCTCTATAAGAAAGCCCGTGCCGGTGAAATTCCACAATTCACGGGGATTTCAGATCCCTATGAAGCGCCTGAAGCACCCGGCCTTATTTTACCCGGACATGGAGTCTCTATTGATGAAAACGTCGATAAAATCATGACGCATCTGGAGGTATCAGGTATCTTTCTTTAATTGAAAATAGGCTCAGTTCAAAATCAGGACACCGAGGCAAGCTTACCCATGCGGCTCGCTGTCCTGAGCTTTGGCTGGCAGATCGGGCTTCTTTTCCTGATCCTTCAGCTCCAGAGAGCTCAGCATGATCCTGCACAGGTAATCGCTCCGAGCGCAGACTCCTCTTACCTGGGGGCTGGAATAGGAGAGGTTGTCGATGCCTGGCGAGGGGTGCCGGTGATTGCCAATGGTGAAAATTACCTGCGCAGCCATGGGCGCCACTTCTCAGAAGATGAATACTACTACGGCAAGAAGTGGCAGTGTGTCGAATATGCCAAACGTTTCGCCAAGGATGCCCTCGATCACGAAATGCCCGACGTCATGGGCCATGCCATTTCTTTTTTTGATCCAGCCGTTGATCATGGCCAACTCAATCCTGCCCGCGATCTCATTCAGTATCAGAATGGGTCGGATGACTTGCCAGAGCCGGATGATCTGATCGTCTGGGGAATGGATGGCTATGGCCACATCGCGGTTGTGACCAGAGTGGATCAGGAAAATCAGTTCATAGAAGTCATCCAGCAGAATATTAAACGGGCTTCACGCTTGCGACTGCCTATTGAAATGAGCGAGGAGGGATACGTCATCGGTATCGGTCGCTGGGCTCCGCTGGGGTGGTTGAGAAAGCAAGCCACCTCAAAAACTTTCTAAGCAGGGATGATTGAACAGGGAGCTTGGGTGAGAGGGGAGGGGGACCGTGAGCTAGTCGAACGGTGGAAGGGTTGAATCGGAATCGTGTTAATACTCAAACAGAATCGCTCTAGAAGCCGTAACTGATGGAGTGAACGACAAGCTACGAGCCATGAGCTACGAGGCTTATTCTACCCGTAGCTCTTGAAGAATTTCTTTTCTTTATCGTCTGGCTTTGGAGGGGTGTCGGTAGAGGAAGTGGGTTCTTCTGCAGGTTTTGGAGCCGGGGCTGGAGCTTCTTCTTTAGGCGCTTCCTGGCTGGCTTCAGGGGCGGTCTGGTCGAGATCGACCCTGGGACCGCGGTCGGGCATCATGCTGGCGGGAGTGCCACCACTGGCTTCGACAAAGGCCATGCGGATTTCCTGCAGAGTATCGGATAAAATTTGTGATTCCTGAGGGCTGAGGTTGCCTTCGGTCTTGATCTCGATGATTTCGAGCTGATCGATCAGCATCTTAGCCGCTTCGAGGTTTGGAGGGGGGGAGGCTCCATCTGGTCCGGGGATTTTACCGAGAACGTAGAGAATATTCTGGGCCTGGACCATAATGAATTGGACGAATTTCTGCGCGTTTTCACGCTCCTGAACCGGATCTTTAGCTTTTTGGTCTGACATAATTTTTATTCCTCTGGCTGCACAATAATGCAGGTAAAATTGGGTTCACTGAAGTACTTTTTAGCGGTTTGCAGAATATCCTCGGTGGTGAGGGATTGGAGCTGAGCTTCGAGGCGGTCTTCGTAACCGAGATCCAGTCCATAAAGGACGTTGAGGGAGGCTTGGTAGGCCCGCGCATCAGCGGTCTGCTTTTGGAGAAGTCGTTTCCCAAAGAGTTTGGCCTTCGAGCGCTCGAGCTCCTCCTGGCTGAGTCCTTCAGTGGTCAGGAGTTTGATTTCTTCGAAGAATTCGCTTTGGACTTGTGCGGAGCTGTCAGCCCGGGTGCCGGCGTAGAAGATGAAGAAGCCGGGGTCGGGGCCGACGATCTGCTGGGTGCCGACGAAGTAGGCCAGCGATTTTTCTTCCCGAATGCGAATGAATAGCCGGGAGGAAAGACCAGAAAGGGTTTCATTGAGGAGCGTGAGGGCAGCCCGGTCCGGGTGTCCGACATCGATTCCCGGGAAGCCGAGGACCACGATGGCCTGCACTTTATCCGTGGGGAGGATTTCGGTTTTGCCCGTTCCCCGGAAGTCGCTCGGGGCGGTGGTGTTGAGGCCCTGACCTTTTAACTTCTCTAGAGGAAAGTGTGTATCCAGGCGTTCGCCAATGGAGTCTTGGTCAAAGTAGCCCGCAACCGAAATGGAGAGGGATTCCTGTGAGAGGAGTTGCTGATGGTATTGGCGCAAGGCATCGACAGTAATCGCTTCGATAGATTCCTCTGTCCCTAAGGCATTCAGGGAATAGGGGTGGCTGCCGAGGAGGGATTGCTTGAGTTGATTAGAGGCTACTGAAATGGGGCGATCCTTCTGGAGGCTGAGATCAGTGAGTTGCTTACGCTTTTGATCCTGCAACGCCTCCGGGTCCAGTGAAGGATTAAAAATGACATCGGATAAAATGTCCAAGCCCTGTTCGAGGTCCTGGGTTAAGACTTCTACCCCAAGGGTCACAGAGTTGTTCCCCGCTTCAACAATAAGCGAACCACCGAGGGATTCGATTTCTTCTGCGAGTTCGTCCCGGCTACGGTTCTCTGTCCCCTGGCGGAGCATCTTCGCTAAGAGGGCTGTGATGCCGTTGTTCTCAGCGGTCTCAGCGAGAAGGCCACCCCGAAAGGTAAAGCGGACGGTGGTGAGAGGCACTTTACGGTCCGGAGCAAGAATGAGAGGCACCTGATCATGCCAACTGAGCTGGCTTAGTTTTTTTTCTTCTCTCGCTTTTTTCTCTTTTTCCGCTTTTGAAATTTCATCTGTCCCGGCTTCCTTTGCCTGTTCCGGATAGAGAGCCGCGACATTGAGGTTGGAGCGTTTTAAGTATTTACGAGCGACTTCCCTGAGGTCCTGGGGAGTTACGCTTTCAAGGCCTTGTAGGTACGTCTGATCAAAGTCGAGCTCCCGGGTGAGAAGCCAGCTGGAACCAAGAGATCCAGCCTGCCCGGACATGGTCTGGCGTTCACGGTAAAAGTCAGAGAGGACCTGGCGGCGCGCTTTTTCGACTTGCTGCGGACTGACGAGATTGGTTTGATAATAGGCGAGCTCGGCAAGGATGCGATCGACCGCCTCTATCGTACTGAATTCAGAACCGGGGTGGAGCGTAGCTGAGCATCCCCAGATTCCGGAATGCTCCGGGGTGTAGGAATAGGCACCAATCTTTCTGAAAATCGGGTCTTCTTCTACGAGTTCACGATGGAGCCGCGAGCTGGCTCCCTGCCCGGCAAGAATGGCCAGCACATCGAGAGCAAACAGATCCGGGTCCGCGATTCCCGGAATGTGAAAGCCCATCGAGAGCTGTCTGGAATCAGTGGGAAAGGGTTTTTCGACAAAGCGCATGCCGAGCTGGGGTGGCTCCTGGGCGAGGATGTGTTCAGGATTGAATCCGCGTTCGATACTGCCAGCGAGGTTTTTTAGTTCGTCATAGACTTGATCGGCATCTACATCACCGACGACAATGAAGGTCAGGTTGTTGGGGATATAATTTTCCCGGTAGTAATCGACCATGTCCTGGCGGGTCAGGGTGTTGAAGAGTTCCAGGTAGCCGATGACTGGGTACTTGTAAGGATGCTTGGTAAAGGCAGTGGAAAAGAGGAGTTTCTGCAGGGTCCGGTTGGGATCGTCAAACCCCATGGCAAACTCACGACGCACCACTTCCATTTCCTTGATGTATTCATCTTCAGGAAGTGTGGAATGGAACATGGAATCGACGAGGATATCGAGGGCGCCTTTCCAATTTATTGAGGGGAGATCGATGTAATAGACGGTCCGGTTGAAGGTGGTGTAGGCATTGGTGTTGCCACCGAGGGATTGAATTTCCTGGGCCAGTTCGGTCGGTCCGCGTCGCTCCGTTCCTTTAAAGAGCATGTGCTCAAGGATGTGAGATTTTCCGGCACCGAGTTGCTCACCCTCGGTGATACTGCCAGCGGCGCACCAGGCTTGCACAGAAGCAACAGGTGCGGTGTCATCCTCCCTGACAATGAGGGTTAACCCATTATCGAGCTGGTATAAGTGCGTGTTCAGCGAATCGCTAGAGTTACTTTTGGGCTCATTGGAAGTCGTTGGCTGGCTTTGTTTCTGGCAACTGAGCATAACGAATGATCCCAAAAACCCGAGGCAAATGGCCCAGATCTTCATTTTCATATCTGATAAAACTACAGAGAAGGTTTCGATTTTCCAGAGCTGGAAGTCGATTTTTTTCTGGAAGAGGTACTTTTGGATTTACGGGCCCGCGGCTTCTTTGGCTGAGTGAGGGCTTTCTTAGGACGGAAAGGAGTCTCAAAGGCCTCTTCAAAGGTGTAGATTTCCGTGAAATCATCAATCGTGTCCGACTCATTGCGGCCTAAGACATTGAATTCGATTAACTTGAAGACGATCGTGCCAAAATCGCGGCAGCGCTGGATCCCCCAGTCATTGAGGACCATACGGCCAAGCGGGCCAAATTCTTCCAGGGTGTACTGACGGAGGCCATCGAGCAGTTCAGGGCCGGAAACGTGTTTTTCACTACTCTGGCGCTGGCGCTTCATTTTAGAAAGGGTGTGGTCTAGGCCTTCTCTAACAAATGCGTAAGCCGCTGCGTCGTAGGTCGAATCAGATTTACAAATTTCCTCTACAATCTGATCGAAGTTGTGTTTTTGCATGTTGTATAGGTTTATGTCAGACAGGGAGCTTTGTCCATACTGCATTCAGTAGTGGTTATGAATGCGCTCCATCCGATGAGGGACGGAGGTACCTCCGTCCCTTCACTCCCTCGCAATGACGGTAGAGTGTCGTCGTTAGTCATTGCGAGGAGTCGCCAGACGACGTGGCAATCCAGCGAATGGTCTGGGTCATGCGCCGTGCAGAGTGGTAACGGTGAACCGAAGTCATAGCCATGTCGGATGGATTACTTCATACGCTACGCTCCCTCGCAATGACGGAGAGAGTGGTTCAGATTGATCAATAAGGGACGGAGGTACCTCCGTCCCTCATCGGATGGGTTAGTTGGCGACGATGTTGATGAGTTTACCGGGAACGGCGATGACCTTGCGGATGGTCTTGCCTTCGATCCATTGATCAAAATCGGGATGGGACTTCGCCTTCGCCTCGTAGTCTTCCCGAGGCAGGTCAGCCGGAATGGAGAGGCGTGCTTTCAGCTTTCCATTGACCTGAATGATGATTTCGATCTCATCTTCGGTCAGGTAGTCCTCGTTGCATACTGGCCACGGTTCGTAACTGAGGGTCTGCTCATGACCGAGTTGGTTCCAGAGTTCTTCACTGAGGTGAGGTGCAAAAGGTGCGAGCATGATGAGGAACGGCTCCAGGATGGCACGCGGGCGTTTCTCGGCCTTGGTTAAGTCATTGGTCAGAACCATCAGCTGTGAAATCGCAGTGTTAAAGGAGAGGGCTTCGATGTCCTCGGTGATTTTCTTAATCGACTGATGGAGTGATTTGAGTTGTTCCGGAGTTGGATTGTCATCACAGATGGTGGGGTGTAATTCCCACTTCCCCTCCTGGTTCTCGAGCATGATCAGGCGCCAGGCGCGACCGAGAAAGCGATAGACGCCTTCTACCCCTTTCATGCTCCATGGTTTGACCTGCTCGAGAGGGCCCATGAACATTTCAAACAAGCGGAGAGCATCTGCGCCATATTCGGAAACGACGTCATCCGGGTTGACGACATTGCCGCGGGACTTGGACATTTTCTGATTATCCTCGCCGAGAATGATGCCCTGGTTCACGAGGCGGTGGAAGGGCTCGGGTGTGGAGACCGCTCCGATATCAAAGAGGACCTTATGCCAGAAGCGTGCGTAGAGAAGGTGAAGCACCGCATGCTCAGCTCCTCCGATGTAAAGGTCGACTCCGTTTTCTCCCATCCAGTATTTCTCAGCATCAGATCCAACCGGGGCGTCGGCATTGTTTGGATCCATATAGCGGAGATAGTACCAGCAGGAGCCCGCCCATTGGGGCATGGTGTTGGTTTCGCGCGTCCATCCGTCGCCCGCATCGAGCCAGTCGGTGGCTTTACTCAGTGGAGCCATTCCGTCTTTACTGGGGGTGAAGTCCTCCACTTCAGGCAATTGGAGAGGCAGGTCAGATTCACTGATGAGTTGGTGCTCCTGGTCCTTCCAGACCACGGGGAAGGGTTCTCCCCAGTAGCGTTGACGGGAAAAAAGCCAATCGCGGAGCTTGAACTGAACTTCACCCTTGCCGAGGTTCTTCTCCTCCAGGAAGGAGATCATTTTTGCTTTGGCCTCTATGGTGGAAAGTCCGTCGAGGAATCCGGAATGGATACTGACGCCATGGCCGGAAAAGCACGCAGGGAGAGGGGGCGTCTCGCCCACTGTTGCTGAGTAGAGAGTCGCTTTTCCTTCGAGAAGATTCGCTTTTTCAGGATTTTGCAGAATGTATTCTCTGACCTTTATTTCATGCTCAACACTTCTGATGATTCGGTCCCAGTAATCCGATTGCCAGACGGGGCCTGATCCTCCGATCACCTTCAAAATTTCTTTAGAGGTGTAACTCTTCCAGGAATGGATGATATCCTCGACTTTTTCGCCGGGCGCCAATTGGAAGAGAATGTGAACGTGATTTGGCATGATGACAAAGCTGTCTATTCGGTAACGATCATCATCAAAATGGAGGAAGGCTTCCTGAACAATGGACGCGACCCGAGGATCTTGAAGGATGCAATCACCCAGTCCGGCATCGAGCCATTGATCAATTTTTGACGAAAATTTCCTATGGTAAGCATCTTCTGTTTCGATATCCCAAGGCTCGGGATGTAATTTCATCCAAGCTTGTCGCTCTGCGTACCATGAGTTTAGCTTTTCTTGAGGTAGGCTGTCAGCCAGACGCCATGTGACAAAGAGAGTGGACGCTTCCTGTTGCCAATGAGGAAGGTGTCGGGGACGATGAGTTTCGACAGGCTGATTGACCTTGAGATAGCCGCTGGAGGTGTTTTGGGTGGGCGGGACGCCCACATTCCCTGCGTTTTTTGAGTCAGGCTGAACGACTTCGATGATCGGTAGATCGAATTGTGTAGCGAATTCGTGATCGCGTTCATCATGGGCTGGCACGGCCATGATGGCACCTGTTCCATATCCCATCAGGACATAGTCTGCGATCCAGATCGGGATCTCCTGCCCGTTGACCGGGTTGACGGCTTTAGCGCCAGTAAAGACACCTGTTTTTTCTTTCGCGAGATCGGTTCGCTCCAGATCGGTCTTAGCGCTGATCTTCTCCAGGTAATCAGCCACCGCGCCCTTCTGCTCTGCTGAGGTGATCTGCTCGACCAGTGGATGTTCCGGAGCCAGAACCATGTAGGTCGCTCCGAAGAGGGTGTCCGGGCGTGTCGTGTAGACTTCAATTTGGAATTCGGAATTCGGGATTTGGAATCGGACGACTGCGCCTTCGGACCGGCCAATCCAGTTCCGCTGCATTTCCTTCAGGGATTCCGGCCAGTCGAGTTGATCGAGATCATCGAGCAGACGTTGTGCGTAGGCGGTGATTTTCAGCATCCATTGGCGGAGTGGGCGTCGCTCGACCGGGTGGCTTCCTCTTTCGGAGCGTGGGCCTTCCGGTGTATTGAGAACTTCTTCGTTGGCCAGAACGGTCCCGAGCTCCGGGCAATACCAGACGGGTGCTTCGGAGACATAAGCCAGCCCTTTTTTATAAAGCTGCATGAAGATCCATTGTGTCCAGCGATAGTAATCCGGATCCGTGGTGTCGATTTCACGGTCCCAATCGTACGAGAAGCCGAGGGATTTGATCTGTCTTTTGAAGGTGGAAATATTCTTTTGCGTGGTCTCCCGGGGGTGAGTACCTGTCTGGACAGCATATTGCTCTGCGGGGAGGCCAAAGGCATCCCATCCGATAGGGTGAAGGACGTTGAAGCCCTGCATGCGCTTATAACGGGCGAGGATATCGGTGGCGGTGTAGCCCTCCGGATGACCAACATGCAGACCCGCTCCCGATGGGTACGGGAACATATCAAGAATGTAGTACTTGGGCTTCTCGGAACCCGGTTCGCCCGGGTTTGCCGCCTTAAAGGTTTTATTGTCATCCCAGTATTCTTGCCACTTGGGTTCGAATTCCGGGAACGGGAATTGTTTGCGCATCTCCATCATCTCAACACTTTTTTCAGGGGATGGAGATAGCATTGCAGATGGGAGGAAGCAATGGTTTTGAATCGAGCCGGATTCTATGCATGATGACGCCGATGAAAAAACCGATTTTAATCGCGACTGGGAATCAAGGCAAAGCCAAGGAGTTTCAGCAGATGCTGGGTGAGGAGTGGGAGGTCCAGACTCTAGCTGACTTAGAAAATCCAATCGACGTCGTCGAAGATGGGGAGACCTTCGCCGAGAATGCTGCCAAGAAAGCCCTGGCCTTTGTCGATCAATTTGAGGGCCCGATCCTGGCGGATGATTCCGGACTGGAGGTCGATTCTCTTGATGGAGCACCGGGAATTTATTCCGCCCGTTATGCGGGGGAAGCAAAGGATGATGAGGCAAATAATACAAAGCTGCTTCATGCGTTAGAGGGAATTTCAGATCCTGAACGCGGTGCGCAATTCCGATGCGTCCTGGCCTTGGTTGTAGAAGGGGAAGTGAAGGCAACTTTCGACGGCGTGGTGCGAGGAACCATTCTCCGTGCGCCGAGAGGTGAGAATGGATTTGGTTACGACCCACTCTTTTTGCCTGACGGCTTTAATGTCACCACCGCCGAAATGGCTTCTGATGAGAAACATCAAATCAGTCATCGGGGTAAAGCATTACGGGATGCGGTCGACTACCTTCAGAGGTTGTAAATCACCTCGGGTCGAATGCGCCGAAATAGAGTGGTATCACGCGCGCAAGCGCTTATATTACCGAAGTGAAGTATTTTCTTCAGATTTTCGTTTTTCTCCTTTTCGCCTCCTGGGCTGGTGCGGCGGGATTGAATCGCGACTTCGGTATCGATCTCTGGGAAGACAGTGTACTCTGGAATGATCCGATCCAAAGGCTCACCGATCGGTTGGAATTAAAAAGCCGGGGCGAATCCAATACCACCTTCCTTTCACGTAAATATACAGCTGATGACCTTATTTTAGGAGCTCGGCCGTATATGCTTCAGGTTTACACGAACGGGAAATATGCGGACCGAGTCGTGATCGCTTATGCCAATAAACCGGACATGGCTCTTGAACTGAAGCCATCTCCCGAGAATCTGGATTCACCTGGTAAAATTCAGATGGAATTAGAGAACCTCTTTCGCGAGCAGATTGAGAAAGATCGAACCGCCGTCATAGCTGCGCTGTCCGACCGTCTCGGGCAACCGCAGGATTCAGGTGGAAATTCGGTCTGGAAATGGACTGGGCATGTTATGACCTTAGCTGAGACAGGAGAGAGCTTACTCCTGCGCATCGAGCCCGAAAACCGCAGTGGGGCAGGGACCACCGCGACCCAGAAACGTCTATCCGATAATATCCAACGGGGTGGGACTGGTGATGTGCTCCTCAGTGGCATCCCCGCTATTTCCCAAGGGGACCGTAACTACTGTGTGCCTGCTTCCTGGGAAAAGTACCTGCGCTACTACGGGATTAAAGACATCAACGTTTACGATTTAGCTAAATCGGGGGGCTCGACCATTTCAGGTTCTTATTTCGTGCCCTTCGCGGCCAAGGTTTCACCGGTCTTAAAGAAACGCAATTTAGAAGTGGATTTTGTCGCAGGGAACCCGAGTGATCTGAACATCGTCCGCAATGCCATTAGCCAGGGGCTTCCTTTAATATGGGCATTGGATGCTCAGAACCTTGCTCAGTGGGCTCAACGCAGTATGAAGAGGAAAGGCCGACTGCCTAATGACGAATTCGAGATGAAAGGCATGCCGGCTCCTCATGCGCTGCTGGTGGTCGGTTATAATGCCGGGTTCAATGAAATTGCTCTTTCTGACTCGACTGAGCTGGGGAGTAATCTGGAAGTGATCTGGATTAATGCCGATGAAGCCGCCGCCGCCGCTTTACCTAATGAAAAAGAAATGATCGTCCTGAAAAAAGCCGGCTCCGGTAGTTCGATTGGTGGTGGTGGTTCCAGCCCGAGCCGAAAAGTAAAACCTCTGCCTTTCAAGGATAAGAAGTATTATTGATCATGGAGGCTGGGCTTGCCGCCTGAAAGAAGGGCTGCTAATTTTCCACGCTCAATGAACTACAAAGAGACTTTAAACCTCCCCCAGACTCAGTTTCCGATGCGGGCGAGTTTACCGAAGCGTGAACCCCAATGGCTAGATCTTTGGGACTCAGTCGATCTTTATGCTGAATTGACCCGGCGTCGCGAAAATGAAAAGGAATTTATCCTCCATGATGGACCTCCGTTTGCCAATGGCGATGCGCATATGGGGCATGCCTTGAACATGACGCTGAAGGACATCGTTCTGAAGTCGAAGAACATGGAAGGCTATTCTGTTCCGTTTATCCCAGGTTGGGATTGTCACGGTCTCCCTATTGAACACAAGGTGATGAAGGAATGGAATGAGTCGCAGAAGAAAAAGGGAGATCAGGCGGCTCCCCTGGATGCGGTGGAAATTCGGGAAAAATGCGCTCAGATGGCGGACAAGTATATCGATCTCCAGCGTGAGCAGTTCAAGCGTCTCGGAGTTTTTGGCGATTGGGAAAATCCTTATATCACTAAGGAGGGCAGCTACGAAGCGGATGTGTTGCGGGTCTTCGCCCGAATGGTGGAGAAGGGGATGGTCTTTCAGGCCCTGAAGCCAGTTCACTGGAGCACGGGGTGTCAGACCGCATTGGCGGAGGCGGAAGTCGAATACCTCGATAAGCAGGATATTTCAGTTTACGTCGCCTTTCCGGTTGCCACCGAGTCTCTCGGATCTTTGGGGATCGAATCAGGTAAGCGGGCCTCTTTAGCGATCTGGACCACCACTCCCTGGACCTTGCCTGCTAACCTCGCCGTCGCGGTTCACGAGAAGATGGAATATTCTCTGGTCGAGGATCAAACGAGTGGTGAATGCTTACTCATTGCATCAGAGCGGATGGAAGCCGTCGCTCAAGTAGCGGAGAAGCAGTGGAAGGAAGTAAAGCGGGTCAGAGGCGGAGACCTATTAGGAGTGACTTACCAGCATCCGTTTCTAGACCGGACTGGCCAGGTCTATCATGGAGATTTTGTCACTTCGGAGTCAGGTAGTGGCCTGGTTCATATTGCCCCGGGTCATGGTAACGACGATTACCTCCTCGGGAAGCGCGAGGGCTTGGATATGCTCTCTCCGGTGGATGATCGCGGTTGCTTGACCGAGGAATGCGGCGTCCCCGAGCTGGTCGGTCAGTATGTTTTCAAGGCGAATCCATTGATTGCTGAGATGCTCGATCAGAAAGGGAAACTGATCGTGAGCGAGACGTTCCAGCATAGTTACCCGCATTGCTGGCGTTCCAAGACACCGATTATATTCAGATCAGTCACCCAATGGTTCATTCGGGTGGATGATTTTAGGCCAGATGCACTCGATGCGATTGAAACCGTGAAGTGGGTGCCCGACTGGGGAAAGAACCGGATTAAAGGCGCCGTCGAGACCCGTCCGGACTGGTGTATCTCCCGACAGCGCACCTGGGGGATTCCAATCCCGGCTTTTGTGACTCCAGAAGGGGAAGCTAAACTGGAGGCGGAAACGATTTTAAAATTTGCCGATCTGGTGGAAAAAGAGGGTACCAATCTCTGGTTTAAGAATGATTCCGCAGCAATGGCTAAGCTTCTCGGTGTCCCGGAAGACTGGTCCAAAACGACTGACACTCTCGACGTCTGGATCGACTCAGGTTGCAGTCATGAGGCGGTGACCCGTCGCCGGTTGTCTTTCCCGGCGGATCTCTATCTGGAAGGGAGTGACCAGCACCGGGGTTGGTTCCAGTCTTCCTTATCCACTTCGGTTGCGGTTAATGGTAAACCTCCCTTCCGTGAAGTGCTCACCAATGGCTTTGTCGTTGATGAGGACCGGAAGAAGCTTTCCAAGTCTTCTGGCAAACCGGTTGGATTGATGCAATTTGTTGATCAATACGGTGGTGACATTCTCAGGCTCTGGGTCTCCAGTGAAGACTACCGAAATGAAGTTCCTTTCTCAGAAGAAATTTTCAAACGAGTTGCGGATACCTATCGTTCGTTGAGAAATACCTATCGTATTCTACTTGCGAACTTAGCTGATTTTAATCCAGAGCAGGACCGGATCATGGATAGTGAATTAGAAGGAGCGGATCTGGCCATTCTTCTCCATCTTCATGAACTGATCGGGCAGGTCAGAGAAGCGTATCAGAAATACGACTTTCACGTCGTTTATCACCTTGTGAACCGGTTTTGCGCCGTCGAACTCTCTGCTCTTTATATCGATTTGACCAAGGACCGGATGTACTGCGATGCGGTCGATTCAAAGAACCGTCGGTCGACCCAAACGGTGATGTGGGAGGTATTTAATGCTCTGACACGACTGATGGCGCCTATCATTCCCTTCACCACTGAAGAAGCCTGGCAATATATGCTGGACGGAAAAGCTGGAGCGGCAGAAGGAGCTTTATTACGCGAGTCCATTCACTTGCAGACTTTTCCTGAATCGCGAAAAATCGATGCACCGGATGGAATGGAAGAAGAGTGGAAGAGCCTGCTCGAACTCCGGTCGAAGGTGAATGAGAAGCTCGAAGAGTGTCGACGTGATAAGAAAATTGGAAAGAGTCTGGAAGCCACTGTCTTGATTCCGCAGAGCATGGTGCCTGAAAAGTCAGTCTTGGCACCCGATGATGTCGCTGGGTTTTTAGCAGAGCTGTTTATCGTTTCTGAAGTCGTGATCCATTCTTCCCAGGCAGAGATCGAAGTGAAGCCTCATGGTGGGCACAAATGTGTTCGCTGCTGGAAGTACTTTCCAGCGCTGGGCAGTCATCCGGACCATCCGGAACTTTGCTCTCGCTGTGCCGAAGCGGTCTCTCGCCTGGATTTAACGGCTGCATAGGATGGAGACGAGTGGTGACTCCAAGCCAGGTTGGCCCAGACCACTCTGGCTCTTTTACGTGCTGGCGGTGAGTCTGCTGATTGCCGACCAGTGGACGAAGTCTCTGATCCTCGACCATTTCTACATCGGTCAGGTTCGCCCCGTGATTGAGGGCATATTGAATTGGACCTATGTCACCAACGACGGTGTCGCCTTTGGTCTTTTTCAGGGAAATAACCTCTTACTAGGAATGGTTGCTGGAAGTATTCTGGTTTTTGGATTCTGGATTTCGAGGTCCTTGGATTGGAAATCAATCGAGGTCAATTTCGTGGGGGCGATGATCGTTTCCGGCGCAGTCGGAAACCTGATAGATCGTATTCTTCACGGCTATGTGGTCGATTTTATCGATGTTTACTATCAAGACTGGCACTGGCCGTCATTCAATATCGCAGATTCTTGCATCAGTCTGTCGATGGTTTGGATTATTGGGCGCACCATAGTGGATACCTTCCGTGATAGACAGGAGCTCAAAGCGAATTAAAATAAGATTATGCCGGTAGCTGAATTATCCCTTCAAGACAGAGTGCGTGAACTCAAGCAAGAGAAGAACGCAGTGATTCTGGCTCACAATTATCAAACTGCTGATATTCAGGAAGTGGCTGACTACGTGGGTGATTCCCTGGGGCTATCCTATCAGGCTCAGTCCACAGAAGCGGATGTCATCGTTTTCTGCGGGGTTCACTTCATGGCCGAAACAGCCAAGATCGTCAATCCTTCTAAAACGGTTCTTATTCCAGATATGGATGCCGGTTGTTCACTCTCGGATTCCTGCCCTCCGGAAAAATTGAAAGCTTATCTTGATGAGAATCCGGGCCTGTATGTGGTCGCTTACATCAATTGCTCCGCAGGTGTCAAAGCACTGAGTGATGTCATTTGCACCTCAGGGAATGCAAAGAGGATTGTCGAGCGTGTGCCTCAGGACCGTGAAATCCTTTTTGTTCCGGACCAGAATCTGGGTGAGTGGGTAACACAACAAACTGGCCGCCCCATGCGCCTCTGGGAAGGGAACTGTTATGTGCATATCGAGTTTACCCATGAGTCGATTATGAAAATCCGTGATGAATACCCTGATGCTCCTCTCGTTGCTCATCCGGAGTGCACGAAAGCGGTGCGGATGCTGGCTGATGAAGTGTGCTCTACTGAGAAGATGGTCACCTATTGTAAGAAGAGTGATGCCGAAGCATTCATCATCGTAACCGAGTCGGGAATGTTGCATCGCCTCAAGCGAGAGCTGCCAGACAAAACCTTTATTCCCGGACCAACGGATCACTGTGCTTGTGCTGACTGCCGGTACATGAAAATGAATACGATGGAAAAATTAGTATCCGCTCTGGAAACGAATTCACCTGAGATCATTATGGATGAAACCCTCCGCCAGCGAGCACAAGTCCCCATCCAACGGATGCTCGATTGGTCAAAATAAACCTATTTGGTGTTATGATCTATGACCGTTTGTTCTCGGGGCTCTTCTTGGTTGGGGTTTTATCTGCATTCGTTATGAGTTCATCTGCAGCAGAAAAAGCGTTTACTCCGACGAAGCCAGGAGAAGTTGAAGTTAAGACGCTACCAGCTTCTACGGTCATTCGTGCCAGTTCGGATGCTGGAAACTATTTCGACCGCAATAATTCCCTTTTCATGCCTCTTTTTCGCTACATCGATGAACGAAAAATCGCGATGACGACTCCGGTCGAAGCTGAGTTGGAGCCCGGTGAGATGGTTTTCTACATCGGGACTGATATTGATCACGACTCCTTGGAATCGACGGAAAATGTGAAGGTCGAAACCATAGAGGAGCGCCAGGTGTTATCTGTTGGTATCCGTGGAGCGTATTCAAAGAAGAAATTTGAGGAGGCTCAGGAAATAGCAGTCAAGTGGCTGGCTGAGAATGATGGCTATGAAGCCGTCAGCGAACCAAGAATGATCTATTGGGATGCCCCCTACGTTCCTGGCCCCTTAAAGAAATCTGAGCTGCATATCACGATCGCCAAAACAGAGTAGAATCCCCAGTCCTTACGAGGAGTCGCCAGAAGACGTGGCAATCCAGCGAATGGTCTGAGTCATCCACCGGGCAGAGTAGTAACAGTGAACCGAAGTCATGGCCTGGTCGGGTGGATTACTTCATACGCTACGCTCCTTCGCAATGACGGTAGGGTGTCGCGTTTCAGTCATTGCGAGGAGTCGCAGACGACGTGGCAATCCAGCGAATGGTCTGTGTCATCCGCTGGGCAGAATGGTACCGGTGAACCGAAGTCATAGCCATGTCGGGTGGATTACTTCATACGCTACGCTCCTTCGCAATGACGGTAAGGTGTCGCGTTTCAGTCATTGCGAGGAGTCGCAGACGACGCGGTAATCCAGCGAATGGTCTGTGTACTTCACCGGGCAGAGTGGTAACAGTGAACCGAAGTCATGGCCTGGTCGGGTGGATTGCTTCATACGCTATGCTCCTTCGCAATGACGGTAAGGTGTCGCGTTTCAGTCATTGCGAGGAGTCGCAGACGACGTGGTGATCCAGCGCGCTGTCTAAAGCCTAGTCGATCCGCTCAGGGGATCGATCTACTTTCGCGTAACTGAGGCGTCCCATCATCTCAGTTTGATGATAAGCATCCAACCCCGTGTTGGCGATCGAGCCAAGAGTCTCGATGTCTATGTAGCCATCTTCCTTGACCACTGATGAATCAAGGTGGACTTCGATAATTTCACCGATGATAAAGATGGTGTTGTTGGGAAAGTCATAAGATTGAACAAACTTCATTCCAATTTTCAGGCGAGATTCTCGAACGTAGGGGGCGGGAAGTGTGTCGGTAAATTCAGGATGAAGCCCAACTTCATCGAATTCAGACTGGTCTCTTTCGTAGCGGGCTGATGTTTGATGTGCTTGTTGCCAGATTTCATGATTCACATGGTTGATGGTATAGAAGCCGGTTTCTTCGATGTTATGCAGTGTGTGGCTCATGGCCGTGCGAGGTCGGCTATTCATTCCCAGCAGAGGCGGATTGGACCCCAAATGAATAACGGAACTAAAAACTGTGCAATTGGTTTGCCCGTGAGGATCGATTGTTCCGATTAAATTGGTGCTCTTAAAGCCGGGGAGGGAATTGACAAAATTAGCACGATAAAAGCGCTCCATCTCATCAAGGTCAGATCTGCTGTAGGTCATGGGAAAAGGTAACCTATTGCGGCGCTTTGCAAAATAGACAATAAGGGGTCGAGAATCCTCCGTCTCTGATGATGACATGATGTAAATTTGTTTTATTGGTCACCCGTTTTGATTCAATATGAAGTGGTGAATTTCAAAATTGCAGCTTTCTATCAATTCGTTGAGTTAGCCGACTATGTTGAATGGGCGGAAAAGATCCGATGCTTCGGTGCAGAGACAGGCTTAAAAGGGACGATCATCCTGGCAGCGGAGGGAATGAATGGAACGGTCGCAGCGGCTCCCTCCGTCATTGATCAATTTCTTGGCCTTTTAAAAGCCGACCCCAGGTTTGAGCAACTTGAACATAAAGTCTCATGGAATGAGGAGCAGCCTTTCCCAAGATTGCGGGTGCGAGAGAAAAAAGAGATCGTGACCTTTCGCCAGTTTGATATCGATCCGACGAATCCGGGCACCTACGTCGAACCAGAGAAGTGGAATGAGCTGATTACTGGTTCAGATGTGATCACAGTCGATACCCGTAATACCTATGAGACCAAGATCGGGAAATTCAAAGGAGCGATTGATCCTCAAACCGCTAACTTTACCGAATTTGCTCAATACGTAGACGAGAATCTCGATCCAGCAGAACATCCTAAGGTGGCCATGTATTGCACGGGTGGTATCCGCTGTGAGAAAGCAACAGCATTCCTTAAAAGTAAGGGATTTAAAGATGTCTATCATCTCAAAGGGGGGATCCTGAAATATCTGGAGGAAATCCCTAAGGAAAAAAGCCAATGGGAAGGGGAGTGCTTTGTTTTTGACCGAAGAGTTGCGGTCGATCATGACCTTCAGGCCTCCGATTGGCAAATTTGCGAAAAATGCAATGAACCTTTTAAAAAGGGAGAAGTCTGCTCCGAATGTGGCTCGAGTGAGTATGTTTTTTAGTGAATTGATCACGATTGACCTGTGTGGGGAATCTCGCTCTAATGCGAGTCGTGAGTTGGTATTATGCAAAGAATGGTGAACAGCTAGGGCCTGTTGAGGAAGCTGAATTTGAAGAGCTTGTCTCTAGCGGAAAGATTCAATCTGATACCTTAGTCTGGAAAGATGGGATGAAGGACTGGGTTGCTTATGGGACTCTAGCTGACGTCTCTGCTCCACCTCCGATCAGTGCGCCAGGTGGCGTAGATGATGCAGTGACTGGCTCTTCTTCTGAGCCTGTAGCTTATGCGGGTTTTTGGATTCGTTTTGTTGCTCGATTCATCGACGGAATCCTCCTCCTAGCTGTGAACTTAATACTCATGATCCCCTTAGCGGTAGCCGGAGCAATTGGTAGCGATGGAAGCATGGATTTGGCGGTAGAGCTTACCCTCAATTTCATCGGGATTTTGATAGCGTTGGCTTATGATACCTACATGGTCGGCAAATTTGGAGCCACCTTTGGTAAAATGGCACTCGGTCTGAAGGTCGTTCGCTCAAACGGAGAACCCCTCACTATGATGCGCGCTTTCGGCAGATATTGGGGCACTTTTCTTAGCTCCCTTACGCTGTTAATCGGCTACATCATCGCCGGTTTCGATTCTGAGAAGCGTGCCCTGCATGATCACATCTGCGATACGCGCGTGGTTAAGACGAAGTCTTAGTGAACGCAGTAATCCATCCACTCGTTTAGCGATGAGCTTGGTTCGCAGCTAACACTCTGCACGGCGGATGACGCAGACCATTCGCTGGATTGCCACGTCGTCTGCGACTCCTCGCAATGACTGAAACGTGACATCCTACCGTCATTGCGAAGGAGCGTAGCGTATGAAGTAGTCCACCCGACCAGGCCATGACTTCGGTTCACTGTTACCACTCTGCCCGGTGAATTACACAGACCATTCGCTGGATTGCCACGTCGTCTGCGACTCCTCGCAATGACTGAAACGCGACACCCTACCGTCATTGCGAAGAAGCGTAGCGTATGAAGCAATCCACTCGCATCAGGGATGAGCTTGGTTCATCGTAACCACTTAGCCTGTCGGATGACACAGATTGTTTGTTGGATTACCGCGTCGTCTATCGAGTCCTCGTAATGACTAAAGATGAAGCAGCGTCATTACAAGATACGCGCGTGGTTAAGACGAAGTCTTAGGCTGATGGCTCATGTATCGGCTCAGTGCGAGCATGAGAAGGTAATAGGTTAGTGCAGCCGGGGGCAGAGCAAATTGAAAATAATCGATCCACCCGATGGGTATCCGCATAATGAGAAAGAATGCGATGGCATCGATAGGGCCGGCCACTCCAATCAATAGAAAGATCAGGGCAAACCAATGAAGCCTTTTTCTCTCTGGTCCAAGAGCAAGCGACATCCCGAGAAACAAGGCGCCTAAGAGTGCGGAGAGTGTAAAAAGCCGATACCAGGTATCGAGAGATTCCCAGCGTGCAATGGCAGGAATGGCGTAAATCAGAAAGGCAATGACACAAGTCCAACCTGATGTGGATTTGGTCAATGTCATCTAATCGACGAGATGATTACTTCGAAAAGAAAATAAGCCAAAAGGCGTGGATGATGCCTGGAATTCCACCTAGTAGGGTGAGAATCAAATTGATCCAGAACTGGGTGCTAATCCCTGAGTGGAGAAAAGCAGCTAGGGGCGGAATAAAAATGGCACAAATAATTTTTACAATCAACATGCTGAGAAAATATTAGATTTAAGTGCCATTGGCAATCTCTTCCTGCAAGGTAGCTAACTTTCGATCGGCCCAGAAGGCGCCAAAGGGGATAAGAGATGCAATAAAGACGTTTAGAGATAAGGAGAAAGAAATGGTTTTCCGAAGGAACGCGATCGCCAGCAACGCACAGGCAAGGATGAATAGGATGCCATGTGCCAACCCGGTGACTTGCACTGCTGCAGGGAGGTCTCCGAAATATTTGAGAGGCATGGCAATCAATAAGAGGGCCAGGTAGGAAATTCCCTCGAGGAGGGCACTGATTCGAATCGCGGATATCATGCCTGCCTTAAATCGACCGTCCACTCACTGGTAGTTATAGGGTTTGAGTCTGGTTGCTTTTTACGTGCTCCGGTGCGGAGGACGCGCCAGCGTTTGGACTGTCGCTGCAGTGCTTCGGCTTCATTTTGTGGTCGGTCGGTATAGTTCTTACCTTCGGGATTCCAGGAATACCGATCTGCAACTGAAATCACCGCACCGCTTTTTTTATCAATCCATTCGACTCTGAGAGGTTCATGGGCAGGTAAATACGGATGTAAGGAAAGATGAGCAGGAAATGATCGATACCGGATTCCACGGATGGCTTTTGTTCCAAATTTTTTCAAAGGAATGATCTGACCAGCAGCCCTGAGGTATCCACGTTCAGCGATTTCTGGAGTGGTGACAGCCAGAATTCGCTCATTGGAGACATCAACCGGGCGAGACGTCACTGAACCGGAAGGCACTTCACTGAGCAAAGGCCAGGCATCCAATCCTTTAAAGAAACGGATAGGCTGGTTAGGGTCCTGACTGGCGAGTTCTCCAAGCAATGGGAATTGATGATCGAACGTCTTTTGAAACCACTCGCTCTTGAGTTTGAGTCCGTGCGCAGAAAGGTCTTTGAGAATTTGCTTAAGATCACGGTCGAGAAAAGGAGAGAGGAAATATCGATCTTGCAGTGTTTCTTTCCACTGAATCAGCGGTAGTCGGTAGGGAGAATGGATCAGTCTGGCAATGATGGCCCTCAGTAAGAGGCTGTGGACGGTGATTTGGCGCTCATCCGGAGTGGCTTCAAATGCTCTGAATTCGATAATGCCGAGTTTTCCATTGGGAGAGTTGATGTTCCAGAGTTTGTCTAAACAGATCTCGGAGCGATGCGTGTTCCCTGCGGCGTCGACAAAGAAGTGCTTCAACTTGAGATAAATTTCATCGAAGAGTTGCTCCATTTTCTCCGGTGAAGCATTGGATACTCTGGAATCTAAGCTCAGCTCAAGTTCCTTAAGTAGAAGGGGGTTGGATTCATCGACTCGTGGTGCCTGCGATCCAGGGCCAACGAAATGGCCTGTGAAGAGGTAGCTGAGAACAGGGTGGTTGTTCCAGTAACGGATGATGGAGGGGAGTAGGTCAGGTTGAGTAAGGAAGGGGCTATGCTTGACGGATTTACCACCAAATGTGAGGTGAGAGCCCCCGCCGGTTCCTTGAATCTCTCCATTAAAATGATATTTATGGGTACAGAGTCCAATTTGAGTGGCTGCCGTATTAATCCTGTCGAGAACCTCTCGATATCCTTCCCATGTCTGACGGGGAGGCAGATTGATTTCTAGAACACCGGGATCAGAAGCCATGATGATCCGATCTGTGTTCGTCGCATCTTCAGGTAAGTAACCGCAGAGGATGACACTGCCTGCCGGGAGTTTGGCTGCGGTGACCTCGGTTTCGATTAATTGGATGAGTTCGCGATAGGGTTTTTGCTTCAGAGGAGGAAGAAAAATTTCGATGCCATTCTCTCTTGATTGTAGTGTAAGAGCGGTTCGCGGTGTTTTCTCAGGCAATCGATCAAGAGGTAGGCGTAATCCGGCGGAGCTGCTTCCTTCGACGAGTTGGTGACAGGACTTAGGGAGCTTCCACTCTGCCGACTGCCATCCTTTTTGGAATCGTAAAGGCAGAGCATAGGCAAGAGGGCCTTTGATCGGTTCGGAGAAGGTAAGCAGCTTCTTCTCAAACCCTAAACGCCGGGCCAGAGAGAGTGCGAGTGCATTGACTTTCTGTTTCGTGATCGGCCTAGCTAACGTTTGGTGCCCTGGAAACAGTTTTGGATGAGACCAGAGAGGTTTTTTGGGATCAAATTCGAGGATGATATTCCAACGAGGTAATGGCTCACCGGGGTAGGTTTTACCGTAGGTCTGAATGAGGATTGCGCCCTGATAGTGGTCTTGGATGAGTTGGAGAGCTAACTTGCGCGCATAGACCAGTTTCGTCGGTCCTAAGGCGGCCTGATTCCATTCTTCCCCCTCAGGTTGGAACGGAAGGTAAGTGGGTTCCCCACCCATGGTCAAAACACAATTATTTTTCTGGAGAAGGTCCTCAATAGATTGCGCGGTCTGTTCGATTGATTTCATAAAAAATGAGGTTATTTGGATTTTTTTCGTTTTACGGAAACAATGACTTCGAGCTTCTGGTCGGTGGCTCCTTTGAACGTGCCAGTGAGAGGAGCGACGTCACGATAGTCTCTACCCACGGCGACTTTGACATGGCGTTCACTGGCGATCTGATTATTGGTCGGGTCTAGACCAATCCAGTGTCCACCCGGGAGGGCGACTTCGACCCAGGCATGGCTGGCAGCTGCTCCGATGAGTCCAGGATCAGTGGTTTCAGGGTCATACGCTTCGATATAACCACTCACGTAACGCGCGGGTAGTCTAAAGGTCCGAAGGATGGCCAACATCAGATGGGCAAAGTCCTGGCAGACTCCTTTTCTCTGTTTGATGATTTTTGGAAGAGGCGTGGTGATATCGGTCACTCCCGGCTTGTATTTGAAGTTCCTGAAAATCCAAGTGTTGAGTTCCACGATGGCTTCTCCGAATGTGAGACTGTCTTTACAAAGGTGAGTCACTTTGAGGGGATCGATGGATTGGCGCAGAGGCACTAGTTCAGTGGGTTGGAGAAAGGGATAATTGGCCTGAAGTCGATTCGTCATAATTTGCCTGGCTTCCGCGATGGTGACTTCGGTGGCCAATTCGGGCATGGTCACCGGACTGGTTTCAACTTCAGCCCTGCTGGTAATCCTGAGCGACTCGTGGCGGTATGGGATAGAAAAGTATTGGACCCGGTTCCCGAAAAAGTCCGTGTACTGCTCAGTTTCGACTTCGGGGTTGATGGTCAGGCTCTGTTTTTTTACGACCTGATGCCCAACCGTCTGGGGGCAGAGCCTGAGTTCCGCATAGGACTCTGATGCAGGAGTCCGATATTGATATTCGGTCTTATGGCTAACGGTAAATTTCATCTCCCTCTCTCGTTCAGGTGTGAAAAATATTGGTCCTCAATACTGAGATGGAGATCTTCCAAAGTCTGGCCGATCTCGAGGGCGAGGCTTTCCACATACTGGCTATAGACTTGAAGTTGTTCCGGACTCACCGCCTCTAGTTGATCGGCATCCAGAGTCCGGTTAGGAAAGAGGTCGTCCGGATTCAATTGCTGGCACTTGGATTTGAGCTCTCTCGCCAGATCCAGCGGAGGAGACGATTTCGTTTTTTGTCCGCGGTGGAGTGATTCTAAATTAAAAATGAGATTCCTCATGCAATAGGCAATGGCATTAGGAGCCTGCTGATTTTTCCAAAGTAACTCGGCAACGAGTTGCACGTACGTCCTGGAACGGTATTCACGTTGATAAGCATCCAGGGAACCGAGCATTCTGAGTAGTGTGGTCAGGTCGGTATCTTCTGAACTGGTCAAATCAGAATGAGTGATGGCGTGAGGTAGCACAATCGTCAGCACGGTATTCGTCGAGATAGCTCGTTCGAGAAGGATTCCCAAGCGGTAGCACTCCCATCCTTTATCATGAAGCATGGTGCGGTTTACGGTGCCGCTGAGTAAGGCAAATTGCTGAATCGCATCTGCACAAATGGGGTGGAGTCGGGTGGGGGCAATTCTCGATTTATAGGGAATGTCATTCCATCGGTTCGTAAACGAATTGAGGCGCCCCCAAACTTCAGGGGTAATGAATTCACGGATCTCAGCGGCGTTCCAATGAGCGCGACGCAGATTATTCAGGGCCGATCCGGGATGCTCCTCGTCAAGGATGAGCTCCCGAGCGATGGGGAGGATTTCTTTGGGAGGATTTTTTTTGATTCTTTTGGTTTGGCTGCCGGAGGCTTTTTGCGCTGCCTGCCAGAGTGGCCAGAGATTCTGGCGCTCTCTTTTTTCAAGTTTCTGCCAGGCAAACTCAAGGAGGATGTTCACCATTCTGACCGTATGCTCTGCCCTTTCGCTATGCCTCCCCATCCAATACAGGTTTTCACCGACACGACTGGAGACGGAGAAATCAGAAAAAGAGTGGTTTGGTTTCCTTTGCCGGTGTTTGCGCTGGTTTCCGGATTTACGGTTGGGATGAATCGGAACCCAGGTGTCTTTTGTCCCGGCCGCAAAATCAGCAACATGAAGGTCTCGGTCATCTTCCATCGCCTGACGAGTCAAGCCGCCAGGGAGAGCCATCGGGCGATCACCCAATAAGGTGAAAGCACGCAGGTAGGCGGGGCGATTTACGAGATGATTGCCGATGAGACGAGGATAGTGTGAAGCATCGATAAACGGCTGTGCAACGACCCATTTGGGATTGGTTTTCAGCATCTTTTTCATCTGTTGATGATAGTTCTTACGATCTCCTGTGTCGTAGAGTCCTCCTGCTTCGTGTTCCCGGTGAACGGGCTTAAGCAAGAGGTTGTCGGCATTCTCGATGACTTCGGCCCGTTGGTCAGGATCACTGCAGATATAAGTTTGAACAGTAGGCAATAATGGGATCTCGCTCAGGTAGTATTGTATGATGCGATCAGAATAAGGGAGAAGGGATCGGTTATCGGCGACACCACAGCCGATGGCATTAACCACTTGCACCGTTCCTTGTCGCACGCAGTTGATGAGTCCGGGAATCCCTCCTCGCCCGTGATAGCCGAAGGCAATGGGGTCCATTTCGATGCTGGGAAGTCTGCGGTAAATAATGTCGATCGGTTCAAGCCCGTCGACTGTCTTCAGGACGATTCTTGAGTCCCGAACCAGTAGATCTGAAGGTTCAACAATCGGAATCCCCATGCGCCTGGCCAGGAAGGCCTCTTCAAATGTCACCGGCTCCTGCCCGCCGGCGGTGAGAAGGACGATTCTGGGTTTTGCTTTTTTACTTTGTGAAGAAAGGGCTTCGATGAGGTCGGAACTGAAAGTAGATACAGGTTCGACTTTGATGCTCTCAAGGAGTTCGGGAACCGTTTGAGCCAGCATTCGGCGATTTTGCAAAATGTAAGAAAGGCCAACTGGTGTGGAATAATGATTACCCGTAACCATCCAGCGACCGCTCTTATCCCGGACGAGATCCACGGCACCTACAGTCAGGTAGCTTTGATCTTTGTTCAGTAAATTGACGCAGGGGTAAAGAAAGGCAGGGTCATCGTAGACCTGCTCAAAGGGAATGATCCGATCCTTCAGAATCTGTTGCTTGCCATAGAGATCGGAGAGGAGGGCGTTGAAAGCACGAGCGCGCTGGATCAGACCCGCTTCAAGAAATTCCCATTCCTGCGGCGCAATGATTCTGGGAAGGACATCCAGACGCCACCGAGTGGTTTCTGAGCTGAAAGCACTCGCCCCCTCAAAGTGCATTCCCAGTTCGGCACCCAGTTCACCGATCAGGTCTCTTCGTTGGAGGAGGTGTTTCTTAGGAAACTCCTCGAGGGTATGCAGAAAAGGTTGGAGGAACGGTCTGGCTTGCAGGTTGCCATCCCCCCATTCACTTTCCTTAATGAGACCATCCGAAATCAATCCTCGCGCCATCGGTGCAAAGCTTGTGGAAGATCTGCTAAATGCCAAATGTTAAAATGCCCACTGCCATCCGGCAGTAACGGTGAAGTCGTTCTCTAGCCGGAAACCGTTATGGTTCCGGTAGACGGGAAGCCGGGCGTCAACAGCCAGACGGTGATTCCGGAACCAACCATGCGGAACGAGAAAGTTAACTCCGAATATGGCATTCACTTCCTGATAACCGTAATTTTCACCGAAAGCGGTGGGAATGGTTTGAACCCCGGGGACAGGTGTATTCTGGCCAACGCTATCCTGAGCTCCCTCGAGATGATCGACCCAGATATACCCCAGACCCGCACTAAAGCTCATCCAATCAGATAGACGTAAGGAGCCCCAGACGTCGGTGGCAAATTCATCACCCAGTTGGTAGCCCTCATGGTTTTCATGGAGACGAGAAACTCCTCGCATCTGAACACCATAGGAGACATTGGGAAAGAAATGCGTCCAAGTCAGTGAAGGACGGATTTCTACACTTCCCGAGCCGAGTTGCATCGCTGCAGGCAGGATCCGTTCTACAAGGGGCTGAAACGGCACAGGCCGTTCGTCCATCTCGGTAATCGACCCTGTAGGAAGGCTGAGGCCTAAACCGGCATGTAATTTCATCCCATCTGCTTCGTATAGATCGTAGAGGGCAGACACGCGGGTATCGCCAATTCCTTCGGAACGGGTTCTAAAGGTGGTCGAACCATTATTGGCCGCGATGAGAGGACCTAGCGGTCTGACGATCTCGTGATCCATTTCCAATTGTTGATAGCTGGTCATGACCATCAAGGTCAGATCATCTGTCGGGGCATACATGATGCCGAACATCTGCATCTCATGCGTCATGTCCGTAGGGGTGACGGCAAATCCTGCTGTTGCAACATCCGCGAAACTCACGGAAGAGTTATTATTCCGCATGCCATCCATTTCCATATACATGTAACGATAGGCAAGCATCCACTCGCCTTGTTTGTGGGTGTGGTCTCCCATGATGGAGATAGGGGCATGAGCATCAGGTCGAGAAACGGGCTCCCCGACGGTTTCTAAATCAGAGACATGAGACCATCCAGTGATGGAATTCATGGTAATGAGAATGGCACTAAGCCTGATAAAATTTTTCATATGATCTAAGTGATCCTTTCTTAATCGGTTCAAGAGGTTGCCTTCATTACGAAGGCAGGTGATCACGCAATGGATCGCGTGATGATCGGAAGTCAGCTTCCAATGAGGATAGAGACTAAGAAAGGCGGGGAGGTGGAAGGACGGGCAGAGTGGATCTTGGAGTGAAGTCCTGCTTCGGTCCTGCATGCCAGGTGCCTGCGTGAGCATTTCCTCGAGTGGGAAGCTGAGCCGCAGTGGTCAGAGTGTACGAGAGTAAAGGTTTGTATATTTCGACAGTACCTTTTTCTTCTCGCTCTTTCTTTTCGGTCTGAGCGACCGTTTCACAGAAGTGGCAATTTTCTCTACCACTGATCGACTCAGTGATAGAGGTTGGAATGCCTTCTTCTTCAGCATGGGTGACTACCATTGCGGTCAGGGAGATCCCCTTGATCAGGAGGATATCGACAGATGACAATGTCACCACCGAAAGTCCTAACATCAAGATGCGCAATCCATTCACGGCCTAAATAATGAGGGAGTAGCTACCGAAGTCAATGGCAGGATAAAAGACAGGTAGAGTTTGAAATCAATTTACCTTTCCTTAAGTTATTGATGTGAGTTTCGTCCAACAATTCAATCAGATCGAGTCTGGTCGTGAGACACCGGCAACCAGGCAAATGCGCCAATTGCTCAAGAAGGAAGAGAATCTTGAAGGAATGGCAGCCGAGGCTCAGCGCCTGACCCGTCAATATTTTGGTAAAACGATGAGGCTCTTTGCCCCACTCTACCTTTCGAATGAATGCATTAATAACTGTCAATATTGCGGCTTTTCCCGGGATAATCCTATTCTCCGTGTCACCTTAGAGGTCGACGAAGTGGAGAAGGAGGCCAGGCATCTCCTGGATCAGGGGTTCCGGAATATCCTACTCGTTGCTGGCGAGCATCCCAAGTTTGTCGGAAATGGTTATCTTGAAGCCTGCCTCGAACGTCTCAGCCAATTTGTTCCGGCGGTCTCTTTGGAAGTAGGGCCGATGGAAGCACCAGAGTACCGGCGTATGGTAGAGGCGGGTGCCGAGGGGCTAGTCGTCTATCAGGAGACGTATCACCGGGGGATCTATGAAGAGATGCATACAGCGGGTCCTAAGAAGAATTTTGATTGGCGACTTGAGTGTCCGGAACGAGCTGCGGAGGCAGGCTTCCGCCGAATCGGTATAGGGGCTCTCTTTGGTCTCACCGATTGGAGAGCGGAGGCGGTGCGTCTTGCCGCTCATGCGGAATACCTCCTCAAGCATCATTGGAAGTCCTCGATCACCGTTTCCTTCCCTCGGCTGCGTCCAGCCGCTGGAGGATTTCAACCGATGGCCCCGATTACGGATCGGGAACTGACACAAATGATCTGTGCTTTTCGGATCTGCTTCCCTCAGGTGGGACTGGTCCTTTCGACGCGAGAACCAGCCTCTTTAAGGGATGGACTCATGCCACTAGGGGTGACCCTGATGAGTGCAGGTTCTCATACTGAGCCCGGAGGATATACCTGTGCTGCCCAGGATCGCTTGCATCAGACCATCAGAGGTAGGCAGGTCGAAGTGGAAATTCAATCTGAAGGTGAACATGCCACCGGTCAGTTTGATATTTCTGATGACCGGAGTGTTGAGGAAGTCGTTCATCAGCTCAAGTCGGTCGGATTGGATCCGGTTTGGAAAGATTGGGATGAAGCCCTTAGTCAGCCTCAATTAGTCAATCCATGAGTAAAGTCACCATTTTTGTGAACGGGAAGGCCAGGCAGGTCGATGCGGGTATATCGATTCCTGACCTGATCGCTGAAGTCCAGATCCCCAATAAAATGCTACTCGTCGAATACAATGGGACTGCGCTGCTAAAATCGAAATGGGACCAGACTGCTGTCGAACACGGTGACCGGATCGAGCTGATGAAAATGGTCGCAGGTGGCTAGAGCTGCTTCACGAGTGGCTGATCACCTAATCCAGTGACCGAACGGCTAGCATGGAGTGCGGATTGCTTATCCGAATAGATCCCTTTCATGACACGATAATAGGTTTGGTTGCCTACCTGCGCCGAATCAATGAATGCAGAATGATGATCCGGAGCCATCTTAGTTAAGTATGCCTCAGCTTGGTGCCTCTCTGTAAACGAGGCGAGCTGTAAGCTGTATTTACCAGAATGGGCTGAATTCAATCGGGTTTCATTCTTAGCGGCTAATTGAGGATCAATCCCCAGCTGCTCAACATGGAGGCGCGCTACGCCATCCTCTACCATGCCTAACTTTTTCGCAGCACCATAGGAAAGATCATAATCCCGTCCGGCAATAAACGGTCCTCTGTCGTTAACCGTTGCATTAACTGAAAGACCAGTTTTCGGATTGTAAAATCGCAAACGTGTTCCGAGAGGGAGCTCCTTGTGGGCGACACTGACGCCATACATATTAAAGCGTTCTCCGGATGCGGTGGGCTTCCCATGAAAGTCCTTCCCATACCATGATGCCATCGCCCATTCCCCGCTTCCAATAGCTCCAGGCTGAGATGAGGTAGCACAGGACGCAAAAACAATCAGAGGAACAAAGATAAAGGCCCGCAACATATTACGTATTTATATGTAATATGTTCGCCCCATGACAAGCCCTAAAAAAATAATGTCACACCTGTAACATTATTTTTTGGTGAGTATGGGATGGGATGGGGAGGAGAGCGAAGGGGGTGAAGGGTGGAGAGGGGGTGTTAGGGTTGGTTGTTGGTTATCGGGTGTAGCCGGATGCGAGGGCGGCTTTGGCGAGGTTGGCGCCAAAGCTCCAAATAGGACCGGTGAGTTTACCAACGTTTTGGATGGAGTCTTCGAAGGCAGTAAGGAAGTGGTCTATCTCCTTTTGTCCGAGAATGAGAGGCGGGAGAATTTTAACAACGTCCATTTGGTGTCCGGCGACTTGTGAGAGGATGTGATGCTTTTCAAGCAGTGGGGAGACGATCATCTGGGCAAAGAGGCCTTTATCGGCCTGGTGAATTGCTTTCCAGGCTAGTTTTAATTTGAGGGAGTCAGAGGGTTCCTGGAATTCGATAGCAATCATGAGTCCCATCCCACGGACTTCTTTGATGATATCATATTTTTCTTTGAGGGCTTCGAGCCTTTCGAGGAGTTGGTTCCCGCGAATGAGGGCATTCTCGGACAGGTTTTCTTCTTCGAGGACATGAAGGGTGGCAAGACCACAAGCCATGGCGAGGTTATTGCGGCCAAAGGTAGTGGAATGGACAACACAGCGATCTAAGCGTGAGTAAACTTTCTGGTGAATGTCACGAGAGGTTAGGAAGCCTGCAACCGGGACATACCCGCCGCTAAGCGCTTTGGCGATGGTAAGAATGTCCGGTTTGAGGTCCCAATGCTCATAGGCAAAGAGTTTGCCGGTCCGACCCATGCCACTTTGGACTTCGTCACAGACGAACAAGGTGCCATGGCGGTGGCAAAGCGCTTCGGCCTGCTTGAAGAAGTCATCGCGTGGGTAGTGAACTCCTTTACCTTGAACCAATTCGACAATGAATGCGGCTACGTCTTCGTTTTTTAAATGATCCTCGAGAGCGTTGAGGTCATAACGGGGGATGGACTCGATTTGTGGCAGGAATTCTCCGAAGCCTTCGCGAAAATGATTATTCCACGAGATGGAAAGAGAACCCATGGTTAAGCCATGGTAGGAACCTTGTAAGGAGATGATTTTTGAGCGTCCCGTCGCTGCTCGGGCAAATTTGATGGCACCTTCGACGGCTTCGGTTCCTGAATTACAGAAAAAGGCTGCTTCCAGTCCGGAATGGGTTCGTTTGACCAGTGACTCCGCTAAGAGACCACTAAGGAGGGCGCAATCCATCTGGACCATGTTTGGCAGATCAAGTTCCAGCGTATCTTGAATGGTTTTCTTTAGGACAGGATGATTACGTCCTATGTTAAAGACACCATATCCGCTGAGAAAGTCGAGGTAGGGTGTATCCTCTTTGTCGTAGAGGTAGCAGCCTTCGGCGCGATGGTAGATCTTATCAAAGCCAATGGTTCTTAGAACCTTGACCAGAGTCTGGTTCATGAATTCGTCGTGTAAGCGGTAATTATCTCCAGCCCGCTTTTCTATCAGTTCTTTGATTTCGAAACCCACCTTTTTAATATGTGCCCGACTGGCTTTGAAGCAAGTGGATTAACACCCCACTGATCGGCGGTTTCTCCTTTCGTTAAACTCAAGTAACAATTCATCTGCATTAAGGTTAAATCATCTTCTGTGCAGGTTTGAGGGGTTGTCAGGGTGAGATGGGAGGCCTAAATTTTTTAGAATACCGATATGTCTGAACCCGCATACATCTACGTGCATCGAGACGGCAAAGAGCTGGGCCCATTTACAGAGCGAGAGCTTCGTCGTCACTGGGCGAATGGCATCGTTGATCATGATGATCTCGCCTGGTATGAAGGCATGGAAGGCTGGATTACGGTCAATGAACTGTTTGGCGTGCCGACTCCTGCCTCGGTCAGTATCGAACAGGAGCATCGGGATCGACTTTTTTCCCCTCCAGCGCCCAAAGGAGGTCCGCTTAGTGGCTTGGATACCTTTGAGTTTTTTAATGGAGGCCGGATCGATCCTCTGAATGTAGTTGCCTGGGTGCTTTTCGTTTTAGGAGTGGGAATTATGGCGCTTTATCGTGAGACTCTCATCGCCTGGGCGCCTATCTTTTTGTTATCACTGGGCTTTGCCACATATAACATGCTTTCCAGACAGAAGCCGATGACCTTTGTTCTGATCCTGGCAAACCTGATTATGCCCGCCGTGCTCTGGTTCACTTTTTCAGAACAAAAGGTGGAAGAGAAATCTGACGAAACGCCTGTGACTGGAATCGAACGCTCAGCAAATGAGCTGGATGGATAACTGAATCAATCAGACTTCAGGTAAGTAATCCAAGTCTTTAAGAAACGCTGCAAAAGCCTCGCCGTATTCGACATAGCTATCGTAGCACTGTTGCCAGTCGGGTTCTTGTCCGTCTTGAACGTGAAAAACGGTAGCCACATGAGGCTCGATTGCGAATGCGCCATCATATCCATCTGCCTTCATTTCCTGAAGGGTTTCCTTCAGTTTCCCCTGGCCTTGTCCTGGTAGAGTGTATTTCTCTGGTTCGGTACTTCCTTCGATTGGGTTGAGGCAGTCCTTGATATGAACATGAGCGACATGTTCTTTGACGGTGCGGTAAAACTCGAGAGCATCCTGCCACGGATGAGGCTCAGGTTTGGAGCGATCTCTGGTAAAGGCTGGGTTCCCGGTATCGAAAATGAGTTTTAGCTGGGGAACCTGCTCGATCAATTTGAGAGTGTGTTCGGCGGAGAAGCCACCGTAGTTCTGACAATTTTCGTGAAGTGCAAGGAGGCCTTCCGCTTCAAAGCGCCTTACGATTTCCCGGAGGCGACGAAACCTTTCTTCTTCTTGTTGATCTTCTCCCCATGGTTCCATGGCATAAGACATGATGCGAATCATCTTCGTCTTGAGGCGCTTCATGCGTGGGATAGCGCGGTCAATTTCTGCCAGGGTGATATCGAAATCTGAGGAAATCGGCTTGGCCCAATTCCCGATCAGGGAGCCAAATTCAATGACTTGGATTCCGGCTGCATCGAGTTGGTCTGCTACTTGATTGAAGTCATCATCCGATAGTTCATGGATGTTGGTGCCATTGATGGTACGAGCGGAGAGGTGTTTCCACCCGAGAGCTTGGGTGGCCTTCATTTGTGTTTCAAGTGAGCGTCCTGCTTCGTCTGTGAACCCTGTCAAAATCATAAGACGACTTTCTTTCCCTCGTTCTGGGCAGATTCATAGATAGCGCGGATCAGTTCCACACTTTTTCTGGCTTCGGATGAAGAGGTGGAAGGTTCACGCCCCTCTTGGATAGCATTGACCACTTCCTCAAAATTACGTTGGTGCTGGTAGAAATTAATGGCACTGGGGTCATTGGCCCCGAGTCCGGCGGCCGCGCCGGTCATATAGTTCTCACGCACTTCATGGTCTTCAGGAGCTTCTTGCATAAAGTCCCAAAGTTCGAAGGCTTCGTCGGCAAGGAAGACGGAACCTTCTGTTCCGGCTAACTGAACGCGGGCAGGGTGCCCATCTTTAGACCAGGTGGTGGTCGCTCCTTCGATGACCCCCATGGCACCACTGGCAAACTCAACCAAGGCCACCGCGGTGTCTTCCACTTCGATATCCACATGAGCCAGGCATGCTGTATGAGCCTGGACTGACTTGACAGGCCCCGCCAGATAGAGAAGTGCATCAATGGTATGGATGGATTGGTTCATGAGTGCACCTCCGCCATCAAGTGCCCAGGTCCCTCTCCAACCTGCTGAATCGTAATACGCCTGATCTCGATACCACTTCACGTAGGCGGATGCAGAAGTCAGTTTTCCAAAGCGGCCTTGATCGACCGCCTTCTTATAGAGTTCCATGGCGGGATGGAAGCGTCGGTTGAGCACGGCGGCCAGAGTGACCTTCTTTTCACTGGCCTTGGCAATCATCTCATCAATTTTCTCCAGTGTGACTTCCAAGGGTTTCTCGACGATGACATGTTTACCTGCCTCCATAGCGAGCATAGCAGGTTCATAGTGAGCACCAGAAGGGGTGCCAATGGTAACGATATCAATGTCTGAGGAAGCGACCATTGCTTCTACGGATTCAAATGCTCTGGTGTTGTTCTTGCTGGCGAAGTCTTGGGCGCGTTGAGCCGCTTTATCTGCAACTCCTGAGAGTTCGCCACCATGCATGGCATCGATTGCTTTTGCATGGAAGCCCCCAATCATACCCGTCCCGATTATTCCAAATTTCATCATCTTTTCCTCTCACCGTGGAGTTCACGGATTATTCTGATTTTTATTCAATTCCTCCTGAATTCTCGGCCAGAGGTGCACGCTTTTTACGGGTAGCAATGACCAGTCCGATGAAAATCAAAAAGAGCAAAATCCCGAGGTAATTGAGCTTTGACCAAAGTGTCCAGAGGCTTCCAATTGCGGCAAAAATACATGAGCCTGCCATCAGTACATTCCAGATGATTCGGTTGCGTCCGGTGGGCATATCCTTACCGAGAATGGTTTTATTATTCATCATCAGAGCAAAGACGGCATAGGCAATCGGCAGCAGGACCATGGCAAAGACGGAGGTGGGAACGGCCAGCCATACCTTGGCATCACCCGTCCAGAAGAAGGGGCCGAGGACGCCAACACAGACCATGAGGGAACCGATTCGCTGAGTCCATCCCTTTGCGGGTTTGTTCATCAATTCGCAGAAGCATAAACCGTTAATGAGCATGAGCATGGTGGCGGCGTTCAGGGCCATCGCTAATACGCCGAAACCGAAAACGTAATGTGAGACCGTTCGCCCGACCAGGGGTTCGAGAGTGGCCGCTAAATTAAAGGCGTCTCGTTTGACGAGAACCGCAGCCATTGTTTTTTCACCGTCAGGCAGTGATTTCGTGCGCAGCTTCACCTCGTCTGCAGAGAGCGCTGAAAAATCTTCCTCACTCATATCCACCTGCAATCGTTGTTGGAGGACCGATTGATAAGGGCCGACCAGGTTCGCAGCGGGTTGGATCAGGGCGCCGTTATCATCACGTTCACCAAGAAAGCCGACGGCAGGCTTGGCATGAAATTGAGAAGCGGAAGCAATGACCACACATCCGGTAGCCAGCATAAAAGGAATAAACAAACCGGTAGAAAGATCGAAGATGGCCATGCCACGGAAATCCCGGTCCCAGCCCTTACGTAACATCGAATAGGGCAACAAAAAGGTCATGTTAATCCCGACGGCGGTCGCGGCGGCTCCGATCATGACATCACGTTGCTGGCTGACAATCATGTCGGACCAGAACTGTCGACCGGTTTCACTTAATCCCTCCAGGTAAGGTGCGAAAGTGGGGGCGGGTGAGAAAAATGAGCTGAAGCGCGGGATCATTCCAGAGGCAATCGCGCCCCAGTCGATTTCGCCTGCAACGCTTAGACGGATGACAACACCGAAGAAGCAAACGACAATGGCACCTACCATGAGTTTCATTAAGAGCTCAAAGAATTTGGTGCCCTTTGCTCCTGAGATGTAGAACATCACATTGGTGACAGCGATGGCGAGGATGATGACGGAAACGACAATCTGCCCCCAGGGGTCTGGCATGGCTTCAGATCCAAAGAGATCGGGCAATAGGTTTTGTCGCAGGGCCGCTGTAGCGAGTGCAAATTGGGGCAAGCTCCAGACCAGGTTTGCCATCATAGAAGCGAGGAGCCAGCCCCATCCTAGGAGTGGACTGATATGGGTGTTGATTTCGCGGAGAGGACGTTTCCCGGTTGAGAGTGTGATGTAGGCAATGGCGCTCATCATGATGATCCCGAAAATCATCGCTAGAGGCTGAAGCCACATGAAGACGAATCCGCCGAGCACACCTAAATAAAGTGCATTCGCCAATGAGCCTCCACCCAGGGTGATGGCACTCTGTAACCAGCCGGGGCCGGAGAGTCTTGCATAGGCAAGCGCCTTCCCCATGGTTCCTTTTTTCTGACCATCTAGGATGATCTGGCGGTGAGCTTCGACTTGCGGGTTGACCGACATATTCGATGCGTCGGCATTCTTTTTTTCAGGGGTATCCATAGATCGTTCTTACTTTTTAAGCTCGCGTATTTTGAGGTTTCTAAACCAGACTAAGTCCTGATGATCTTGAAGAAGGATAGGTCCCTTCCAAGTTCCAAATCCTTCATGTTTCTTGTATTTGCTATTTTCAAAGCAATGATTCCATTGATCTGAGCCGATGATGCTTTTCGCTACTTTTTCTCCATTGAGCCAATGTTCGACGGAGTTGCCATTGGCCACGATGCGTGCGTGATTCCAATCGCCCACGGGTTGGATGGGTTTGGAATCCGGGGCGGCAAGAAGATCGTACAGAGAGGCTGAGCGGTGGGTCGGAAGCTTCCCATCCTTATGGTTTTCATCATCGAGTATCTGGTATTCGAGGCCGAGCTTTCCTCGGGTGCGATACTTCACGCCGCTATTGCCAGCTTTAGAGATTTTCCATTCAAAGCGGAGTTCGAAGTCTGTATAATGTTGACGTGTCACGATGTCACCCGGCTTGATCCCCTTGCGCTCAATGACGCCATCGGTGATGGTCCAGCCTTTGCTGACCTCTTTTCCTGAGAGGGATTGCCACTGAGAAAAATCACCATTGGCAAAAAGGTCAGTCCACTCTGTCTCATCCTGCGAGAGCGCAGGATGAGAAATCAGGACAAAAAAGAGGCTGAGTAGAAGCGCAAGTCGCATTGGGTCAGTTTAACTCTTTGACCTTGAGATTACGGAAGTGAACCGTGCCTTCTTTGCCGGAGTGGACTTGCAGGGCAAAAAAGCCTTCCAGAAATTCATCATTTTCTATCTTCGCAACAGGAACTCCATTGATCCAGGTTTGCATCAGTGTGCCTTTTGCCTGAATGGTGACGCGGTTCCAATCGTCACCTTTGATGGCCTTGCGAGCCTCTTCATGAGCTTCGAGCCAGACCGGGTAGAAGTATCCTCCGCAGCTTTGACCGTAGATTCCACCAGACCAGCCGCGATTTTTATCAGGCTCTTCCATTTCCACTTGAGGACCATAGACGGTTTCCCCTTTTTTTCCCTCTTTGCGTTTGGAACGGAATTGAACTCCGGTATTTCCCTGCACTTTCCACTTGATGTCACAGGTGAAAACGAAGTCTTTATAATCTTCACGTTCTGTTGAGAGATAGGTGCTGGGAGATCCTTTGACACAGGTGCCAACAATGACACCGTCATGCACCTCGAAAGTGCAATGACCACCTCTCGGTGTCCATCCATTCAAGTCGTTGCCATTGAAGAGAGGCTTGAAGTCGCCCTCAAGTGAAGGCTCTGGGTCTGTGTTTAAGAGCTGCTCTTCCAGGGGAGGAACGTTTTTCTGTTTTTGGTATTTAGCAATCCATTCTTTCTGGCTTTCAGCGATTTGATTGGCCTGCCCCAGCTGGGTGAAGACTGCGATGCTGAAAAGGATAGTGAGTGTTTTCATGATGGGATTTCTGTTGAAATTAGAGTTGATAGAATTCTTCCCAGCCTTCTCTTGGTGGAGGATCAAGCAGCGCCTGAGCAGTGCTGTTATTAGTGATCGAGTTCGTTTTCCGGTCAAAGCGGATTTCTTCATTCAGGCGTTGAACGATACATCCCAAATTGAAAACTTGAGTGAGCGGAGCCGAAATTTCGAAGGGTGATTGGGGTTTCGCTTCGCCCTTCACGGCTTGAACAAAGTTCATGAAATGACCTCCCTTGATGGATCCGAACCTTGGAAGGTCTTTACGCATCTCCATGTATTTTTCTTCAGGAAGGATTTTCAACGTATCGCTATGTGAACCTCCTTTGAAGATGTGTTCCTTACTGTAAATGATTTTTCCGGGTTTACTTTTCCGAACTTCGCTACTCTCTGATTCTGATCCGGCTTCTGGTTCGACTTCCGATGGATCGATTGGAACGTCAATATACTTTTCTTGCTCAGGTGGTTGGTTATCTTGGCCATCGTACCAGGTAACCGCGCAAGCAGGCATTCCTTCTCGTTCTGGGAAATCAAACTGAATCGTTGAGGCTTGGGGAAAAAAGAAAGAGTTATGTCCTTCAATTGTAAGCGGAGTAATTTTTTCTGGTAAGCCCAGCTTCAAGAAGCGATGGCAGGTGTCGAGAATATGTGGTCCCCAATCACCGAAAGCACCACACCCATAATCAAACCAGGATCTCCAATTGCCTGGGTGAAGTCGTTTGCTGAAAGGGTGTTCAGGGGCAGAATCGATCCACTGGTCCCAATTGATACCATTCGGCATCGGGTCGGTTGGATATTCAATGAGCGAAGTATCCCAACCGTGCCAGCGGCGTTTTGAGTTCATATAAGCAGTGATCCGGGTGACGTCTTTAATGATGCCAGCTTTTGTCCATTCCTCGAACTGGAAGAAATTCCCTCCACTGTGCCCCTGATTCCCCATCTGGGTGACAACACCGGATTTGGCTGCCATGTCCATCAGTCGCTGACATTGTCCAAAAGTGTGAGCCAGGGGTTTCTGGACATAAACGGGTTTTCCCAGAGACATCGCCAGCATGGCTGCACAGAAATGAGAGTGATCTGGAGTCGCGACTAAGACCGCGTCGATTTGATCTGCCATTTCATCGAACATCTTTCGGAAGTCAGTGTACTGCTTCGCGTCAGGGTGGTTGGTAAGAGATTTTTGAGTGTGTTTGCCCTCCAGATCAATTTCGCAGAGAGCTGCCATGCGGCACAATTTGGTGCCCATCAGGCTCTGGATGTTTTTGCCTCCTTGAGATCCGATTCCGATGGCGGCGATATTCAGGAGTTCGTTCGGTGAAGTTTGCCCGAAGGAAAGGTATCCCGGGTAAAAAGTGGCGGCTCCGAGAGCGGCTGATTTTTTTAAAAAGTCACGACGACTTTGGCTGGATGGATGTTTAGGTCTATTCATTAGTAAGGATGAGGTTAGCGATGTTCGTTTTGAGTTGAAGTAAAATAGGCTTGAGAAAATAGGTTATGGCAA
>JBCBYL010000033.1:0-21651 GCA_039815855.1 Verrucomicrobiota bacterium
GCAGTCTGCCTCCAAAGGATTATGCTCAATTTCAAACCAGTATGGTTACGGACTACCTGGGGATGGAGGAGAGCTCAGTGACTCAATATCAGCAAACCATGGAACAGATTTCTGAACAGCTTGCTGAGAATCAATTGGGTTGGTCAGATCGCCCGGAGGAGCCCGCCGAAATGAGAGAATGGTTTGAAAAAAGGAGAGAGTTTGAGGAAGCCTCTTCTCAATACCTTTTGGATGCCATTCCTGCAGATCATCAGGAATCGTATGCCGCTACGTTTGGGGAGCGACCATTGAGTGGAGGCATGAGGGATATGATGAGGGGGATGAGAACCATCTTGCGCCCTTCCAGTGCAAATCAATAAGTCGTTTCTGTTCTGAAGAAAGTGGGCTATCTTAAGTTCATGAAACCATCATCGCTGTTTAGTTGGGCGGGAGTATTCCTGCTCGGTGCTTTTCTGGGCTGGGGGTTGGCTTCTCTGATCGGCGGTTCCGCTGCTGAGGACAAAACCGAAGTCTCTTCCAAAACATATTCCCTGAAGCTGGAGCGGGATAACGAATCCCTCCGCCGTCACATCGAACATCTCGAAAAACAAGTTTCCATCTGGGAAAGTGCCAATGTTGACCTGCAGAATCAGATTGCATCTGAGGTACAGAATGAAGAGAGCGCCCAGGTGAGGAACTTGCCTTCGACTCCTGCAGAGTTAGGCAGCTACGTGGGATCGATCCGCAAAAGGTGGGAGGAGTTTAAGAGTCAATACAGTGAGCAGGTCCCAACGCCTGAAGACCCTGATTACAATTCCTATCTCGCATCATTTCAGGAGATGGTCTCCCAGTCGGCCGTCCTCGGCGCGCAAATGTCAGCCATGAGTACCTATGACCCGGAACAATTTGCGCAATTTCACGCTCAATATGCTGGAGAATTTTTAGGTCTCGACCAAGCCAGCAAGGAGACCATTGCCCCCCTGATTGCTGATTTAGTCGCCCAGCTCAATGAGAGTAACCTCGGACGTGACAGCTACCCGAGTGATGAGAGTTGGCAGAAGAGGCGAGAATGGTACCGGTCGCGTAACCAATTCGAACGGGAGTCCACGAAGCTCTTAGCTGCCAACCTCCCTCCTGAGCTCCAACAGAAATATATCGAAGCCTTTGACGATGATATTTTTGAATCCGGAATCAGCGACATGCTCCGGGAAATGAGGTCATTCACCCAATAAAAAAGGCGGGACTGGCATGTCCCGCCTTTTTTCCCGAACCCCACCAGTTCAGCACTCAGGCTGCCTGGTAAGCTTGTTCTACATGGACCGCTTGAGGCACATCAGCGGCACTCTCCCAATACTGGCCAGAAGTTGGACCTGCACCCAGCAAGTTGCCTTGCTCAATCGGTGCTCCGGCATCGGTGAGGTAAAATTGTGATGAGGCCTTGTGAGGCATCAAGATGATGGAGAGAGCATCTTTCCAGCTGCCATTCACATAATAGGGATTTCCAATGAAGGTGCCGTGATCATTGAATTCACCATAAAACCAAATGTAATTTTCAGTTCCATCAGCAAACCCTCCATATTGCGCTACCACCAATGAGCGTTTGCCCCCTTCGGTATCTTCAAACTGACAGGCCAGTTCGCCTCCCTCAATCAATTCCCAGCGCAGGTCAAAGAATTGGGTCTCCCCTTCTTCCCAATGACGGCCATATTTTCTTACCACTCCGGTTAAGGTGAGGGCAAATTCATTCCATTCTTCTGCGCTCCAGACCGGAGGTTGAAGAACGTCCTTGGCTCGAGCCAGTCGTATCCTCCACTCACTGAAGAGTCGCTTCATTTCAGTCAAACTCATCTTAGGCACCTTTCGGTTAATTGTTTTGCTGTGTCGCTTAGCGGCGTGACAGGGATCTCATCGAGCGTAGGCGCGCGATCTCAATTTCCTGTTGTGCATTCGCCTTTTTCGCACGGTAGAGCTCATTTGATATCTGCTTGCTCTGGGTTTTAATTTCCGCAAGCACCTCTGTCGTCTCATTCCGGTACTGTTCAAAAGAAGCAGTCATTTCCATCAGGCGCAGGTTCGTCTGTTCGACATTCCGGGCCAGTTCGGTATCGCGTTGGATCAAATCCGTTTCCATTTCATAGAAACGCATCTTCGTATTCTGTTCCAGGATCGCGACGGTCGCGCTCTGATCTTCCAATTGTTTATAGAGGACATAGCCTCCAAGTCCGGCCAGTCCTGCGACGACTAAGATCGCGCTGATCAGACTCAAGGCTGCTCCACTGAGCAGTGTGTTGAAGGTGTTCTGTTCTTTCACCTGCCGGCGCACACTTTGGCTGGCATGAATTCGGTTGGGTTGGGTTCGGGTGGGCATGGTTCTGGGTTCCTTTTTTTCTTCGGGTTCGGGGTTGTAAATCACTTCGATCGCCTTGGGCACGGGTTTCACTTCTTTGTCAGCCTCAGTCTCACTCATGAGCTGATCTTCCACATCAAAATCAAATTCCAGAGTCTTTCGCCTGCGCCTGACCCTGCTCTTCCGCTTCCCGTTTCCTGGCTTATCCATCATTCCAAACATTGATTCGACCTTTCGTTCTTTTCTGATTGCCAAACTAACAGAAAATCAGATAATCTGACAATCAAATAATTAAGAAAAGATGAAATTAGCCCGTCCTGTATCGATTACCGAGGCTGCCCGCAATTTTTCTGACTTCGTCAATCGGGTAGCTTATCGGGGAGAGAGATTTTTTCTCGTGCGTGGAAAACGCCAGGTGGCGGAGCTGCGTCCAGTGAGGCCATCGGTGACACGCGGCGAGTGGGCTGCGATTTTGCGGAACTGTCCGTCCTTAGGAAAAAAGGAGGCCAGCGCCTATATTGAGGATTTGGACCAGGGAGAGGGGCCACCACACAAGGCAGGCCCGAAAAAGAAATGAGTGTACTCATTGACTCAGTGACCTGTCTGGAGATGACGGGGTCTGCAAAGGAGGTCGAGAGCTGGTCTGAAAAGAATCCTGAGGAGGACCTCTATTTATCGATCATTACCGCGGACGAGTTGATGAAGGGGGTAGAGATTGCCAGTGCCAATAGTCGTCCCCGGCGCTTAGCGTTTCTGGAGGCCCTCTTAAATCAGGTGTCTGTCTTACCGCTGGATGAATCGGTGATGCGGATTCACGCCAAGTTCTATCAATCAATCAGACAACATTGGAACATGCAGGATGCCTGGCTGGCAGCGACGGCGCTAGCGCATGGCTGCCGACTCCTTACGAGTGAGCCGGACCGCTACCGGAGCTTTGGCGGGCTGGAGATCGAGCGCTGGCCTCCTGAAGGCTGACTCTTTTAAAAGCGTCCGATAGAATTGCATCGGCCATATCATTAAAAATGAGGTGATGGAGGGGATAGAGCAGGTACCAATAGAGAAAGCCAAACACACCCTCGGGTTCAAAGAAGGCAGTTTGGATGAGTTGGCACTCTGCATCGTCTCCATTCTCTGAGCCGGGCAGGATTTCAAATTGGAGCCAGGCCCGTCCCGGGACTTTCATCTCGGCGCGCAGACGAAGGAATTGATTTGCTTCGACTGCTTCCACTCGCCAGAAGTCTAAAGATTCTCCCTGATAGAGTTCTTGAGGATGGCGTCTCCCGCGTCTAAGGCCTGGGCCTCCGACCAGTTTATCCATCCATCCGCGCAGGGCCCAGGCCCATTCCCAGACCAGCCACCCTTTATCACCACCCAGGGATTGAACGGTTTGAAAAAGTTCTGAAGATCGTAACGAAGTGGTGCGGACGATTCGCTCTCTGATCATGCCCTGCCAATCGACCTGCTCATCGACGATATCTTCCTGGATACCACTCCAGCGGGTCAGGACGAGCCCTTCCTTGATGCGGTCCAGTGCCCTCTGAACGGAGGTGCGGTAGTCGGCTACATCCACTTCAGGAAAGTGCTCCTTAGCCTTGGTCGTGTCCGCGGTGAGGGGATGGAGGATTCCCTCAATGAGAGGCCCGGCAAGTCGGTTAGTGATGGGAGTCACGAGGCCCACCCAGAGGGCCGAAAGTTTAGGAGTGAGGACGGGCACTGGGAAAATGAGCCGGGTGTATCCACGGACCGAGGCATACTGGAGCATCATCTCACGGAAGGTGAGCAAGTTCGCTCCGATTTCAACGACCCCGAGAGGTGGCTTGTCTAGTGCCTGAACCAGATAAGCGAGGACATCTCGAATCCCCAGGGGCTGTACTTCATTCTGGATCCATTTCGGTGCAACCATGGCCGGGAGACGATCGGTCAGATAGCGGACCATCTCAAAGGAGGCAGACCCGGAACCGATGATTGGTCCTGCTCGAAATTCGGTCGTGGGTAAATGTGAACGGAGTCGTTCTCCCACTTCTGCCCGACTGGCAAGGTGAGGGGAGGGGGCGCCTTCTTTCGGGATGAGCCCGCCCAGATAAACCACCTGTTTGAGATCAGGAGTTGCCGTGGCCTCCGCAAAATGAGTGGCCGCCTCTAAATCGATTTCAGCAAAATTCTCATGACGCGTCATCGAATGGACCAGGTAATAGGCTGCTTCAATACCTTCCCCTATGCCCTTCAGGGTAGCGGGGTCACTCAAATCTCCTTCGTAAACCTCGACCTGATCTTCCCACTCCCTGCCATAGATCCGTCTTCGGTCCCTGACCAGCACACGGAGAGCATGCCCTCTTTGCAGAAGCTCCGGAATGAGACGTCCGCCAATATAACCTGTCGCGCCTGTGACGAGGATTTTCATATAGATACACTAACGCATAAATAGAGAAGCGCAGAATTGAAATGAATTTAGTCTCGTGCTTCGCACCACAATTGCTTACTTTGCGGCATGAGCCAGAAGCGAGAAGACACTCTCACCACCCACCAGAAAGCACTCGAGCTCAATCTCGACAACAGTAAGTATGGCACCTTCGCCGAAATCGGGGCCGGACAGGAAGTGGTGCGCTGGTTTTTCCGCGTGGGAGGAGCCGCCGGAACCATCGCCAAGAGTATGTCGGCATACGATATGAAAGTCAGCGATGCCATCTACGGTTCCAGTGACCGTTACGTGTCCCGTTCCCGCCTTCAGGCCATGCTCGATTATGAGCATCAACTCAATATCGAGCGCCTGACCGAGGCCCGCGGACTCAATACCTCCTTCTTTGCCTTTGCCGATACGGTTTCTGCCCGCAACTTTAAGGGAACCAATGAGTGTCACGGATGGATGGGAATGAAATTCCAGGCCCACCCCCGTGATGAGGACAGTCAGGTCATTATCCACGTCCGCATGCTCGATAATGAAAATTCTCTCCAACAGGAAGCCTTGGGAATGGTGGGGGTGAATCTGGTTTACGCCTGCTGCTTTTTGTCCCATGAACCGGACCGGTTCATCGAGTCCCTTCTCGATGGCCTCACCCTCAACCGCATTGAGATCGATATGATCGAATTTTCCGGCATTGAATTCCGGCATGTTGATAATCGCCTCATGAGCTTGAAGCTGGTTCAGCTCGGCCTCAGTAATGCAGCCATGTTCGCTGCGGATGGCACCGTCCTCCAGCCTTCCGAAGTTCTCAGGAAAAAGAACATCCTTGTTGAGCGCGGGAGCTACCGTCCGGTCTGTAACGTCAACCTCGACATCCTTCGATCTGCGCAGACCAAGTTCATTGAGGATGAAGGGGTAGAAGAAGATGACATCATCAGCGTGATGGAGCTGACCATGGTCAACTTGATGGCCACCGGCGAAATTGACTATCAGGATTTCCTGGCCCGTGCCTCGGTCATGGGAGCCGCTGGATCCTACGTCCTCATCTCAAACTATTTTGAATATTACCGCCTCGCCGCCTACCTGTCTCGTTATACGAGTAAGAAGATCGGCATTGCCATGGGTGCCAAAAGCCTCGTCGAAATTTTCGATGAACACTACTACGAGAACCTGCCCGGGGGCATCCTTGAGTCCTTTGGACGGCTCTTCAAAAATGACCTCAAACTCTACATCTATCCCTACCGCCATCCGGAGACTAATGAGTTAATCACCGTGGAGAATGTCGAAATCCCCGATGAAATTGAGAAGCTCTACGACTACCTCGTCGAAAAAGGAAACATCATTCAATTGGACAAATATGATGAAGCCTGTCTCGGTATCTTCTCACGCGACATTCTCAGGAGAATCAAAGCCAAAGACACCACCTGGGAAACCATGGTGCCCGAGGAAGTCGCCAGCAGAATCAAACGCCACGGATTCTTCGGCTACAAAGCCTAGGGAGGGTGATCATGGTCGGCTGCGACGCGGAGACGGTGCAGCGATCTGGTGCAATTGAACTCAGTGGTCTCGGTTAAGACCTTTCCCCTATTTATTTTCAACCACGGATGAACTCGGATGGACGCGGATCAGTTCGATGTGCCAGGCTCGAAGGCGAACTCCACGCGGTCCATGATCGGTGGCCACTCGGGAACGATCTGGTTGTTGATACGGAACTCGAATTGAAAGCCCTTACCGGCGGGTAAGCCGCTGAGAACGATCTGTGCCGGCTCCATCGCTACCACCCGCGCGTAGCCGGGTTTGTGGTCGTAAGTCTCCTTGACGGTCTGCCACTCGGTCCATTGGTCGATGCTGCCATCGCCATTGCTGTCTACCCCTGCGCGAGCTTCGACGCCTTCGACCCACGGGCCGGGGCTCACGAAGTCGCTCTTTTGTTGAGTGATCAAATAGAACTGGCCTTCGGCAAAACCGACTGTGGGGTCCGGGTGGCCGGCACCGAAAGAGCCCACCAACTCAAATTCCTCATACAACGATGTGCTGGTAAAACGCGCGACACTCATTTCCTTTTGCCCGTGCTGATCATAGTCACCGAACAGATAGTAACGCTGGCCGATTTTGATCGTCGTCCAGTCGCCGTAGGCATCCTGACCGGGCTCGTGTTTTTGATAAGGGTGATCGTAGTCGTGATGGGGGTGCTGATGATAAACGATTTCACCAGTGGGTTCTGTTCGATGGTCCACCGGAGGTTGATGCATGTGGTGGCTGAATCCACTCACCAGATCCGGACTACTGGCATGCCCGGCCAGGGGGGAGTCCCAGGAATGCTTACCCGCGTTGAGCGGACTGTGTTCCTCATAGATGACGTGGAAGCGGCCATCGGTGTCATCTCGCAATAAACTATTATCTGAGCCATAGGAGGGCGCCACAAAAACAAGGCCTGCGACTTCTCCGGACAGACCGCCTTCCGATTTTTCACCGATGAAGAGCTGCGAGTCTTCGTCATTCGGTTTATCAGAGAAAAAGTAGAACGTGCCGTCCTTGTATTCCGCAGTGGTCGTCCATTTGCTGTACTCTTTCGGAAAGCTCAAGACGAGCTCCCAGTTTTTCATATCGGTGCTGTGATGGACATTCTTGCCCCCGATAAAGTAGTAATCATCATTGGCAATCGGCAGCAGAATCGGCGCACCTCCCCGGGGCCCGATGTTTCCCGCATCCCGCCAATGATTCCAGACCGGAGACTGGGTAAAGGTCACGGAGCGCGGTTGCAGCTTTTCCGAAAAGGTCTTCACCGTACTGGAAAATGCGGCGGTATCCGCGGTCGGTTCAGCAAAGCCGTCGCTGAACTGGAGATGACTGCTGCTGGCCGTATGCTCGCTCCAGTCCTCAGCGGAATCCACGATCCACTTTTCTCCAAAATCGGAGGTGCATTCCGTGCGCAGGGTGTTGGATACCAGGCTGGATTCCTGGTTGCCCGCAACCGCCTGAACCGCTCCAGCGGGCAGGCTGACTTCTACCATTCCCGGCTTGGATGCGGTGATCGTCGTGCGGTAATAGCGCCCCTCAAGAGCGGTCTGGTGCGTGTCATGCGTCTCTGCCGAGGTGGAAATCGTGCCAGAGGCTGTGCCGTTGACGACGGCAAGATCACTATCCGTCAAACCGCTGACTTTCTGCGGAAACGTAATGTATACATGCCAGGAGCTTTCTTCAGACTCTAGCGGACCGTATAGATCAGTGGTGATCGGAGGCTGATAATTCACCACGAGCGGAGCGGAGGCTAGGTTAGATTGCTTACCCTCGCTGGCATCGACTGCGACTCCGGCTGGTAGGCTAATCGTCACCTTGCCTGCATAGGTCGGAAACACGGTAAAGCGGTAAGTCGCACCCTCTCCTTCAAAGCTGGTGGGATGACCATTTTCTACCTTCAGTTCGTGTTTCTGCAGATCTTTAACCGGCGCGGAAAAGCTAAGATCGACATCAAACGAGAGCTCAGTGACCGTCGTCGAGTCCGTTGAAAACGTCGCGACCGGTGCACCCAATGCGTGCGCCTGACCCGTAAGTAAAATCAGGATCGAGCAGGTGATGACCCTCAGGGGGGGTGTTCTTTTGAATCGGTTTTGGATAGACATGATATTTCGTTCTAGTGGGTATTCGCAACTTCCGAAAGGTCTGCTTTGAAAGGTGCTAAGTTGCTGCCAACTTTGCTGAGATCGATAGGCTGGATGCCGAGTTTTTCCGTAGGTGAGCCCTTTGCACCAGGGGCAGTAGCCGATTCTTGGCGGAAATCATCATTGAGATTCATGTTCACTCAAGCTCTAACTTATTTACGGCCGTTTGACGTGTCGAGTGTCGACTACTGACCCTTAAGCTTCATTCTTATTAGTTAACGTTGACCGTCATCCAAGAGTGGAAGCCGTAGGCTGTAACGAATCGGATGAACGGTTTTGTTCGCTGTTTAATACTCCAATAATAAACATGCTAATAAATCCGAAAACTGCACCTACATATTGTGCTGGCCCGCTACTATCTGCACGCACACCTAAATCTCCTCTAAGACCTGTTATGGCGACAAGGTGCCAAAATAGTAAGCCCAACATAGCTCCGAGCAAGATCGCAACCGGTAAACGCGAAAAGATCTTATGTTTGTATCTGGTAGTCCACAAGGGGAGCCAAATCAGGATTAAGGCGGCTGCCGAAGCGATGCCTGTTCCGATACACGCTATGGGGATAAATAAAGCGCCAAAAACAAGAAGCACGAGAAATCCACGTATCTCGTAGAAGAAAGTGCCAGAGCCATTAAAAGCTTCGATATAGCTAAATACAAGCAAGCCAGAAAGCGCTGCCGTAATGGTAGAGAGCATCCATGCTTGCAAACAAACTATTAAAGTCTTGGGCATATTGTTTTAGCGAACGTCAACGATCAGCCACGAACATCCGCAGGATGGGCCTTGGATGTGCCGACCTGTTCGGTTTTAATTCTGTCAACAACCTGGGATTTCACTGCCCAGTAAAATGCAAAGTAGTAAATCACTATTGCGACCGGAATGATTAGCCACTCAGTGATATAAATAACCAGAGTGGCAGATGCGCTGATTAGTATGCCTGCAAGCATCGTAAGGAGAAGATAGACGACAAATGCTCTGGCATAACTGCCGTGCCCAAATTCACCCTTACTGATCCTTATAAAACGTTCCGCCTTGGTAAGAGGTAGCTCAGGAACTGTCCATTTAAAAGTCTTCATAATTACTTACCGAACATGTAGTATATTAGGTATTATTATAAAATATCCATGATCAGAAATATGGGGTGCTATCCTTAGTATTGTCGTTCTGAACAATGAGTGCGCAGGCGATGATGTTGTATCATTTTCTGGATTTAATTTGGCGTGTTTCAAGTGCACTTATATCACATTTTTTGGTTCTGAATAGAGCAAGGATAACATGGTCGATTATTAAAGGTTTAAACCTATTTCCCTGTTAGATCAAGCCAGATGAGGCTGAAACGTATCAAGAAGTCAAGCTACTCACTCAATCCCTCAATCACCTGGTCCCTTCATCTCCTCCATTCTTTATTCTTCTGCTGGCGGTGTCCTGATCTAGAGTCTTATTGATATGTCAGGGTTTTCATCCGTTTTATCCTCTGTGATTCCGGTTTTTCTCGTCATTGGCTGTGGGCTGGTGTTCAGGAAAGCGGGGATTCTGACCAAGGAGGTCGATGATTCTCTCTTCAAGGTCATTCTCAGACTGTTGATTCCGTGTTTGATTATCGATTCCGTGCTGGGGAATCCGGCGCTGGTGGAGGGGAATAATGCATATGTCTCACCCATCTTCGGGTTCATCTTTATTTCGTTTTCCTTTCTCTTTGCCCGACTGGTGAGTCTGGCCAGTGGGTTAAACGAGGTGAACCGGAGGAGGACCTTTGCCATGACCGTCGGTCTGCAGAATTGGGGCTACATGGCGATTCCGCTGGTAGCCGCTCTCTATGATCGCGAAACCCTGGGGGTCCTTTTTGCGCATAACTTAGGCGTGGAGTTCGGGCTCTGGTCGGTCGGGATCATGGTCCTGACCGGCGGGAGTCTGGGGGGCAGCCTGCTCAAGGCGATCAATCCACCGGTGGTGACGATTTTTACCTGTCTGGTGCTCAATTATCTCGGGTTCTGGGCATACATCCCGCAGATTGCGCTGAACACGGCTGGGATGCTGGCGCCCTGTGCTATTCCGATGAGCCTGATCCTCGTCGGGGCGGCCTTCTATGATAACCTGAAAGCGGTTCAGTTCCGCAGTGACTGGCAAGTGGCGGCGACAGGGAGCCTGATGCGGTTGTTGATCTTACCGGTCTGTATGTTGGGAGCGGCCTGCCTCCTCCCTCTTTCGACTGAGCTCAGACAGGTCGTCATCGTTCAAGCGGCGATGCCGTGTGGGGTGTTTCCGGTATTTATCTGCCGGCACTACGGCGGGCACGCTCCGACGGCACTCCTGATTGTGCTCGCAACCTCGGTTGCCGGATTGTTGACCATTCCTTTATGGGTTTATCTGGGCACGGAGTGGCTTCTCAAATGAAGTCGGAGGCGGCACAGCGTGAGAAAAGGACGTTCTTTCTGGAGCACTTTCGTTCCGGATTCCACGGTGTCTCGGAGCCGTTTGTGCGGACGTTTTTTCTCCTCATCGCGATCAAGGTGTTTTCGGCAGATGAAGTGGGACAGGCCTTGGTTGCGGCCAGTCCGGGGTTGGGCCTGTTGCTGAGTCCGATCATGGTTTTTGTTGCCCGCAGCTTACAAATCCCGGTATCTCGCTTTGCTGGAGTGGTTATTTTCTGCGGTGGGGCATTGCTCGCTTTCGGGGCGGCGCAGGGAGGATTCCTTTCCTATTTAGCTTTCTCTCTGCCGGCGGTGGTGGTGACCGGTTCATGCCTGCCTCTTTTCACGGAAATGTACCAACAAAACTATCCGGAAGAAAAACGCGGAGCCTTGTTCGGGCGGACCCAAAGGATCTTTGTCGCCGTGGCTGTCGTGACGGCCTGGCTGTGTGGCGTTGGCCTGGAAGAAGGGATTGAGAATTGGAGCGCCTGGATTCACTGCTTCGGTCTTTGTCTGGCGGCAGGTGGACTGGTGCTCAGTTTCTCCCCCAGTAAACCTCTGGAGGCCGAGAACTTCAAGAAAAGCGGGATCCCACTCTTCCGGTCGCTTCGCTGGGTCGTCAGTGATGGTGATTTTCGCTGGATTCTGGGGGTCTATATGGTGATGGGCTTTGGAAATATCATGATGATGCCGCTCAGGGTGATTTACCTCGCTGACCCGCAATATGGGTTTAACAAAAGCCCGGAATTCATCGCCATTATTACTGCAGTCATTCCTCCGATCATGCTCTTTTTATTTACCCCGATCTGGGGAAAGCTATTCGACCGGATGAATTTCTTTCTCCTCCGCACCATCTTGAACATTTTTCTCCTGCTCTCGATTTTGGTCTATTTCCTGCCTGGCACCACCTGGGGGTTTGTCGGAGGGTCTTTGCTCCTAGGGCTAGCCTTTTCCGGCGGGAATATCGCCTGGAGCCTGTGGGTGACGAAAATTGCTCCTCCAGACCGGGTTGCCGATTATATGGCCGGGCATACCTTTAGCACCGGGGTCAGGGCCGCCATCGCTCCTTTACTTTCCGTTCCCCTCGCGGCGGTGGTACCGATCGAATGGCTGGTCGCCTTCAGTTGTGGATTGATCATTCTTTCCATCCTCATGCTCGGGCCTGAGGTGAAGACCTGGCGGGCCAGACGAAAGAGTCAGCGCCTCACGGAAAATATGACGGAGTAATTGAGTTCAGCCCTTTTGCTCCTATTCTTCCTGTATGAGTGAATCGGACCAGGCGTCTAAAAAACCAAACCGGTTGATTGATGAGCAATCACCTTATCTCCTCCAGCATGCTTACAATCCGGTGGCCTGGATGCCCTGGGGAGAGGAGGCATTCACTCAGGCGCGCGACGAGAATAAACCCATTTTCCTCTCTATTGGTTACTCGACCTGTCACTGGTGTCATGTCATGGAGCATGAGTCTTTTGAGGATGAGGCTGTGGCCGATTTTCTTCAGGAGCACTTTGTCTCTATTAAGCTCGACCGGGAAGAGCGACCCGATATCGACCGCATCTATATGTCCTTTGTGCAAGCCACTTCCGGGCAGGGGGGCTGGCCTCTCAACGTCTGGCTCACACCTGATCTGGAGCCTTTTGCCGGAGGTACCTATTTTCCCCCGCGTGAGGCCCATGGCCGCCCGAGTTTTCTCACCGTCCTGCAATCGATTGCCCGGGCCTGGGAAAATGAGCGTGAGGGGATCATCAAGCACGGGGCAGAAGTCGTCCATTCCCTCCGGGCGGCGGAAGGGGCAGTCGAGGCAAGTGACACCCTCAACCCGGACTGGGTCAGTCAGGGGTATCAATACTTTGCCCGGCAATTCGATTCGAAAGACGGTGGTTTCGGGCATGCCCCGAAATTCCCCCGCCCGAGCACGTTTCAGTTTCTCCTCCACTATGGTGCAGGTCAGTCCGCCGCAGAACGCAGCGAGCATGTCCGTGAGATGGCACAGCTGATGGTGACCAAAACCTTGGATGAAATGGCTGCCGGTGGGATGTATGATCACTTGGGGGGCGGGTTCCATCGCTACTCTGTCGATGCGGAATGGCATGTGCCTCATTTTGAAAAAATGCTCTACGACCAGGCTCAGTTGATCCGAGTTTACCTCGAAGCCTTCCAAATCACGAAGAAGGAAAAGTATGCTCAGGTGGCTCAAGAAACTATCGACTACGTCCTGCGTGATCTCAGGCATGAGAAGGGGGCCTTTTTCTCGGCTGAGGATGCCGACAGCCTGGCCCGAACGGATTCCAGTAAAAAATTGGAAGGAGCCTTTTACGTCTGGCACTGGGATGAGGTGAAAGACCTGCTGACCGAAGAGGAATTTACGGAAGTTGCCGCCGCATTTCATCTCGAAGAGGGTGGTAATGTAAATCCCGCTTCAGATCCCCACGGTGAACTCAGGGAGCAGAACGTCCTGACCCACCGCGGAAAGAAGGGAAATAAGGGAAAGAAGTCGGATCCGTCAACTGCCCTGGAAGAAGCCTGCAAAAAACTCTTTCAACACCGCGCGAATCGTCCCCGCCCTCATCTCGATGACAAAATCATCGTGGCCTGGAACAGCCTGATGATTTCTTCTCTAGCCTATGCCTATCAGGTTTTACCTGAGGACCGCACCCTGACGGCTGCCGTCGAGGCCACCGAATTTATCCTGACTCATCTGGCCAAGCCGGAGGAAGGGCTGCTCCAACGGAGTTACCGGAAAAGCTCGAGTGGAATCGCCGGCTTTGCGGAGGATTACGCTTATTTCATTCAGGCTCTCATCGATCTGTATGAAGCGGGGGGCGAAATCAGATATCTTCAATTGGCCGCTTCTTTTCAGAAGGCGATGGATGAGAAATTCTGGGACGTCCAGTCAGGCGGATATTTCAGCAGTCAGGGAGGAGAAGACGTCATCATGAAGATGAAGGAGGGCGATGACGGGGCTGAACCTTCTTCGAATTCAGTGGCCGCACTCAACCTCTGTCGCCTGGCCGACCTGATGCAAAGCAGCGAAATGATGACAAGGGCAGATGAACTCATGAAGCACTTCGGCTCCACACTCGACCGATTTCCGGCTGCCTTACCACTGATGCTGACCGCAGTTCTACGCAAGCAGGAGCCGCCCACGCAGGTCGTCATGGCAGGGACCCCGGATTCCCCTCCTTATCAGGATTTAATGAAAACATTTTTTCAAAGCTATCGGCCAGAAGCGGTCATCCTCCATGCCGACGGTGATGGCGGGCAGGATTGGCTCATCGATCAGGGGGCTCCCATCAAAGGATTTGCACCGGCCGATGGAATGCCTGCTTTGTACCTTTGTCAGGATTACCAGTGTCAATTACCTGTGACGGATCCTCAGGAGCTTGTGAAATTACTGAAGAAATGAGTTCCGAGGCCTTTCGCTCGTTTGATAGCCCTCTGTGCCCTCTGTGGCGAATGAGCCGGATGGAGGGATGATTTGAAAAAGCCGCAGCGGATTACCTGCGTTTACGCGGACCGGCTTGAGTTAGACCGCACTCAGCAGCCCTTGCGAGTGGATTGCCGCAGTCGCTATGCTCCCTCGCAATGACCTATGGTGGTGATGATATCTTTTGTCATTGCGAATGAAGTGAAGCAATCCAGACCGTTTGATGTAGGATGGCTAGGCGATAGCGCACTGTAAAGCCAAGCGGCGGACTAGCGTCGTTTACGGGGACCGGCCTGAGTCATTTGCTGAGCCTCAGTGCGGCATCGGAAGGTGATGCGGGCTTTGCTGAGGTCATACGGACTCATGTCCATCTTGACGCGGTCACCCACGCTGAGACGAATGAAGTGTTTACGCATTTTACCGGAAATGTGGGCGAGCACGATGTGTCCGTTTTCCAGTTCGACACGGAATGCGGTGCCTTTCATGACGGATTTAACCGTTCCTTCTACTTCAATTACATCTCCAGCCATATTTTGAGTGCAAAAGCTATCACTGGCTTTCACTTACGTCCAAGGAAAACTTTCGCAGTTCTTTATACTTCAAATAGGTCTCATGTGCCTGAGCGACAGCTAACTTCCAACCTAAGGCCCCACCTTTCCATCCGCCCTTGATCAAATAGGAGCGAATGAGACGCCAAAGGCTATGTGTAAGTGGGGATAACGGAGTACTAGCTTTCCCCTTTTCTCTGGCATCCTGTGCCCAAAGAGACGCGTAGTGACTGACGCGCTGCTTTTGGTCTTCCCAGTCGCGATAGGTATAGTGATAGAGTTCTCCCTCTAATCGGGAAGTGGTGCCTTCGATCACGAGTCGCTCATGGACGCGGCCACCTTCAAAATGCGCAGCTTCTTTTTTGAAGAGACGGACGAGAAGATCCGGATACCAGTCGCCGAAGCGAATCCAGGTATCCATAAAGCGGACGACACGTACCATATCGTATCCGGTCAACTCCGTAGCCTGCTGGCTATTTTTTACCTCGAGAATACTCTGGCTCAGATCCGGGGAGACTTCTTCATCTGCATCAATACTGAGGATCCAATCATGCTTAGCCTTGGAACAGGCGAAATTCTTTTGTCCGACATAGCCTTCCCATTCATGGGTAATGAAGCGGGCATTAAATTCTGTCGCAATGAATTTGGTGCGATCGGTACTGCCGCTGTCGATGATGATAATCTCATCAGAAAGGGTGGCGACACTTTGGAGGCAGCGCGGAAGATTGTCTTCCTCATTGCGAGTGATGATGCAGGTGGAAATTTTCATGAGGATAAAAGAAGTGCTTTCGCGGAAGTGACCACATCATCGACGGTCACAGAATCCATGCAGCGAAAATCAATAGGACAGTCGCGGAGGAAACACGGACTGCAGGCGACCTGATGGCGAAGAACATTGACTGAAGGTGAGAGAGGGCCGGTGAGCCTCGGTTCGGTGGAACCAAAAATGGCGACGGTTGGCGTATGAAAGGCAGCCGCCAGGTGCATCGAGCCGCTATCGTTACAGAGAGCTAGCTGAGCAGATGCAATCCAATCAATAAACTCATCCATGGTAGTTTTACCAGCTAGATTAAGACAATTCGTCTCCATAGCGTTTGCGACAGCTTGGCAGCTGTTTGCGTCTCCTTGACTCCCGAGGAGAACCACTTTCATGGGCCGGGTTTTTACGATCTGGTCAGCGGCCTGAGCGAACCGCTCAGGATGCCAGCGTTTCGCCGGACCATATTCAGCGCCTGGACAGATAATCAGATAAGCATCTGAGTGGCTGCGCGATGTTTGGGTCAGCGGTGAGAGAACAGGTTCTGTGCCTGGTGCGTAATCGTTTAACACGAGGTGGAGGTAGTCGTGGACTTGATGCTGCCACTTGGTACGCGCTGGTTTTTCCACGACTTCCGTCAGGAGCCAGCGCCGCTGGTGTCCTCGATAGCCAATACGCTTTGGAATGCCGGCCAGAAAGACCTCGAGCGCCGACCGTAACGAATTTGGAAAAATGATAGCAGCCTGAAAGTGCTCCTTAGGAATTCCGTCAGCTGTAATGTAAGGATTCTCATCGCATAGATAGACGTGTTCGATTCCCCCCACGCGGCGCCAGAATGGCATTAAGTTGGGAGCACAGAGGATGGAGACCCTGAGTCCTGATTGAACCAGTGACTCCACCGCTGGCAGGGTCATGATAGCATCTCCTAGCCAGTTTGTGCTGCGAACCAGAACCGGAGAGCCGGGATCGAGGTGAATCCTCAAATCAAGATGACCTAGCGGACCAGGCCGACCGCAGCGCGACGGTTCTTCGTCCAGGCTGATTCATTTTCACCAGCAGCTGCTGGTCTTTCTTCGCCGTAGGAAACGGTAGTCATCCGATTTGGAGAGACGCCCAACCCGAGGAGGTAGTCACGCGTGGCAAGCGCTCTCCGCTCTCCGAGGCTGACATTGTAATCAGTGGTTCCTCTCGAGTCCGTGTGGCCGGCAATGACAATCCGGCTTCCTGTATTTTGAGTCAGGTAGGAGGCGATGGCTTCTAACTTTGGACGCTCGGAAGTACGGATAGAAAAGCTATCGAAAGAGAAATAAACGGTATAATTCGACAGGGTGGCGTAATCAGCATTATCGGGATTACTATCCGGCCGCGGCCCGGGAGCAAATTCAATGTCATCCGTTCCGCCCGTGCCGAGATAGCCGCCGCCGTCGGCGTCTACTTCACGTCCGGATTTCTGACACGACGTCAGGCTGAAAATGAAGAGAAGACTGAAACAGAGAAGACAAGGAAGCTGTGAGGAGGGGGCGATCTTTTTCATGCCTTAAATTATCGTGAACAGGTAGGTTGTGTACAGCTTGAAATTCCAGTTTTCAATTGCACCTGACGGCCGCTGGACGAATCGAGGAGGTAGAGCCTGCCACTTTGAGCGTAAATTAAGTGACGTGAGTTACGCGTCCAGCTCGGGCTCTCAGCGATTCCACCCGTGGTTAAATTGGTGCGTTCAGTATTACCAAGATTCATCATCCAGATCTGGCTTTGGCCAGCTTCCATGATGGAGTAGGCCAGTTTTTTTCCATCTGGCGACCAATCCGGTTCGGTTGAGTAGGAAGCATACGTTTTCAGTCGAGCCGCCTGGCCTCCACTGGCAGGGATGCGGAAGAGTTGAGGTGAGCCGCGATCGTCAGAGACAAAAATAAGTTCACGCCCATCCGGAGACCAGGTCGGAGTGGCTTCTGTGCCTCGGGTTTTTGTCAATCGAGTCGGGTCACCGCCACCTGCCGGCATGGTGTAGAGTTCGGTGTTGCCCGCTTTCGACAAAGTGAGTGCGAGGGTGGATCCATCGGGTGAAATGGCTGGACTGGTATTCGCACCCGGGAAGTAGGCGATGCGTGTTTTCTTCATTTGCTTCAGATCGATGACCCAGACATCAGGAAACCCTGATTTGTAGGAGGTGAAGGCGATCTTTGAATTGTCGTAAGAGAAGCGTGGTCCCAGAGCAATCGACTTGTCGTTGGTGACTTGAACCAGGTTATGGCCATCGATGTCCATCATATAGACTTCTTTCTGGCCACTTTGTTTGCTGATAAAGGCGACCTTACTCGTCGCAATTCCCTTTATGCCGGTCAAGGCTTCAACAATGGCATCGGCGAACTGGTGAGCCATGCTGCGTGCATCGCCCGTGAATGAGTTCGTGAAGACAATTTTCCCCTGCGGTGTTTTTAAGATTCCTTGCAGGGAATCCGGACTGACGGTAGCGCTAACCTCGAAGCCGCCTGCTCCTGCTTGAACCATCTCGAAGGCAGAAGTGAGCGCCAGGTCATTCTCCAGAATGGGCTGAACCTTTGACCCTGTCGTCCCCGTCATAGGGAGGAGGGTCATAGGAATCAAATCCCCCTTCTCAATACGAATTTCCGCTGAGGCCTGAGAATAGGTTGAAACAGCTAAGCTCTGGAGAGTGAATAGGAACAATAATATCGTGCGCATATGAAATCTATTTAGCAGTTATTTCAGTAAAAGTTAATCTCTGGAAACAAAGATGATGGGTACCTGGTAATCCGGGTTGCCCATTCCCTTGGGTAAAGGTTGAGGGAGTTTGCGAACAGAATGCACTGCTTCAGTCACACTCTGATCAAAGATTGCATTCCCGGAAGAGGACTTCAGAGAGAGAAAGCGTAGCGCTCCATTTGGCAGAACGCGCACCATGACGGAAGCCTCTAATTGATCGTTTTGCAGGCCTGGGCGCACCCAGGCGCTGTAGAGGACGCGTTTGATCATGGCGCGGTAAGCTGCGATTTCATCCGCCGTTGGGCTATTGGATTGAGTGGAAGCAAGATTCTCTGAAAGCGATTTGCGGATGCTGGAGGTCGATGGGCTATTCGAGACTGTCGCAGTCGCAGTGGACTTGGTCACTTGCTGAGTCAGGTCCACTTCAACAACGTTTTTCTTTGGCACTGGCTTTGGCTCTACCTTGGTCTCAGGAGTCGGAGCAGGAGTGGGCTCTGGAACAAGGGTCTTGAGTGGAACCGGAGTGGGCTCTGGGATGGGTTCCGGCTCACGCGTCACTACCGGCTCTGGAGGTTGAACGGGTTCCGGGTTGTTCGGTTCGACACTCTTTGTCTGAGCTGACTCTGGAGAAAGAGTGGGAAGTTGCGAAAGATCGACCATCTCAAGGTAAGGGGTCGGAGCGGGTCGGAACCAACTCTGGGAAGTGAGAAAGAAGAACAAAAGAAAAAGGAGCAGGTGCGCAAGCGCGACCCAGACCATCGTTGATCGTTTCAAAGCGGCCGAAGTCATTACTCGTTTCCTGGTAGGGTGGTGAGCCCGAGGCGGGCACCGGACGCCTTAACCGCATCAAAGACATAGACGAGTTGCTGGTAGCGCAGGGCCGCGTCAGCCCGGAGTGCAACGACAGAATCGGATCGTTCTTGCACGCGCTCCCTCAGTTGAGATTCTAACTGGGGAAGTGATACTTTCACTCCGTCCATAAGGATGACTCCCTGCTCGTTCACCTCAACTTGAATAATGGATTCGGGTTCAGGAGGCTGGCTTTGCTGGGGGCGCGAATTGGGTAAGTTGAGTTCTAACGATTGTTCGATAAGAGGCGCAGTGATCATAAAGATGATCATGAGGGTAAAGGCCAAGTCGATGAGTGGAGTGACATTGAGTTCACTCAGGACACTTCCACCGAACTTGTCAGAATAACGTTTCATAAGCGTTGAGATGACTGGGTATCCAGGAAGCGATGCTCAAAAGAAGAGGCGCACTCGGCGGCAAAGTTCTCCATTTCTACAATTCTAGCTCGTATGGTGGTGATAAGAAAATTATATCCAAACATCGCTGGAATGGCCACGAGGAGGCCCGCCACCGTAGTCAGCAGCGCGCCCGAGACACCGGGAGCCAGGTTGCTCAGCTGCGGGTTTCCGGCAATAGCGATCCCGGTGAAAGCATCCATGACCCCCCAGACGGTTCCGAGGAGGCCGAGAAAGGGGGCTCCACTGACAGCTGTTGCTAATAGGATCATGTTCGATTCTAGTTTGAGCGCCTCCTCTCCCACTGTCTGTTCCATGGCAGAACGCACGGAATTGAGCGCGGCACTGCCGATGGGTTTGGCTTCTCTGACTCTGGTGATGAAGGTCTCGTCGACCTCAGAGGAGCCGAGGAGCCGGAAACAAAGCTCACGTGCTCCGACCTCGTAAACTTGTCGAAGCGGAGAGCTTAAAAAAGCGACATCATCCTTATACGGTTCGAGTGGATGTTTGGCGTGACGAAAATGTTTGAGGAAGCCGCGGGTGGCGGAGCTGGCGCTCCGCATATGCTGCCACTTTGAATACATGACCGACCAGCTGAAGATTGATCCGATCACCAGCAGGCCAATAATAATCTTAGCCGGAATATTCGAGTGCTCAAAGGTGTAGAGCAGTGTTCCTAGTTGCCAGCATCCCATGGTAAAAACGTACACAGACGAGTGGCTGCGTACAGAAAAAATTAACGTCCAGGTCTCAAGAGATTAGAGGCCGTCGATTGACTGTCCGGGAGGGTGGGAAACAGTGAATTCAACTTCGATCGTCTTTTTCTGGCGCCCAGCCAATTCCAGATTCCAGGTGAGTTTCCCGGTTTCTTTCTTGGTCTTGTCCGGTTGGGGAGAAATTTTCTTGGCCTTAACAAGGATCTGCCCGTCTTTGCTGACCGGAATTTGATCTTCCAGTTCTAGTTGAACGGCCTCTTCCTTGAAGTTTTCGATCTCGATGGTGTAACCGAGCTGGTTTTCTCGATCTCGAGAAAGGATGCCACGGGTGTCTTCCTTCCGGACTTTCTCTTTTCGAGTAACCTTAATGCTATCGTCCTGACCTAGGGAAAGATCAAAGTTTCCTTTGGGACCTACCAGATTGAGGTAGGACCGGCCGATGTAGTCATTATCGACAAAGGTGTTCATCTGACCGGGCAGGAGGGGGGCTTCGTTCGCATTGGTTACGGTTGCTTTCATGAAGACAAGGCGGGATAGCTTAGGCCGGGAGACATAGCTGCGCTTTGATTCCATTTTTTGAATAGAGACCGTGCAGCGGTGAGGTTCCCCATCACTGGGGGCAGACATCTTAGCCGGAACGACATAGACGGCATTGAACCCCCGACTTTGAATCACAGAAGTCATGACTTGGGCTGACTCCAGAAGTTCTGCTTCTCCTTCTAAGACCTGACTTTCGTCACTTAAATAATTGGAGCGAACTTCACTTTTCGCGACAGCTAAGGAGCGGTAGCTATCTGCTGGTGCGCTTTTTGGTCGTTCTACAGGTTTGAAAAAGTCGAGTGTCCACGGAGTGAGTTCCGGAATGGCTGTTCCCACGCTGGGACGGGCCGTCGAAAGGGTGAGATTGACGTCTTCCCAATCCTCTCCGGTGCGCTGCCGGATGACACCATAGGTAGTGAGTTCAATTTCGGTGGAATCAGAGGAAGCATGAATATCGTATTGCGGCTGCCAGCCGGCATTGCCGATTAAATAATCGACTTGGATTTGAGAGCGGGTGCCTTGATCTGCCTTTGCCATAACAATGATTTTTCGGGTCTGAGGTTTACCGGGATTTTGAATCTCTTTGAGCTGACGCCTGAGGCGATTGATCTCTTCTCTGAGTTCAGTGGTTTCGCGTTCGATGCCTCGAAGGCGGAGGGCAATGTCCTGGGTCTGAGAACTGTAATAGTCGACCAATTCTTTCAGATCAGTCACAGAAATGGCAGTGGCGTCCGATTCCTCAGCGGTTTCGCCTGCTTTATTACTCAGGTCCTGGAGGAGCTTTTTCTTTTCATTGAGCACGTTGCGCTCATCAGAGAAGAGATCAATCGCCTCAGGCGTCAGCTCAAAGAGATTCAAAATCCCGGTAAACCTCAGACCCGAAAAATCATTGTTATGGCAA
>JBCBYL010000030.1:0-23435 GCA_039815855.1 Verrucomicrobiota bacterium
ACCGGCAATCGCGGTTTTGTAGCCCGCTTCTTTAAAGTCATGACCAAATGTTCGAATCTCCTCAGACATCCGTGAACCGGGCTACAAAACCGCGATTGCCGGTAAATGGCAGCTAGGAAAATTTAATGAAATTCCGGAGCAACCGGTCGAACACGGATTTGATGAATACTGTATGTGGACCTGGTTTTACGGAGATGAAAAGCACTCCCGTTACTATCGTCCCGGTCTCTACACCAACGGTAAGATGACCGTAGGGAAAGAAGAGGATTATGGTCCTGATATCTATGCCAATTTCCTGCTTGATTTTATCGACCGCAATAAAGATGAGCCGTTCTTTATCTATTTTCCCATGGCTTTGGTGCATTCACCCTTTGTTGACCCTCCAAGATTGCATGATCTCGCGGAAACCAAATTCACCGACGACCTCGATAAGAACACCAAATCATTCGGCCGCATGATTACCTACATGGATGATATTGTTGGCCAATTCCGTGCGAAGTTGGAAGAACACGGAATCGATAAAAATACGCTCATTCTCTTCACGGCTGATAATGGGACTCACAAAGCGATCACGAGCAAACTGCCAGGAATGGCTCTCAAAGGAGGGAAAGGAGACATGATTGAATCCGGGGTGAGAGTTCCTCTTATTGCCTGGTGGCCGGGAAAGGTGAAGCCTGCGGTTCTCGATGAGCTCTTTTGCCTTTCAGACGTTCTCCCTACGATTTGTTCAGTCGCTGAGATTCCCTTAAATCGGGAAGTGGACGGCATGGATTTATCTCACCTTCTTCATGCAGGTGAAGGTAAAAACCGTGACCATGTCTTTATGGCCTACAAAGGGGGGCAGTATTTCGTCCGCGAGCATCGTTTACGGCTCAGTCAGGGCAGCAAGAAAAAAGAGAAAAAAGTGACAGAGGAACTCTACGATATCCCGGTTACATCGAATCAGGAGCGCTACAGCGAAAAGATCGCAGACGAAAAATCATTTGAGTCCGAGCGTGAACGACTAAAGAAAATCATGGAGGCCCACCAGGCCATTCCCCGTGAGTATAATTTGCATGATGACGAAAGTTAGTCTGACGGGGGAGATTGAAGCGGGCCGGGTGAGTGAGCAACCCATGATGGGGGCCGACCTTCTCCCGACAATTGCAGCGATGATGGGAGCTTCAAAGCCTGAAGAAGTGAAATGGGACGGCACCAATCTCTTGCCGCATTGGAAAAAATCGACAGCCCTGAAGGAGCGCGATCTCTTTTGGGAATTTAAAAAACATCTCGCGATGCGGCGTGGAAATTTCAAGCTCGTTACTCACAAGGATGGGAAGAGTCCTGAGCTCTATGATCTCAACAATGACCTTGGCGAGAGTAAGAACCTCGCCAAAGAAAAGCCCCAACTCACTGAGGAAATGCTCCAGGCCGTGCAGGCCTGGTATGCTGAAATCACGGCTGGAGTAGAAAAACGAACCTAAGGTACATATGATGAATTTTAAATGGTTAAGATTCCTGTCTTTTTTCGGGCTACTTGTTATTTCGCAATCATGTCAACGCATGGAAGAGGTGGAGCTAACCCCTCCCAATTTCATCGTCATTTTGACTGATGACCAGGGTTGGGCCGGAGCGGATATTTCGATGGACCCCACAGTAGAACGCTCGGCCAATGCTGCCTTTAAGACGCCACAGCTTAGACGCCTCACTGAATCTGGAGTTCGGTTTGCCCAGGGGTATTCTTCGGCACCAAAGTGCGCTCCGGCGCGGGCGGCTTTGCTGACCGGACAGACTCCGGCCCGGTTACGCTATACCGAGAACAGTAGTGGCAAAGATCAGATCGCTCTTTCGAAAAAACTGAAGGGCACTGTCCTCTGTCCAGAGGGGAATGACCATTTGCCGATGGACGCGATGACGATCGCTGAATGGTTTCAGGAGAATGCTCCCCAATACACCACTGCCCATTTTGGGAAATGGCATGTCGGGCGCGCTGGGAATGGACCAGCAGACCGGGGTTTCAATGTCAGTGATGGTCCCACTGGTAATGCGGATGGAAACCTGCGCGACAGCAATCCGATCAATTTTGAACCGGATGATCCTAAGTGGATGTTCACACTGGCGGACCGCGCTGAGAACTTCATGAAAGAGCAGATCGATCAGAAAAAACCCTTTTACCTGCAACTATCGTATTACGCTGTCCATCTTGAGGACTACGCCCGGCCAGAGACTCTAGAGGAGGTGAACTCACGTGATGACCTTCCAGCCGGCCTGCCTCCGCTCTACATCGCCATGACACAGGATCTGGACACCTCAGTAGGACGGGTCATCGATGCGGTCGAGGATCTCGGTATCTCAGAGAATACCTACATCTTTTACATTTCAGATAACGGAGGAGAACGTCCTGCCGCCAATGGGCCGCTGGCTAAGAAAAAGAGATGGAATTGGGAGGGCGGGATTCGGGTGCCCTTTGTCGTTACTGGTCCCGGAATTCCCGGGGGTGAAATGACGCGCACCCCAGCCGCCGGGTTCGATATTTTTCCCACTGTTTGTGACCTGGCCGGTTATCCGGAGCAAATACCAGATGATGTCGATGGGGGAAGTTTGAAGGAGGTCTTGCTCAATCCGTCTGCCGGCCAAGTTGACCGTGGGTATGAAGGTCTTTACTTCCACGTCGGTCGATACTTCCGGGGATATTTCGTTACCCCGCATAGCGCCGCGATTCATGGGGACTATAAATTCATTCTCGAATACGACCGAAAGGGCAAAGAAGGAAGTGCGCGATGGCTCTACAATCTGAAAGAGGACATCGGTGAGACTTCCAACTTAATGGAGTTGATGCCTGATAAAGCGGTTGAAATGGAACAACGGCTCATGGACTTTCTTCAATCCGTTGATGCCGAAATCCCGGTTCCCAATCCCGAATACACAGGAAAGAATGCTTACCTTCCGGCACCACGCTGAAGAGTCAAGATGCTCCAGGAAAGACTTACGTGCAGCGCATTGACACTGATATCAATTTCTTATTTCCTGTGACACAAGAACCTGACCATTTTGAACGCTATTTTGCACTGAGCGAATCAAACAAGCCTTGGGGGATACAGGTCACCACTCTGGGCTATCAATTTATTCGCCCCGGACAGGCCTATCCGGCTGGAAGGCATCCCGAAAGTCATCATCTCAACCAGAAAAAAGGGAGGACCCTGCAGGAGTTCCAAATGGTCTATGTCTTCAGTGGAGAAGGAAGTTTTTGGAGTGAAGAGAGCGGTAAAGTGCAGATTGATGAAGGGAGCCTGATTCTCTTGTTTAAGGAGGTCCGTCACCGCTATCGACCTGATGGAAAGACCGGCTGGAGTGAATATTGGGTAGGCTTCGATGGTGATTACGCTGATCACTTAATGGGGAACCTCTTTAACCCCAAGCACCCCGTGGTGCATTGCCGCAAAGATCCAGGCTTACTCCAACTCTTTCAGGAGTGTGTTCGGCTTTCTCAACATGAGCATATCGGCTTCCAGCCCATTATGACCGCGAAGACACTGGAAATCCTCGCTCGAGTTCAAGCCAGATCGAATACGTCTACCGATGAAAACCGTTATGCAGAGGCTGTCCGTAAAGCCTGTTGTCTGATGAGCGAAAGACTTCAGGATTCTTTTTCATCAGACAGCTTTGCTAAGGAATATGGGATGAGCCAGACATCTTTCCGGCGTCATTTTAAAAGGATTACCGGCCTTGCGCCGAATCAATACCTCCTTGAGTTACGACTGCGCAAAGCCCAAAGCCTGGTGACTAGCACGAACCTGCCTATCTATACGATCGCGCGTGAGTGCGGTTTTGAAAATGCACTTTATTTCTCAAGGTTTTACAAGCAGCGTACGGGATCCGCACCCTCTGAGCGGAGAGTCTAGAGGGTTTCAATGACACAAAAGAACCGTTTCATGATGTCTTCCTTCAAAGTAACCAAGATCGCCTCAGCCCGGTTGATCGAGCCCGGCTTCAGGTATGCCTCCTCCCTGAAATCCATTTGGGCAATTTTCTTTTTCCTGGTCAGTTTTCATCTGGAGGCGGTTCAGGCGGAGGAGAAACCGAATATCGTATTCCTACTGGCTGATGACATGAACCGCGATTGCTGGGGTGTCTATGGAAGTGTGGATTGCAAGACACCGCACATTGACCGGCTGGCCGGTGAAGGGGTTCGCTTTGAACGTGCCTATGCTTCCGTGGCCATGTGTGCGCCCTTTCGGCAGGAGCTTTACAGCGGGAGAAGCCCATGGAGGACCCGAACGCTGGCAAACCATTCAAAATCTCATCCGGACACCCAAAGCATTCCCCATTATCTGAAACCGCTGGGCTACCGGGTCGCCTTAATGGGGAAGAGTCATGTCGGGCCTAAAGAGGTTTATCCCTTTGAGTATATCAAGGGGGGAAATAAAGCGAAGGATACCAATCCGCATTTACTGCAGGAGGCTCGGAAATTTTTTGATGCATGTAGCGAGGAAAAAACACCTTTCTGCCTTTTCATTGCCTCAAATGATTCTCATGCCCCCTTCACGACGGGTGACCGGTCGGCATACAAGGCTAGCGAGCTGACCATCCCTCCCTATTGGCTGGATACACCCGAGCTCCGTGAGACGCTGGTACAATATTATGCTGAGATTACGAACTTTGACGCGCTGGTCGGCATGATCCGGGCTGAGTTAGAGCAGAGAGGACTCTGGGAGGAAACTATTTTTTTCGTCTGCAGTGAGCAGGGGACTCAACTTCCCTTTGCCAAGTGGACCTGTTATGACAACGGGTTGCGCAGTGGTCTGGTGGCTCATTGGAGTGGGGCGATCCAGCCGGGATCCTCGGTGAAAGAGTTGATTTCGATTGCGGACGTGGCTCCGACTTTGGTTGAAGCGGCAGGAGGCACCTGGAATGACGGTGATTTCGATGGAGCCAGTTTTCTGAAAATGCTCCAGGGAGCGCAGCAGGTAAACCACGATTATGTCTATGGTGCCTTTACCAACTGCAATATCATCGATAACCGTGATCGGATATTCCCGATTCGGGTGGTTCGGGATAAGCAATACACATTGATTTTTAATCCGAATCACGAAAGTCAGACGTCCAATCTGACCCTGAGTAGTGCGAAAGCCATACTGGATGGCAATGAGCCGAAAAAAATGGATATCGCTGCTTCATGGGTGCAGCTTTCCCGTGAGGACGCCACGGTTCAATCACGCGTTCATCTGCTTCACCATCGTCCAAAATTTGAATTGTATGATCTGGATGCAGATCCCTACGAGTTGAATAATTTAATCGATCATCCTGAGTATGCGCAGGTGGCCGACCGCCTCCAACAGGCGCTGATGGCTCAGCTGGAGAAGCTGGGAGACACTGACCCGATAGCGACCGAAAAGTCGCTTATGAAGAATAAGAACAAGTAAATCTTGAGTCTGTGAAAGAACACTTATGAGAAACACCATGAAATCACACTACTGTACCCTGTTATCCATCCTACTGCTGCTCGGAGTCGCCTGCTCGGGGCCGCAAGCGATGAGTGCCGAGGAGACGGTCATTTATGTCGCTACGGATGGTAGCGATTCCAACCCCGGCACGATCGATGAACCTTTAGCCTCCCTGGAAGGGGCACGCCAAATAGTGAGAGCAGTCATTGTGAAGGGACTGAACGGACCGGTGCGGGTTGAGATTCGTGGAGGTGAGTATGCCCTCACTGAGACGGTAGTCTTTAGTCCTGAGGATTCCGGAACCGAAGCCGCTCCAATCACGTATGCTGCTTATGCGGGAGAAACACCGATTTTTACCGGGGGTAAAAAAGTGACTGGTTGGAAGCCTGTGGAGCAGGATCCGCAGGGCACTTCCGAAGCCGCTCAAGGAAAACTCTGGTATGCGGAAATTCCCGAACATTCCAGGCAGCAGTGGAAAATCACATCGCTCTATGATGGTACCAAGTTGCTGACGCGTGCCCGCTCGCCAGAATTTTACGTTTCCAAGGATCATCAACAGGATCGTGCCAATGCGCAGCCCAAGGACGTGGGGCGGATTCTTAAATTCGAAGATCCGGCGGTCACCTTTGATCGCACGCTTACCTATGAGAACGATGACCTCCAAGACTGGGAGAACATCACCGACGTTGAGATTTATATCCAGCCGAAACATCACTGGCTCATGAATATGCTCCCGCTCGAAAGCATCGATCTGGCGGCCAAGACGGTGACGTTTACCGTCGAGCCGACCTATGGCTTTGCGGGAACTTCCAAAAAGAAAGGCGGCAAAGGCAATAAATACAATGTCGAAAATGTGATCGATTATCTGGATGAGCCGGGCGAGTGGGTGTTTAACAGTCTTGAAGGGCGCGTTTACATTTGGCCGGAGCGCCCTTTAGCCGAGGCAGACATCCGTGCACCCTACTTGCAGGAGTTCATCTTGCTCAACGGCGTCGAAGATCAGGAGCAGGTGCGCTATCTGACTTTCGAGGGGTTGACCTTTCGTCACGGGTTGCGTGATACCTGGTTGCCGGGTGATAAGGCGCTCCAGCATGACTGGGAGATGTATGACAAAGGGAACGCGATCTTGCGTCTCCGCCACACCGAGCACAACACCATCCGGAGCTGCGTGTTCGAGTCGAGCAGTGGCACGGGTGTGCGTCTCGATTTATACAGCCAACACAACACGATTCAGGATAGCGTTTTTGCGCACCTGGGTGGAACCGCCATTTTGCTGAGCGGCTACGCTCCCGGTCTGAAGGATGAAAGCAAATTCAACACGGTGACCAACAACTACATCCATCACATCGGGACCATCTATCAGCATTCTCCGGCGGTTTTTATTGCGCAAAGCGGCCACAATAAAATCAGCTACAATACGATCCATGACTTGGATTACAACGCCATGGTCATCAGCGGCTGCCGTCCCCATGAGTTAGCGTATTATGAAACCTTGAAGAACCGCCGCGAGTGGGTCAGCACACTGCGCGTCGATGAAATCAAACCCTACCTTGAGAAGGTCAAAGAGGTGCTGGCCCAGCAATGGCTGAACTCCGATGTCAGCCTGTTTGAGGATCTGCTGCACGCCAGGGAAAACGTTATTGAATACAACGATATTTCGCTCTGCATGCTCGCCCTCAGCGATGGCAATGCCATTTACTTTTCGGGGATGGGTGAGGGGAACATCGCGCAATATAACTACATTCACGATGTGACTAACAATCGTGGTTTCATCCGGTTGGATGACAACTCCGGCTACACTTATATCCGGAACAATGTTTTCGCGCGTGGACGCATGATGCTGGTCATGAAGTGGAATGGCGAATACAGCAACAACTTCTGTATCGATGCGAGCCAGATTACCAATAAGGAGTGGTATCCTGCGCCACTCGATAAAATCATCTTCTACAACAAGAACTCCAAGGCAAAGTTGATGAATAAGGAGATTTGGGTGGAGGGAACTGATCCGAAGGTGTCCGACTCGTTCAAGTCAGTTTCTGATTCGATTTTCTTCGTCGAAGGGCGTGCGGAAGAATTTAAGGCAGGGCAGGACATTATCGCGGAAAATAATCGCGGCGAAGCGAAAGTAGGCATGCTCTTTGCCGACCCTCTCTTTGATGAAGCGGCTTTTGAGCAGAGAATCTATCGCTTCAAACCGGGTTCTCCGGCTGAGAAGCTGGGCATTCAGCCAATCGATTTAAGTAAAGTTGGAAGTAGTTTGGCACCTAAACAGTAGAAAGAATACAACGACAATGAAATGGAAATGGATCATCGCAATACTGCTCATCGCGCAGGTCAACAGCTTGAGTGGACAGTCTCAAACCCTGAAAGCAGAATCATTAGAGGACTACAACGCCCGGATGAAGTGGTTCGCTGACGCCCAATACGGTCTCTTTATCCACTTTGGCCTGTATTCGATGCTCGGGGGCGAGTGGAAGGATAAGAGGATCGCCACTGAAGGAAAAGGAGGGCGAGTTTATTCGGAGTGGATCATGGGAACCTTGAGCATTGATCGGGAAGAATATGCTGAACTCGCTAAAGAGTTTAATCCATCCGAGTTTGATGCCGAGAGACTGATTTCAGCAGCAAAGGAAGCGGGAATGACATACATGGTCATCACCTCTAAACATCATGATGGCTTTTGTTTGTGGGATAGCGATTACACCGACTACGACATTGCCAGCACCGCGTTTAAGGGGCGTGATCTTTTAATGGAACTCAAGCAGGCCTGTGACAAGCATGGGATCCGCTTTGGTCTCTATTACAGTATTCTCGACTGGCATCACCCCAGTCAGGCGCGGCCTTTCGAGTTAGGAAAAAAAGGCGGAGCCTCACAATCCCTGATTGTGGATGATCGCAAGCAGGAATACGTCGACTACCAGCGCAATCAGGTGTTGGAGCTGATTGAAAAATATCAGCCGACGGTGCTCTGGTTTGACGGCGACTGGGTGAAGTGGTGGACCATGGATGACGGAATTGAGCTCTATAACGCCATCCGCGAAGCCGATCCGAATGTGATTGTGAATAACCGGGTGGCAAAACGTAAAACATTTGAATTGGACTTCGTGACTCAGGAACAAAAGCATTTTGATGAGGCGTTCAACAAACTGTGGGAAGGTTGCTATACCATGAATGGCTCCTGGGGATACAAGAAGGGCGATGACAAGTGGAAGAGCGCGGAAACCGTTTACAACAAATTAAAGGATATCAATGAAAAGGGAGGCAGCCTGCTGCTGAATGTCGGTCCCGACGGAAACGGAGTTGTTCAAGAAGAGGCGTATCAGATCTTAAAAGATACGGCCGTGCTACTCGAGGCGACTCCAATCAAAAAGAACACTCCTGAAATCACCGAAGTTCCCGGGATAAAAGAGAGTAAGTCTCAAGAAAAATTCGAATGATTCGCTTCCTTAGTCAGGTCAGTGGGGCGGCTGTCTCTTTTTTTTTTCTGTAAATAGGGAGACTTCCATTGGTCTGAATTGAGTATGGAGGGGCATGGTAAAGAATAGCATAAACTACTTCTACTCATCGATTATGTCTCAACGCATTCCTGCACTCATCTACTTAACCTGTTCTATACTGGCCGCAGTGCCAGCATTATTTGCTCAGGAACTTTGGTATGAACGCGCAGCCGACGACAACGGTTTGCCTCCTACACGATCGAAACAGGGGAAACACAAGATGGCCCCTTCGTGGGAGGCCTATGCGCTCCCGATTGGCAACGGCGACATCGGAGCCATGATTTACGGCGGCGTCGAGAAGGAGCGTATCCAACTCAACGAAAAGAGTATCTGGAGTGGTGGGCCGGGTTCACCAGACTGGAAGCCAGATGTGAATCGACCAGACGCCTATCAGCGACTGCCGGAACTGCGCCAGTTGATCCTCGCCGGTCAGACCAAGGAGACGGCGAAATACCTGAAGGACCATTTTATGGCGGACCCTAGCGGTGATATGGCCTTTGGGTCTTATTTGACTTTTGGAGAGTTCCAGATTCAGACAGGTCATGCGAAATCCAAAGCGGAGAAGTATGAGCGACGACTGGATTTAGCGGAAGGGGTTCATACGGTCGAGTATACGTATTCAGGAGAGCAGTACACGCGCACCTCCTTTATGTCGTATCCGGCCAATGTCATGGTCACGCGATTTGCATCTGAATCCGGCACGCTTCAAGACCTGACCCTGATACTGGACAGTCCCCAACCGGTTTCTTTGGCATTCGATGGAAAGCTTCTAACAGCGAGCTTTAGTGTCGAAGACAATGGCTTGAAGGTGTTCTCCGCCATGGGGATTTTGACTGACGAAGGAGCGACGCTTTCTTTCGAAAACAATCAACTTGAAATTACGAATGCCAAGGAAGTCAGTCTAGTGCTCTCGATTGGCACCGACTATACGAATGACTATCCACATTTCCGTGGCGAGGATCCGACTGCAGGTGTCATTGAGGAGGTCGAGAATGCGATGGCACAGGGGTATGCGACCCTCCTGAGCGAGCACCAACAAGACTACAAAAACCTGTTTGACCGCGTAAAGTTCACGCTCGATGGTGGTGTGACTGAGCGCATCCCCACGGATGAGCGCCTCGCTGCGTATAAGAACCAGCCCGATGCTCAGCTCGAAACACTGCTGTATCACTACGGCCGATACCTCTTAATCAGCTCGTCTCGTGACGGGGGCCTGCCAGCAAATCTGCAAGGCGTGTGGAATTGCATGATGGATCCTCCGTGGAACTCGGATTATCACTACAACATCAACTTGCAGATGAACTACTGGCCCTCGACGATTACCAATCTGGTCGAGTGCCAGCGTCCGTTGATTGATTTAATCGATAGCCTGCGAAAGCCCGGCGCCTTGACTGCTCAAGCGTACTTCGGAGCTGATGGTTGGACCAACAACCATGCCGGAAATGTCTGGGGGCATACGGCACCGCGACGTACTAACGTGAGTTACTCCTACTTTCCGCTGGGGGGCACCTGGCTGACGACGCATGCCTGGGAGCATTTTTCCTACGAGCAGGATGTCGATTATCTTCGGTCGAACCTCTGGCCGATCATGGAAGGCACGGGTGAATTTCTCGTCGATTATTTGTATCAACTTCCAGACGGAACCTATTCCAGCACACCGTCGACCTCGCCGGAACATGGTCCACCCTCAATCGGCTCAACCTCGGACATCTCCATGGCTCGCGAGGCCGCTTGGGGGATTCTGGAAGCAGCGAAGATCCTGGGGATCGAGAATGAGATGACCCTAAAGCTGACCGAAATCTACGATAATCTAGTCTCGTTCAAAATCGGCCAACATGGTCAGCTGCAGGAGTGGTATGAGGATATCGACAACCCGAAGAGTACGCATCGTCATGTGAACCATCTCTTTGGCTTGCACCCCGGGCACCAGATGGATCCGTTGACCACGCCTGAGCTCGTCACGGCTGCGAAGACCACTCTGGCGCACCGTGGAGACAAAGGCACAGGATGGTCGATGGGCTGGAAGATCAACTGGTGGGCACGTCTGCACGATGGCGATCATGCGCACAAACTGATCCAGAACCTCTTTGCCAAGGGCATCAGCAAAAACCTCTTTGACTTGCACCCTCCCTTTCAGATTGATGGCAACTTCGGCTACACGGCAGGTGTGTCTGAAATGCTGGTGCAGAGTAGTATCAAGGATACGCAGGGTGCACCGCGCGTCTTTATCTTACCGGCACTTCCGTCAGCCTGGAAGAAGGGCAGCGTCCAAGGCCTGCGCATTCGCGGTGGCGGCTGGATCGATATCCGTTGGGATAACGGCAAGGGCACTTTCCGAATCTATAACACCGAGCACGATCAATTAGAAATCATATTACCCGGATCCCTTAAAGCGAAAATTATGGATTTTCAAAACGAATTACAGGGCGAGTTTGAATATTAAGAATGAGTTGGTTCACTAACAGAGATGCTTTATCTGGTTGCTCTTTTTAGGTGCTTACAGAAAATAAGAATAAGAGTTTATGAAAAATAAAATGGGTATTAAGTTTTTACTGACAGTCGTTGTCTCAATGGGCGCGACGGCCTTGCCGATGGAGCTGCATGCAGCGAAGCCGAATGTCATCATTTTTCTGGTGGATGATATGGGGCTGATGGATACGTCGGTGCCGATGTTGAGTGATGAAAGCGGAAATCCGGTCAAACACCCGCTGAACGAGTTCTACCGCACGCCGAGCATGGAGCGTCTGGCACAAACCGGGATTCGGTTCTCTACCTTTTACGCACACTCGGTCTGTTCTCCCTCTCGAGTGTCGATCATGACCGGGCAGAACGCGACCCGGCATCATACGACCCAGTGGATTCGCCCCGGCGGAAATAACCGCGGCAAATTCGGCCCGAGTGAATGGAATTGGGAAGGCTTGAAAAAGAGTGATGTGACTTTGCCCCGCGTCTTGCAATCGGCAGGTTACAAAACGATTCATGTGGGAAAAGCGCATCTGGGCCCGAATGGTCACGAGGGCAGTGATCCACGTAACCTGGGATTTGATGTCAATATCGGAGGCACGTCGCAAGGATCACCGGGGAGTTATTACGCGAAAGATAATTATCAAAATCAGGGCAAAAAACATTCGGAGTATAAGGTGCCACATTTGGAGGAATACCACGGCAGTGATACCTTTTTGACGGAGGCGTTGACGCTGGAGGCCATTAAAGAAGTCAAGCAAGCGGTGGCAGAGGAGAAGCCCTTCTTTCTGCATATGTCCCATTACGCGTTGCACACGCCGTTCGCATTGGACCCTCGCTTCGAAAAAAACTATCCGGACTCGAAACAGGCTTCGGGCATCAAGTTTGCGACGATGGTCGAAGGGATGGATAAGTCGCTGGGGGATCTGCTCGATGCGGTCGAATTACTCGAGCTGGCTCAAGATACGTTAGTGATTTTTCTCGGCGACAATGGATCAGATGCTCGCATCGGTAAAGTTCACGACATCGGCAGTTCAGCGCCGCTGCGTGGTATGAAAGGGACACACTACGAGGGGGGGATGCGGATTCCATTCATTGTGTCATGGGTCCGTCCTGATGCATCCAATCCCTTTCAGAAAAAACTGCCCATTGCTGCGAATGCGGTCCAGTCCCAGGCGGGCACGATCATGGATCTCTTTCCGACCGTTCTGAATCTGGCCGGTATCGAAAATCCGGATGGTCATGTGGTCGATGGTCATGATCTGGCCGTGCTGCTCACGGGTAAGTCGGACCCGGAGCGTGGCGAAGATAATTTTCTCATGCACTTTCCGCATGACCATCGCTCCAGCAATTATACCGTGTTGCGCAAGGGAGATTGGAAGCTCATCTATCATTACTTTCCCGGAGTCGGGAAAGGAAGGGGAGGCGGTCATCCTGAACGCTATGAACTCTTTGACCTCAAGGAAGATCCCGGCGAATCAGAGAATCTTGCCGCCAGCCACCCCGAAAAGTTAGCTTCGATGCTGCGTGCGATGATCGACCAGCTTGAGGCAGAAGGTGCACTCTACTGTGAAAAAGACGGCCAGCCTGTGAAACCTCTCATGCCCTAGCTTCCTGGATTAAATCAGATCATGAAAAGACCCTTGCTTATTACCTTCAGCCTGCTCCTGCCCTTTTCAGTATTCGCCGCAGAAAAGCCACTCAATTTTATCAACATCATGGTGGATGATATGGGGTATTCCGATATTTCCTGCATGGGTGGCGAAGTTCAGACGCCTCACATTGACCGTCTGGCTCAAACCGGGATTCTCTTTACGAATTACCGCACCTATCCGAAATGCTTTCCGACTCGGGATGCGATCATGACCGGCATGGACGCTCCTCCCGTTCGACTGCCTGCCGATGGTGTTACGATCGCAGAGGCGCTCAAGCCTGCGGGCTATCGCACCTACTTTGTAGGAAAAACACATGGAGCCGTGATGGACAATTTTATCATGGTTCCGAAGCGCGGCTTCGACCGTAGCTTTGGTAATGAAGATGGGGGGAGTTATTGGGATCACCGGGTTAAGCAAACCATGCTGGATGGCAAGCCCTGGCACACGGAGAAGCCGTTCTTTAAATCCGATACTCACACGGATTTTGCGATTCAGTTTTTGAGCGAGCATGACACCAGTAAGCCATTTTTCCTGCATCTCGCGTATCATGCGCCGCACTATCCCATTCATTCCAAGCAGGCAGATACGAAGAAATATACGGGGAAATTTTTAGCGGGACCTTCCGTCATGCGTAAGCAGCGGTTCGCCCGGATGCAGGAGATGGGAATTCTTCCGGCGAATGCGAAGCTATCCCCGGACTTCAGTGAAATGGAGCAAGCGTGGGAAGCGCTGCCAGCTGAGAAAAAGGAATATTACGACCTCATCATGGCGGGTTACTGCGGGATGATTGATAATGTTGACCAGAATATCGGTCGTGTCTTGGCACAGCTGGAAAAAATGGGTGTGCGTGAAAACACGGTGATATTCTTTTCCTCAGATAATGGAGGTTGCGCAGAAGGCGGTAATAACAATTGGCCAGGTGAGAAGACCGAGCGCTTCGGACACTCCTATGATTACAGCGGATTTATCGGCGGCCCGACTACACATATTCAAGTGGGTGCGGCTTGGGCAAATTATTCCAACACCCCATTCCGCAAATTTAAAAACGATGTGCAGGAAGGCGGTCTTTCGGTGCCCTTCATCATCCATGCACCTTCGGTCATCAAAGAAGCTGGTCGGATCAGCCGTGAACCGGTGATGGTCATGGACGTCATGCCGACCATTCTGGATTTGGCGCGTGTGCCTTACCCTGAGAAGTTCGGGGAGCGTGTGTTGAAACCCATGCAGGGCTTGTCATTGCAGCCTTATCTGGCAGGCGGAAAGGTAGACTTAGACCGCCCGATTCATTTATTTTTCAACCGGAATTTCACCCTCATCAAGTATCCTTGGAAACTCATCGTAAGCAGTAAAGGCAATGCGGCACCTGAGCTATATGATCTTGAAAATGACCGATCTGAACTCAATAACCTCGCGGGGCAAATGCCCGAAAAAGTAGCCGAATTGCAAAAGGTCATGATGGAATACCGGGAGGGCATGCCGCTGGACCAGAAAGCCCCTAAGATACAGAAGAATTAGTTGGTCAGAAATGGCGAGTTGAGCGAGAGATGACAATAGATCCCAAAAGAAACGATAGTCTGAAAAGACTTCCGAGATACATCTGTTTTTTGCTTCTGATAGGGCTAAAAAGTTCGGTGATCGCTGAGTTGGCGGAACCGGGCGAACTCTATACGGGACCGGAATATCAAAAAGCATTTAGCAATCCTGAAGATAATCCTGATCTGCCGAATGTTCTGATCATGGGGGATTCGATCTCCATTGGCTATACCATCGAAGTGCGAAAACTTCTGACCGCTAAGGCCGATGTGTTTCGCATCAAAACGAATGGGAGGAATTCCGCGTATGGTCTGAAGGTTTTGAATCGTTGGTTAGAAGTAGGTGAATGGGATCTGATTCATTTTAATTGGGGGCTTTGGGATCTATGCTATCGAGATCGAGATTCCGGCAAGCGGGGGAGTCGCGATAAGGTCAATGGAACTCTCACCGAGACACCAGAACAGTATGGTAAAAATCTGGAACAGATCGTCGCTCAGCTGCTGGAGACAAAAGCAAAACTCATTTGGTGCGCCACCACGCCGGTTCCAGCAGGTGAGGCGGGTCGCTTTGAGGGGGATGCCATCAAATACAATCAGGTAGCCGAAACGATCATGAATCGGCATGAAATCCCTATCAATGATTTACATGCGCATGCGCTGCTCAAGCTTCCGGGAATTTCAAAACAATCCGGAGATGTACATTTTACACCTGAGGGCTATGCGTTTCTGGCAGAAAAAGTAGCCGCAGCCATTCAAGAGCAATTGAGCTTACCGTAAGACGATGGTCGACTTTCTGGCACGGAATGGGAATATCGAGGGTACTTTCGGGCAACAACTGGCGATGCCATTCGCCCTGAAAATGGAGAACTCGTAAAATGAAATATAATATAATTAAACGCTGTCTTGATTTCGCAGCTGTCGTGGTGGCATTCTTTCTTCCCGCAACGGCTCTATCAGAACAAGTCGTCGTCGAGCTGAGAACCTATACGTGTGGCACCGAAGCGAAGCGTGATACGCTGATGGGTTTATTTGATCGGGCGTTGATCCCCGCGCTGAACCGACAGCAAATCCGAGCGGGAGTCTATGCCTCCAGTGCTGAGCTCAACCAGGGAGAGCAAAAATACGATACCATGCTCTATACGCTCCTGGTGCATGAGAGCTTTGATTCATTCCTCAACGCGGAAAATAAATTATTGGCTGATCAGGAATACATGCAGTCCAGCCGAGAAGTCTTTGAGGCGCCCATGGATGATCCCTTGTATACGGAGTGTCGCAGCTCATTACTGTATACCTTTAAAACCTGTCCTGAGGTGGTGAAGGTTGCCCAGTCACCAGACCGGATCATTCAGCTACGTATCTATAACAGTTATACGATTGAGCGGAATGCGAAAAAGATTGAGATGTTTGAAGGTGGCGGTGAAATCGAGTTATTCAGGAATTCCGGCATGCCTCCCATATTTTTTGGTCATGGTCTGGCCGGAGACCAGCTGGCGAATCTGACCTATATGCTGTCCTTTGATACAATGGATCAAAAAAAACAGGCCTGGAAAACATTTGTGGATTCAGCAGGCTGGAAAAAACTGAAAGCGGACCCGCAGTATAAGGACACGGCCAATAAAATCACCAATGTCCTGATGAGACCATCGAAGAACTCACAGTTCTAAGAGGCTGTAAAAAAAGTCCTAAGAGTTGCGTTGTGCTTGTATTGCGTATGATTGCAATCGAGTCGTATAAATGATTTAATCCTACCCATACTCTTCATCGTATGAAATTCTCGTTATCATCACACTTGCAGGCGGGCATGACCGTTTGTGGAATGGCTCTGTTCCTCACCCTTAGTTTGCACATGGCGAAGGGCTCAGAAATACAAATGCCCAATATCGTTATTCTCTATGCGGATGACATGGGGCACGGCGACCTTGGTGTCCAAAACGCGAACTCGAAGATTCCTACACCGACCTTTGATAAGCTGGTCGAGGAAGGTATGCGCTTTACCGATGGTCACAGCTCCTCGGGAATTTGCACACCGAGTCGCTACGCGCTGCTGACCGGGCGTCACCATTGGCGCAAGTTTCATGGGATCACGCACGGCTTCAGCCCCAGTATTATTGACCAGGAGCAACTGACCCTACCGGAGATGTTGCAGGCCAAGGGTTACCACACCGCGCAGGTGGGTAAATGGCACTTGGGCATGGGCTGGAACCAGATACAGAATCCTGATTACGTTCCAGCGAAAGGGAAAAAGAAGGCTTATACACCCGATGCTTTTCTTTGGGATAAGCAGGTGCCGGGTGGCCCCTTGGCGCATGGATTCGATTACTCCTTCACCGACTGTGTGATCAACTTTCCGCCCTACACTTGGCTGGAGAATGACAAGGTGCTTAAGGCTCCGGATATCATGATGGACTCGAAGCTCTGGAAGCCGATCAAGGAAGGGAAGTGGGAGTGTCGACCGGGGCCCATGGCCACGGGTTGGGATCCCTATGAAAACATTCCAACACTGACCGAAAAAGCGGTCACCTACATTAAACGTCAGGAAAATTCGGACAAGCCGTTCTTTCTCTACTTTGCGCTGCCGTCGCCGCACGCGCCGATCATTCCGAACGATGAATTCGACGGGAAGTCGCAAGCGGGTCCCTATGGAGACTTTATCTACGAGACGGACCAAGCCTGCGGCCAGCTCATTGAGGCGATTGAAGCGATCGGCGAAACTGAGAACACCGTGATCATTTTCACCGCAGACAATGGCAGTGAGCATTACATGACGGCGCGTTTCGAGAAGTTTGATCACAATAGCTCGGGCGAACTACGCGGGATGAAACGTGATACCTGGGAAGGCGGTCACCGCGTTCCATTTGTCATCAAATGGCCGGGTGTCACTGAAGCGGGAACAGTGAGCGATGCACTGATCAGCCAAGTCGATATCATGGCGACAATCGCCACTGCGATAGGTTATGAACTGCCAGAGGGCCAGGGCGAAGATGGCTATGACATGATGCCTGTTTTAAGCGGCAAGGCAGATTCGATTCGCGACAGCTTGGTTATCAACACCTGGAAGGATCATTATGGAATGCGTCAGGGAGACTGGGTATTACTGATGAATGTGAAGAAGAATCGAAGTTTTAAAGACTACGAAGCGAAGGCCGGTTTTCCTCCCATCCAGGGCGACGCCTTGTTCAACCTCACTGACGACCTGGGACAACGGAAGAATCTAATCGATCAATATCCCGAAAAAGCCGCCCAACTCGAATCGCTTTTGAAGCAGGTTCGCGAAGGAAGTTACCCGCCGCTCGATTCATGAAACCATTGGCCGCCCATTGGTGAATGGTTCTTCTACCAACTTCCCTATATGAAATCTTTTTTGGTAGTAACTTTCGGTTGCCTTTTGGCGTTTGGTTCGACCACCGTCGAGGCTGAGTCTCCATCCAACGGGCGCTTCGTTTGGACTTCGGATGGGAATGACCACGACAGCGATGACATTTTGGGCAATGCGGTGATGCTTTCGATTATTGCCGCTAACGGTGCGCAGAAGTCGATGCCGGTGCTGATCTATGCGGATCATATTTGGGAGACGAAGGAACAGGAAAAAGACATGCTCGAGACGATTCAAGAAACCATCGATCTGTGGGGAGGTTTCGAGCATTTGGAAATCTATAATGCCTACCGGGAAGAGCAAAACAATCCCGGATTGGAAAACGCGGCGGTTCAGGCAATGGTGCGCGAAATCAATAAGTCAACCGAAGCGAATCCCTTGACCATCGCGACCGCGGGTCCCAACCAAATTGTGGTGGAGGCGCTTCGAGCCGCCGATCCCGATAAGCTGCCCTTTATTACCGTGGTGGGGCATGGAGTCAGCACTTTTAACGATAACCACGGTGGTGCCCGGCATGGTGGTTACAAGTATCAAGATCTGGTGGCAACGGGCGTGAAGATCGTGAAGTTGGCAAACCAAAATGGACGCATCAAATACCCCGATGAACCGACTCGCTTCAAGATTGAGTTCGACGAAGTAAGCCATTGGGAAGACCACGAGAACGCATGTTTAAGGCTTCTTTGGCAGCGTGGACAGAAGGCACGCTCAGATTATTTCGATGGCTCCGACGCCGGTATTGCCTGGTGGTATTATATGGGACAAGACGAAGACGGGAATTTTGATAAGCTGGAGGAGTTTATCTTGGAGTCGCTGAGTGATCGTTAGCGTCGCTACGCTAAGCGAACTTAACGTAAGCACTGAGATCTTTTGTCTAATGTTCATGGATATTTTCTTTTCGGGTTAAATCTTTATTTCCAGGGGATGCTACGGCACGGGTCGGAATGTATTTTATATTTTCCATTAGGATAAACTAAGGGGCCCTTCAATTTACTGAGAGTTCCTCATCTTGGATAAACTGTTTAGCGGAGGTTCAGTGGGCAGAGATGCTTTCCACGCGAGGGCTTTTTTTGATAGCTTGTCAACGATCTCGGGATGGTTCTTCGCTTGATTCTTTTTTTCCTGATTATCCTTAGGGATGTTATACAGTTCTTTGCGCTTACCGTCATTCGTCATTAAAAGCTTCCAATCCCCATCTCTGATCGCGAGGCGCGGCCAGTTAGCCCCTTTCGCATTACCGATCCATTCCCAGTAAATTGGTTTGGTCCTTTTGACTTCTTTTCCAAGTAGGGCGTCTAGCATATTCTCACCGTCGGACTCGTAACCCTTAGGGTGCGGGATTTCGGCAGCAGCACAAAAAGTCGGGAGGAGGTCAACTCCTGTCGCTACTGTGGTATCATTGACTTTGCCTGCCGGAACCGTCCCCGGCCAGCGAACGATGAATGGAACGCGAACGCCGCCCTCGTGAAGGCTACGTTTTTTTCCTTTGAGACCACCGGACGAACCCACGCTGTAATACATATCGAGTCCGCTATCGGAAGTACTGGCATCGTCTTTGCCATAAAATTTTCGATTCTTTCCTGCCGTAAACTCAGGACCATTGTCACTTGAAAATAGTACGAGGGTATTTTCCGATAATTGGAGTCGATCTAAGGTGTCTAAGATTCGACCCACACCGTAGTCGCCTTCGGCTACGATAGCGGCGTAGACCTGATGCTGCTCGTCTAAGTGTTCAAACTGCTTCAAAAACTCTTCTTTCGGGAAATGTGCCGTATGGGTTTCGTGAAGCCAAACATTGATGAAGAAAGGATGACCTTGGTGTTTCTCAATAAACTCAATGCTTTTATCAAATGTCTGTGAAGTCGAAGCGTCGACCTGGGGCCCTGGGCCGTTAAATACAGCCGTCTCATCGTAGCCATATTCTACAGGAAGCGGAGCATCTTCAATATGCACGTTGGTTAAGTGCCATTTCCCGAAATGCCCGGTTTTATAGCCGGCCTCCTGAAACAGGCGCGGCAGCATGACTACGCTTGGGTCCAACCAATCGGGCATCCCGTTATTCTCGTGATGTTCGATCGATGCAAAATGGCGATGCACCCCGTGTCGCGCAGGGTAGTGGCCTGTCATCACACCAGTCCGGCTGGGTGAGCATACCGGGTTGTTGACATAGAACTGCGTGAAGTTCGTTCCTTCCTTTGCCATCTGGTCCAGGTAGGGAGTCTTGTAGTCCTTATGACCATGCAGACTTAAGTCGCCCCAGCCCCAGTCATCGGCAAAAATAAAAATGATATTGGGTTTCTCTGTGTCCGCTTGAGCGAGCGAAATTGAGACCATCCCGACGGCTAGCGTCGCACAGAAAATTTTTAGATTTAATAGATTTAAGAAAAATCGGTCCATAGGGATCACTATTTCTGGTTGAGTTTGTCGATTGGAGTGAAGTGAAGTGCCTTTAGTTTTGCGATGAGGGCTGAATTTAGCGTCATTCGGGTTATTCCAAAACCAGGACCGATGCGACTGGGTCGGGTGCCTTGGCAGGCAGTTGCACGCGAAGACCGTTCGCACTGCTTTCGACTGCAAGCTCTTTTCCGTCGGCGAGCAGGTAGGCCTGCTTGATCGCTATGCCGCTGGTCGGGAGTTCGATGTGCCCGTTGCTCGGCCATTCGAGGATGAAGGCGTAGAGCTTTCCATCTTTGGCAGTGAACTTGACCGCCGACGAGTTCGTCAACTCGGTATTCGTCGTGCCGTAGATGGCTTCGCTGTTGACCTTCATCCATTTGCCAACGGCCTGCAGGCGCTCGACCGTTTCGGGGAGAATGACGCCCTTGCCATCAGGGCCGATGTTGAGCAGGAAGTTGCCGCCCTTACTGGTGATATCGATCAATTTATAAATGAGATCTTCGGTCGATTTCCAGTCGTGGTCGCCCTTGTGGTAGCCCCATGATTTATTGAGCGTAATGCACGACTCCCAATCGACATCCTGTGCACCTCTCGGAATGGACTGCTCAGGTGTCCTGAAGTCGCCATGACCCCAGCTGCGGTTGGTGACCCGGTCGGGCAATAGCAGGTCCGGGAAGCGGTCTCTAAGATGTTTGAGGAGTTCGAAATTTCCCTTGAATCCATAATCATCAAACCAGAGAACGCCTGGATCATACTTCTCTGCCAGCTCAGTCACCTGATTGATGCGGAATTCATTATACGTGGGGTCGTCGTCTGTGAAATACCAGTCCATGTGGGAGTAGTAGATACAAAAACGGATGCCGTGTTTTTTGCAGGCGGCAGCCAATTCCTGAAGAGGGTCCCGTTTGAATGGCGTAAAATCCACGATGTCGTATTCGGTATAATCGGAATCATACATGCTAAATCCATCATGGTGTTTTGCGGTGATCGTAATGTATTTCATGCCGGCATCTTTTGCTAGCTTGACCCATTCATCCGCATCGAAATCAACCGGATGGAAGGTGGCTGCCACCGCCTCGTATTCATCGACCGGAATACTCAGCTTCCGCATAATGTGTTCGGCATACTTCCAGCCTTGCGGCAGCGGCTTGCCCTGGTAGTAGCCTGCGAGCTCTGCGTAGACGCCCCAGTGGATAAACATACCAAACCGCGCCTCACGGAACCACTCCATGCGCGCATCCTGCTGCGCTTGGCTCAGACTTTTAAACGGATCCGGAGGAGGGGGAGGGCGCAGGGCCTCTTCAATTCTGTTACGATATCTGGGAGGTAGTCGTTTACCGTTTTTAAACTCTTCGAAGCTGAATTTGCCATCACCATTCAAATCCCGATCCGGATAGTCTTTGAGGACGGCCTGCTGGAGTTTTTCAGGGATCTCCTTCGCGGGTGGATCTGCTAAGAGTGCGGCAGGTAGGAGGAGTACTGTGATCAGTGTGACTTTTGCGATTTTCATAGTTTTATGGGCACCGAATAACAGCCTATTTGACGGCCCAAACCTTACGGAAAAGAACGGGGGCTTGGTTAAGGGTGATGAGTTGCTTACGATTACTTCCACTGAACTTTCCGTGCTTTCTTGATGTGCGTCTCCAGCAACTGGGTCAGCTGCTTTGTCTTTTCAGGGTATTTCTTTGCCACGTTATTTTCCTCGGATGGATCTTTGGCTAAATTGAACAGTTCGTATTTTATCTCGGAGCGATTGTGCAAAGGCATCCACGCGTTCTGCACCAGTTTCCAGTCTCCAAAACGCACGGCTTCTTTCGAGCAATCCTTTCTATTCTCCTTTTTCTTTTCTGTTCTATCATTCTGCATCCACATGTAAAACTCGGGACGAGCAAAGGGGTTTTGCTTTCCAGTCAGGAGGAGCTCGGCAAAGGATTGCCCGTCGATTGGATGATCAATCGAGATCCCGCAGACCTCGGCAATCGTAGGAATGACGTCCATCGTAAGAGCCCGAAAATTTGTCTGCTGCTCAGCGGCAATACGGGCTGGCCACCGAATGACAGCGGGTGACTTGATCCCGCCTTCATACACATCTGTTTTTCCGGCTCGCAAGGATCCATTGTTAGAACCGACTCGGACTAGACCGCCATTGTCGGAAGAAAAATAGACAATCGTGTTCTCTCGAATTCCTAAATCATCTACCGCAGCCAAAACTTTCCCGATGCCGTCGTCCAAATGTTCGACAAAAGCGACCATTTTAGCCCGGACGGGATCTATCCCTGGCTCCCGTTCCTGAACTTTCTCCAACCATTCTTCGGGCGGTTGAACGGGGAAATGGGGTGCGTTGTAGGCGAGAAACTGAAAGAAGGGTATCCCGGCTTTGACATCACGCTCGATCGCTTCAATGGACCATTGGGTAATTAAATCAGTGCCATGACCTTCTGGATGTATTTTTTCTTCATTACGCCGCATCTGCTGAAAGCCCTGTCGCGAGTGCTCCCAATAATCATCCATCATACCCAAAAGGAGGCCTTGAAATTCATCAAAGCCACGTTGATTTGGACGATCTCCATCTTCGATGCCGAGATGCCACTTTCCAATGAGAGTTGTTTTGTAGCCGGCTGCCTGGAATAGCTCTGGCAGCATCACCGAATCAGGTGTGAGATTGCCCCAGCTAGCTCTTTTATGTAAGCGGGTGACACCGGGCATTCCCACCATTTCAGGATATCGCCCCGTCAGGAAGGCAGCTCGTGTGGGTGAACAGACACAGGAATTGGTATAGAATTCATTGAAGCGCATGCCTTCCGCCATCAGGCGGTCCAATTGCGGGGTTTGCATGTCTGTAGAACCATAAGAGGAAAGGTCCGCATAACCCAAATCATCGACCATAATAAGAAGGACATTAGGACGTGTTTCTGCGGCAGTGAGCGCCGGGGTACACAGCACGACCGAAAAAAGCAGGAGGCGTCTGATGGTAAAAAGTTTCATCATTCTAAAAAACCTTCGCCTGATCCGCTTTTTGCCGCTCCGTTGAAAAATAGCGGGATGGATTTTTTACTTTTCTAGGTGCAGGGATGTAGTCCGGCACCTGATAGTTTAGT
>JBCBYL010000219.1:0-2310 GCA_039815855.1 Verrucomicrobiota bacterium
CAAAGAGCGCTTATCGAAAGCAGAAGCGACCGTCGCCAGCCTCCAGACCGGAACTTCAGATACTTCTATTCTTACCCTGCAACAAAAAATCGACACCATTCAAGGACAACTTGAGTTAGCAAAACAGGAAAATTCAGCATTACGGCAAACCAATGATGAATTTTCCTGTTTTGCTAACTCAAGTTGTCCTTGAATGGTGTCGATTTTTTGTTGCAGGGTAAGAATAGAAGTATCTGAAGTTCCGGTCTGGAGGCTGGCGACGGTCGCTTCTGCTTTCGATAAGCGCTCTTTGAGATCTTCGTTTTCCTGCATCAACGTATTCAGCTTATCATCCGCAGTTCCTTCCATCGCGACTTTGAGCTGAGACTCAAGGGTTTGAACTTTCGTTCTCAACTGAGCCGCTTCGGTGCGAGCGGATTCCAGCTTATTTTTCGTGCTCTGGAGTTCTTCCTCTAAGGAACGGATACGACTTTTTAATGCTTCTGTGTCCTCTGGCAGAGGAGTAACCGCAACCGCTGCAGGGGCGGGCTCGGCAGGCTCAAAAATGGATTCGGAGCCACCTTCCATATCCATAATAGTGGGAGCCCGATCACTAATAATTTCACTTCCCTGTGATTGTTCGACTGTGACGGATGAATTCGCTGGCTCTTCAACCATGGGTTCTTCTGCCAGTTCTGGTTCCATGGGCAGATTGTCCACCATATCGACTTCGGTCTTCGGTGCGGGCGGCGGAGTAGGTGCCGCTGTTTTGGCTTTAGATGGGTTGAGTAAATCAGGATCAATAGGTGCAATGGTAGCTCCAGGGTTGACATCTTCTTCGCCTTGGAGCGCGGCAATTCTTTCTTCAGTATAATTCTTTCTGAATCCAACGATGACCGGTTCCCAGTTCGGATAATCCTTACTGAGGTCATTCAGTCGGGCCAGGCTGACCTCATATCGTTTACGGGCAGAAGCTTTCTGACCTGATGTTTCAAGCTTATCCGCCTCCTTGATCGTTGTGTAGATCTTGAGGAATAAATCCTGAGCCGATTCTTGTGCATAAGTTGTCTCAGTCAAAATGACCAACGTCATTATGCAGATAACAGAAAGTACCCGTAGCATGGATCGCAAATTAACACGTTTTCCCGTAAAAAGGCAACTTTTTATATTTATGGTCCATAAGCTCATAAATAGAGAATGTTGTGTATCTTTTTACGAGATATGACATAAAATCTTCACATTCTCGAAACAATGCATACGTTGACGCTCCCGTGAAGTCATGCTAACTACATTTGACCCTAGGGTCACCGATTTGATGAACACGACTCTGGACAGTTCGGTGCTGGTTTTGAATCGCCTCTGGCAGGCGGTGAATGTTTGCTCGGCTCGTCGTGCTTTTTCTCTCGTTTATAGTGGTGACGCTCACATTGTCGACGCGGCTCAAGGCTATCAAACGTTCAATTTCCAGGAATGGCAGGACGCCTCCGCCGGAGCGGATCTGGAGGAATGTGTAAATACGATCAGTTTTAAGGTTCGAATTCCCCAGATCATTGTTTTGATGTTGTTCGACCGTTTGCCGAAAAAAGAAGTCAAGCTCACGCGCCAGAACGTCTTTCTCCGCGATGGATTTACCTGTCAATATTGTGGTAATAAGTTCGACCGCAAGGACTTAAACATTGACCACGTACTGCCGCGATCACAGGGGGGGAAAACGACTTGGGATAATATCGCTTGTTCCTGTATTCCTTGTAATACACGAAAAGGATGTAAAACGCCTGAACAGGCAAAAATGCATTTAATCAAGGAGCCAAAGAAACCCAAGCCGAGAACGTTTCTTCATCTCCAAGTCTCTCACATTCCGCATGAATCTTGGAAAACGTTCCTCGATGTCGCTTATTGGAATGTTGAATTAAGTGATTAAAGCGGACTCTTTTTCCCGAAAGCACTTCTAGACAGAGAGGAACTCATGATAGGTTATGCACCATGAGTTCGGTGATTTACCTCGACCACAATGCGACGACACCAGTAGATGCGGCTGTCCGGGATGAGTTGATGCCATGTCTCAATGAGCAGTTTGGAAATCCTTCCAGTCCGTATCAATCCGGTCGACTGTCACGTGAGTCGATTGAGAGGGCACGGGAAAAGTTAGCTGACCTCTTATCTTGCGAGCCCCGTGAATTAATTTGGACTTCAGGTGGAACTGAAGCCAATACGTTAGCCATCCTTTCTGCAGTGGAGGTGACAGGAAAAAACCACATCGTGACCTCGACAGTGGAACACCATGCCGTAAGTGAAGTGATTGACTATTTGCAAAAGAAGGGCTGCGCAGTG
>JBCBYL010000109.1:0-8096 GCA_039815855.1 Verrucomicrobiota bacterium
ATGAGCGAAACGATCAAAGAGGCTGCTCACGCCGCTGTCACTGTCCACTAGGCAAATGAGTTAAGGATAAGACCATGATCAATAAAATCTCCTATTCATCTCTGCTAGGTCTTTTTCTATTCATCCAAGTCACTTCTCAAGCAGGAGTGATTGATGTATACTTTAGCACTCGCAATAAAGGTGCTGAGGGTATTTATCGTTCTACGTTAGATACCAGCTCCGGTAAGTTGACTACACCTGAGCCGGCAACCTCTACCGATCCCACTGGCTTTCTTATTTGCCATCCCAAGACCAATGAGCTCTATGCGGTTACCTCAAACGATACTGAGCATTCCGTAAAACGTTTTCAAGCTGCAGAAGATGGAAGTTTAACTGAACTCCAGTCAGTCAAAATGGAAGCGGGAGGCGCCGCACATTTAGCGATTCATCCAGACGGAAAGCTTCTCATCACAGCGCACTATGGATCTGGAAAAGTCTCTGTCTTTGGCCTCAGTGAAGATGGCACGCTTACTGAATGTCTACAGATTATCGAACACGGAGAACCATCAGGTGTGAATGAGAAAAGGCAGAATGCCCCTCACCCGCACTGGACCGGATTCTCGCCTGACGGACGCTATGCCTTTGTTCCTGATCTGGGGATGGATAAAATCATTATTTACCAAGTCCAGCTTGATCCTGTGCAGTTCGTTCCCAATGGCGCTGCCGAATCAGATCCGGGGAGCGGACCACGTCATATGAAATTTTCTTTAGACGGAAAGCAAATCTACCTCCTCAATGAACTGAACTTAACGGTTTCCGTCTTTGATTATGATTCTGGAACGGGGGCCGCTCAAATGGCCTCACAGATTGAAACCCTAAGTGAAGAGGTGAAGAGTAAGGAGTCCATGGTTACCGCCTCTGAAATTCAAATCCATCCTAGTGGCCGATTTCTTTATACGGCGAACCGAGGTCATGACAGCATATCCGCGTTCCGAATCGACCCGAGTAGCAAAAAGCTAAGTCTGATTGAAGTGGAAGCCATACGAGGCGCTTGGCCCCGCCATTTTGCGATCGACCCCACAGGAAAATGGCTCCTCGTTGCCGGAGCCAGATCGGACAGCATCTCTGTTTTCGCTATTGATCCGGAATCAGGAGAACTCCAATTCCAAGCCCGAAGCATCGTGCATACTCCTGATCCCATCTGTGTCTTATTCAGGCAACAACAATAGTGAAAAAATGTGTCGTCTTATCGGGCTCGGGAATCAGTGCCCCGAGTGGGATCGCTACTTTTCGGGCTGGGGATGGCTTGTGGAATGGGCATCGAGTTGAAGAGGTCGCCACTCCGGAAGCCTGGGCCCGCGATCCCGCAAAAGTGCTACAGTTTTACAACGAACGCCGGGCCCAGTTGGACGAAGTCGTTCCCAATTCCGGACACCAGGCTCTGGCACAACTCGAGGATCACTTCGAAGTATGTATCGTGACTCAAAACGTGGATGACTTACATGAAAGAGCCGGGAGCAGCCACGTCATCCATCTTCACGGTGAGCTCAAGAAGGCACGGAGCTCCACCCACGAAAGTCTGGTTTATGAGATCGGGACGAAACCGATCGAATTAGGGGATAGGTGTGAACAAGGAAGCCAGCTTCGCCCCCATATTGTCTGGTTTGGAGAAGTTCCCTTTCAGTATTTTGAATCATGCCAATATACTCGAGAAGCCGATGTCTTTATCGTCGTCGGCACGAGTCTCCAAGTTTACCCCGCAGCAGGACTGGTCAACGAAGTTTCAAGAGAGTGTCAATGCTTCCACGTCGATCCAGATTCTAAGAATGCTCCTCTGGGGTTTGAGACGATCGCGGAATCTGCAGATCAAGGACTCCCTAAGCTGGTCAGCCAGCTGATTGATACGCTGTAGTCGATCAATTATCGGGATATTTGTTCTCGTAATAGAGATGAACATCTCGCTGAGGGAATGGAATGGAAATTCCTTCCTGATCAAAGCGTTTCTTCACTTTTTCCTTCGTCTCGAGGAGAACATCAAGGTAGTCGACTCGGTTCACCCAGGGACGAACCCAGAAATTAACCGAATTATCACCTAATTCTGCAAGGCCGATTAAAGGCTCTGGATCTTTAAGAATACGGGGGTCTTCTGCAATAATCTCATGAAGGATCGCTTTAGCGCGATCCATATCATCGGTATATCCAATCCCAAAAGTGAAATCAACACGACGGGTATCGTGGGAAGTTAAGTTGAGAATATTGTTCGATAGTAGCTGAGAGTTCGGAACGATCAGCCCCCGGTTATCGGGAGTGTGCATCCGGGTAAAGAGGATCTGTAATTCGTCAACGATCCCGACTTCGCCCCCGACATCAAGAACATCGCCAATTTTAAAAGGACGAAAAATGGAAAGCAGCACACCAGCTGCCAAATTGGACAGGGAGCCTTGAAGCGAGAGGGCGATTGCTAAACCGGACGCTCCAAGTGCTGCTACCATCGGTGCCTGGGGGACTCCCGAAATCAACAAGGCAACAACGATCACTAAGACGATGAGAATGGCCCTGACCAAGTTCGAGACAAAGGATAATGCGGTCTGATCGATCTTTGTCTTCTTGAGAGTTGACTTGAGAATTCCTACTAAGACGACCGTAGAAATGATTCCGAGGATCAAGATGAGCAAGGCACCTCCAATCTTGATGGCCCATTCATCTAAAGTGGGATTATCGAAAAAAAGAGTAACGGGCTCTGCGAGTTCGGCCTGTGCGAGTAGTTGAATCATGCACAGATTCTATCATGTGCAACATCTCGTTCAATCCCTGACTTTACAGCCAAGATCAATACTTCGAAAAAAGGAACTGTCATTCACCGTCATTTTTTAGTAAGAATATGAAATCATGAGTGAAAACGAATCCTCACCCTCTCAAGGAAATTCATCTGGTGGTCCTTTACAGATTATTCTCATTGTCATCATCATCCTGCTTCTAGCTCTGATCGGGTATCTGCTCACGAACAAGCCCGAACCGGAAATCGAGGTCCAAGAGAAAATTGTCAAAGTCGAAGTCCCTGTTGAAGTGGAGAAAAAGTCTGAATTTTCTGCCGTAGAAAAAAGCCTGATCGAAAAATTGAGAGCTTATCAGGGGCAGCACATTCTCGCACTTTCGATTGATACCTCTAAATCAGCACCATTTCAGCTCGGAGACCTCCCGGAAGCAGACGTTCCTGAAATTATTATCGCACCTCAGAGTGAGACGTTCTTTGCTCTGGGGGTAGCGGAGATCAATGAAACCAACCGGAAGGCGATTGATGAATTCGTCGAAGCTCATTCTGAAAATTTACTCGATGATGATAAGACCATCCGGATTGCAGGTCATACCGATGATATCCCGATAGCGACGCCTCAATTTCCGAATAATTGGGTTCTTTCGGCTTATCGCTCTCTGAGTGTCGTCAATTACCTGATCGATCACCACAACATCAATTTCGATAAGATCCAGCTCGAGTTCTACGGTCCCGCCAAGCCGCAAGCTGAGAATGTATCCGCAGAGAATCGCAGTAAGAATCGACGGGTCGAGCTGACCCTCATGCAGCGCAATTTTGATTAGCCCGGGCTGACTCATTCAGTCTCCGCTACGATGAAACGTGCTCCTGCAGTGCAGGTCTTGATGATCTATGTCCTGAGCGAACACTTTTTTGACTCTTGGGCATCGATTATTGTCTATTCGCTTAGCCTCTGCCTGCTCTCCATACTAGGTCGCTTTGCTCAGTCTCTAGAAAGTTGGCATTATTGATGCTATCCTGAATATTATGGGAGTAATCGGCTGAGATGCTTAGGACGAATTGCAGAGCACAATTCACCGCAGACGACTTCCAGTTCATCATCCATACTCTATCTAAAGCCCCCTCTCAGGCGGTCGCCTTAACTGATTTGCTTACTGATGACGAAATGAGGGATTCCGTCATCGACGATGACTTGATTTATCAGACACTTATCGATTCGGAACGCTGGTTAGCCGTCTCCCCTCACTTTTACTTTTATATTTTAGTGCGGAGGGTTTTGCTCTGGGCCGGGCTTGATGATCGAAGCGTGGCAGATTACCTGGCAAGTGTTCTGGTAGAATACGGGAGAAGATCCGCCGCCGGCGATCCCTCAACCGGATCTAATCTCTTCACGCAATTCTACCTCTCAGACCTGATGGTGATGTTGAAAGATGCGAATCCCTGGCAGAGATTGGAAATACGATCTCACATCGGCGACACCGCTATCTTTATTAGTGGAATTTTCATCGACCGGGTCAATGCCATCCGCGATCGGAGGGGGGGACCTTCGATTCGCTTTTACGACCAGATGGGACAATCCAGTTATTTTGAGGCAAGTTGTGACCGTCTCATTCATGAAACAGATCAGGGCCCTGTCTTTGATGTCCTCGGACGCGAATACATCAAAGTGCGTAAGGCTCTCAATCATCTTTCGGATTCTGTCTTACACCTTAGCCAGGACCGTTTTCCCCTTCTCCCATCGTGACCCTCCTTTCCGAAATCCAGGGAGTACTAGAACGGACTTACGCTCCGACTGGCCTCGCTCTGGAGGAGTGCCTGATCAGCAGACAGCGTTCAGAGCAACTCCAATCGATACTGCCCCCTGCGCAACGCTCTCTCTGCGGGTGGGCGCATACTTTTCTGAGAATCCAGAATGAACGTCTCTACGTGGCTCTTTACTATCATCCGAGGCTGATCTCCAGACTGGAAACAGAACCTCCCCACCAGTCAATTAGTCATCGGAATATTCATGCCCTGATGGCTTTTACGGAGGAAATCACTCATGGGGTCCATGCCTGTCTGGCTTACCGGAGAGGACTGTGGAAAAACGTTGATCTTCAGAGCCCGGTGCTCGCTTGCGATCTGGAGACCAGGGCTAAAGTCGATACCTACTTTCTCATCCTCCGTTTTATTCGGTTGCTGGCAGGCCAGCTCGATGAAAACTCTAAACAGTGGGTAAAACACTGTCTGTTTGCCACAGATACGGTTGCGGAACCTTATGAAAAGCGTTACCGGATCGCGAACTGGCTGGCTCAGAAGGCGATCATTAAAATGGAGGCAGTGAGCGATGGAAACTCAGCCCCTCTTATCCGCTATTTTCAGCCCCTTCCACTGATTGAGAAGTGGCGCTGGGTCCGCTAACTATGCGTTTTGAGGCTGAGTGAGTCCAGTAATAATCCTCGCTCCGTGCTTATAGCGGACGTAGGCATAGCCCCACTGCACAAGGACCAGAATCTTATTCCGGAAACCGACCAAGAAGACCAAATGCACTGCCAGCCAAAGGAACCAGGCAATGATCCCGTCGAACTTGAGTGGCCCTAGCTGCGCCACGGCCTTCGAGCGTCCGATCGTGGCCATACTTCCTTTATCGAAGTATGCGAATGAAGTGCGCTTAACCCTCTGCCCTTCTTCGATCTCCTGATTGATGATATCGGCGACGTAGCCACCCATTTGGATCGCTGCCGGAGATACTCCAGGCACTTTCACGTTCCTGGCATCTGTCAGGGAAACGATATCGCCGATGGCAAACACCTCCGGATGCCCTGGCAAAGAACAATCGCCCTCAATAAGAAACCGGCCACCACGGTCGACCGGCACTCCTAACGTCCGTGTCAAGGCAGGTGCCTGAACCCCCGCGGCCCAAATAATCGTTTCTGCGATAATTTTTTTGTCCTCCAGCTCAACACATCCTGCGCTGATGTCTTTAACGGGTGAATTCGTCCTGACATCGACTCCCATGTCACGTAACGCACGTTCTGCCTTTTTCGGTAGTGGATCGCTAAATTGCCCCAGAATTTTAGGAGAAGCCTCAATGAGGATGACATGACATTCAGCAGGATCGATATGCGTAAAATCCTTATCAAGAACATGCCGACCGAGTTCAACAAGTGCTCCGGCCATTTCAACACCTGTCGGCCCACCCCCGACGACAACTGTCGTCATCAATCGCTTCTGCTCCTGAATGTCCTCTTCCATCTCCGCCCTTTCGTAAGCGTGCAAGACCTGACGGCGGATTTGAGCAGCTTCCTCTAGAGATTTAAGACCAACCGTGTGCTCAGCCCAGTGATCGTTTCCGAAATAGCCGTTGGTGGCACCTAGCCCGATGATGAGATAATCATAGACGTAACGGTGCTCACGACAGATGACCTCTTTATTGTCTAAATCGATTTTGGTGACCTCATCCATCAAGACCCGAATGTTGCGGTCCATTGGTAATTCACCGCGGATGGGTTTGGCAATTTCAGGTTGAGATAATCCCGAGGTAGCCACTTGGTAGAGAAGCGGCTGAAAAAGGTGATGGTTGTTCCGGTCAATGAGGGTGACACGGCAGTGCTCTCCGACAAGTTTCTTAGCACAGGCGAGACCACCAAAACCACCGCCGAGGATAATGACATGTGGCTTTCTATTAGGATTATTCATACCTCTTATTAACCCATCCTGGCCAAAGTGCAAAAAAAACAGTCTTTAAGCTGCATCATCATGGAATAGCCAGCCGGGGTGAATTCTCATAGAAGAATGAAAGCATTTATCATACTCAGCTTAGCCCTTCCTTTTATTACCTCTGCTGTTCAGAGTAAAACCCAGCCCATTGAGGTTGGAACTGTGCAGTGGAATCGCGATCATGATGCGGCTCTCGCCTTATCTGCTCAGACCGGCAAGCCTGTATTCGCTCTCTTTCAGGAAGTTCCCGGCTGTTCCGGATGCCGACAATTTGGTAAAGAGGTCTTGAGCAATCCGGAGCTGGCTACGGTCATTGAAAACTCCTTTGTTCCTCTGCTCATTTATAATAACCGGGGAGGGAAAGACGCCGCCCTCCTTAAGCAATATCGTGAGCCATCATGGAATTTTCAAGTGATCCGTTTTTTGGATGAAAAAGGAAAAGACCTCATTCCACGTAAAGACCGGGTCTGGGAGACCAAGCCACTGGCTCAAAGAATGATTCAAGTCCTGCAAAGTCTGGACCGAGAGATTCCGAATGAATTATTGAAGCTAGCGGGAACTTCTGCTGAGAAGACAGGCGCTATCTCGCAGCACTGTTTCTGGACTGGGGAGATGGTCATCGGCAGTTTAACAGGGGTATTAGAAACGGAAGCGGGCTTTCTCAATGGGCGAGAAGTGACCAAGGTCACCTACGATCCTGCAGTCATCTCACTCGAGAGAATAAGAGAGCTGGCAGCCAAAAGCCATGCCGGTGATACCGCGTACAGTGATCTCACCCATTATCGGAAAGCCCCGCTGAGCGACCAAAAGAGACAGCTCAGAGGAACCCCCTTCGCCCAAATCAACATGACAGACGCCACCGCAACGAAGGTAAATGCGTGGGCCAGGCGCGATCTCAGCAAGGCCTTGTCCTACTTAAATGAGGACCAGCTCATGCAAATAAAGGCGCTGAATTAACTTGCAGTGTGCGATTCCAGTTCCAATCTACTTAAAGCCATCTAAAGTATGGCTAATCTGTCGATCAGTTACGTGTGTTTGATTTTTCGATAGGAGCAATAGTAGCACACAGAAAGACAGACAATTATGAATATTTATGTGGGAAATCTTCCCTACTCAGTAACGGAAGCCCAAATCCATGGGCTATTTAACGAACATGGATCAATCGATAAGATTAACATCATCATGGACCATATGACAGGGAAGTCGAAAGGCTTTGCCTTCGTCGAAATGAGTGTTGATGCAGAAGGCCAGGCAGCCATTGACGCAATTGATGGCACGAGCCTTGATGGCCGCTCTATCAAGGTCAATGAGGCCCGTCCAAGAGAAGAAAGACCCCCCAGACAGTTTAATGGCGGTGGCGGTGACCGACGCGGTGGCGGTGGTGGCGGAGATCGTCGCGGTGGCGGCGGACAGCGCAGGAGATATTAAGTCAGCGCTTTAACCATTCACAAAAAAGCCTTTGGTCCTGATTGGAACCAAAGGCTTTTTTTGTGGGTAAATTCGTTTCGTTTAACCCTCAGGAATCAAATCCGTCGATTCGAGAGCTTTGGTCGGGGACTCGTATTGGCGAAGTAATAAGGCCGGAAACTGACTGCAGGTTCGAGTGTCCACAATCAAATCTGAATCATTAAGATGCCCGGTTTCA
>JBCBYL010000231.1:0-2006 GCA_039815855.1 Verrucomicrobiota bacterium
GAATATTTCAAAGGTCCGCCAGGGCGAAAGCTACTGCGTTCGTTCAGGACAGATTCACGCTTCTGAAGTTGTCTATGGGCGAGCAGCGGCAACGTTGGTGCTATTGTCGGAGAATGTCGCAGGAACAAGTGTAGTGGTTGGATCAAGAGATGGTGAGTCCAAATACACATTTGACAGGAGTGACGTGGATCCGAACCAGTACGTTCAAGCAAAACAAATAGCACTTGAGGCGCGCGCTAAATTACTATGCTCAAACCTCTGATCCAGTGTATCTAAACCAGATCTTGGTGCCACTGTAACGAATTGGCACTTTGTCCGCGAGGATGAAGTGTTACCAAGAGCATCGTTCGCAGCAGCAGCGAAGGTCGACTTTCAACGACACATACGCGGCAACGATACCGCTCGTGATAGTCAGCTATGGGTCAGCTCTGTCATTTTCTAACACACTCATCCAGAATCGTTTTCCAATAATCGTTGGTGTACCGGGCATAGTGCCTAGCTACACCGTTGCCGGTTTGGTCGACTTCCTCGAGGTTGAAGCCCGCAGGAAACACAACATCAGGGCAAATTGCAGCTCCGCTGAACTGGCTTGGCGTTAAGCCCGTGGACTTGCTGAAATCCACAAGTTTCAAGATTGCGCCTGAAAAATCGGCTCCAGAAAAATTGGAACCATCAAAGATCATATCTTCCAGAACAGCATCCGTGAGCGTTGCCGACGTGAAATTAACATTCTTGAATGCAGCTTCATCGATCCAAGCATCGGCCAAGTCAATTCCGCTGAGATCAATGTTCTCATACAGCCCCCCCGTGAGTTGGATGCCTTTGAGGCTTACTCCTTCGGTCACGATCTCTTTGAGAGCCAAGGATGGGATTTCGCCACCCACTTGCAAAAAGGTCTGATTAGACAAAATCGAAAATGCTCGGTAGAGCTTCTCCTTTCGCAAGTTATCTCGTTGTGCTGCGCGGTCATCAATTTCCGCGATCCACGTCGCGATAGCAAAAAAGATGGCTAACTTTCCTAGTGTATCTGCAACTCGTACAAGCCTGCTATCCAGTACTTTGTCGATGAACACAGTCTAAGCCTCCGCCGGTTGTCCAAACCATGGATCTTGCGGAGAGACTACACAATTCTGAATGAGTCGCCTGATGGTGGCTGGGCGAGTGAGCTCGAAGCTGTGGTGAGTGTCCGGTTTAACGTTTGCAATGCACCACCACAGGCTTTGGCTGGAAGTCGGCTCAGGGCCGCAAGTACCAACCTCGCCTATCCGAGACCTTGCCGAAGCGGCGCTGCAGGACACGGTCGTTTCGAGCCCCTACTGCCAGTTTTCCGCCGAACCGCGAACGACCTGTTCTTCTCCGCCAGCACTTCCGTAACCTCGCAAAACTCAGGACGATTGTGGTAAGAGCTTGTGGGCGGAGGAGATCTGCAGTTTCGATATCAGACGGTTCAAGGTTAGAAACGATCGCTAGTGAACAAATAGCGGTGCTGAAGTCAGTCGAGGCTCAAGTAAAGAAAATCTATTTGCGAAGAGTCCGTTGAAAAGATGGAGCAATGTAAGATCTAATGACACGGGAAAAGGTGTTTGCACTTCCAAATCCATTCACGAATTGGCCGCGAAAACTAAGCGGTTACGATGAATCTGTATTCAAATATGATGACGTTGACCCTGTCGCTTTTGTTAGCTTCGATAGGAGATGGATAAAAAAACTTTTATGAATTCAAACGTTGTTGTGGACTTTAGACTGCCGAAAGACTTGCTAAAGAGAATAGTGGAAGCGAGGTTTAGCTCGGATAGCGTAACTGTTCAACAAGATAGATACAGACCTGCAGATATTTTTTCTGCATACTGCGAGCGACTTTCATCACTAAATGGGCTGGGAGCGAACCGGTACTGTTTTATTGACAAGTCTGGAGACTTTACCGAGATACTCGATTCAATATCAGATATGAATGGGGTTAGCTTGCTTCATAGTCTCGAGTTGAATTTTGAGCATATTATTACTGA
>JBCBYL010000177.1:0-3659 GCA_039815855.1 Verrucomicrobiota bacterium
AGTTCTTCCTGACGATAGACTTCTGACATCTTTTACGCACTCAATGTAAGTTTTGTCGGCTACCGAAGCAAACATGAAAAAAGTGTGGGAAGACATATTTCACTATCGCCAAATTCTCTTACCTTAGCTTCCATCAGGAATGGCTAACTTCTCGTTTGAACAACCCTCTAAAGAATATCAGGCTTACCTTTTCGATTGCGACGGCACCCTCATTCACTCTATGCCAGTTCATTATCAGGCCTGGCTAAAAGCACTAGCCCCATTTGGGGCAGATCAGCACTTCACAGAAGATCTCTTTTATCGCCTCGGAGGTGTCGCCACCCGGGAAATCGTTGCGAAATTGAACAAAGCTCACCAACTGGAAATGGACCCGGACCAAATCACTATCACCAAAGAAAATCACTACATTGAACTACTCGAGTCCGTAGAAATCATCGAATCTGTTGTCGAATTTGCACGTAAGCATCACACTCATATCCCCATGGCCATTGTCACTGGAGGTAGCCGTCATGTCATCGAGCGCTCATTAGCAATCTCCGGATTAAGCCATCTCTTTGACCATGTGGTCACACCCGCAGACGTGCGTGAGGGGAAACCAGCTCCAGATATGTTCCTGAAAGCGGCTCAGCTTTGCCATGCAGATCCTAAAGAGTGCCTGGTTTTCGAGGATGGCATCAACGGAATTAAGGGCGCACAACGAGCTGGAATGGACTTTGTCTTTATTCCTTCTCAACCTGTTCATGTCGTCGATGGCATTACAGAAGAAGTAAAAGCTTTATCATAGTGCCCCAGGGCTAGCATTAAATCATCGCGTATCTGTTTTTTTAGTTCGGCCGGGCCAATCACCTGAACGTGACTCCCCCATCCTAGCACCCAACGCGCAATCTCTGGGAGGCTTCCTAGCTTCAGCTTTAAAGTCAATTCACCTGATCGATGCTGCGTAATTTGCTGGCTTTCATGCCATTGACGTTCGCTAATCAATTTCGCGGCAAATGAATCAAATCGTAATTCGATGGAATAGTCTCCCGTATCACTAAATACCCCAAAGCTCCCGCTCAGAAGGTCTTCTGGACTAAAATCATCAGGCTTCTCAAATGAGCTCCCCGTGCTTTCCAATTCCCTCATACGCGTCAGTGCATAAGTCCTGATCGCTTCGCGGTGGTGGTCATAGCCCAATAGATACCAAAGCTGATCAACACAGGTAAGATGATATGGATCTACTTCTCTCCGTTGGAATTCTTTGCCCTGCAATCCTCGGTATTGAAATCGTACCGCCTCCTGTTTACGGATCGCATGGGATAAGAGATCGAACCGCTTCACATCCACAATAGATGCACCGGCAGACCGGAAGGAAAAGGCTGACTCCCAGTCCTGCATATGGACAGTCACTTCATCACGTAAACCCGCTGTTAGCCGCTCCAAAGCACCCGCGAGGGGCCGCTCAATCTCTGTCCCCCGATATTCCACCATCGCTTTTTGGGCAATGAAGAGTGAGAAAAGGTCTTTCTCCGAAATCTGCATCGAAGGAAAATGAATCACTTCCTCCGTGTAATAGTATCCAAATTCAGATGGGTTGTACTCGATCGGTAGATCCAGCTGATCACGCATAAATTCAATATCTCGTTGGATCGTCTTTCCGGATACCTCATAACGATCAGCTAGCTTTCGACAATTCGGATATTCCCGGTTCATCAATGACTGATGAATCTTGAGCATTCTCGCCAACGGCGGGCGAGACAGCTTCGCATTCTTTTTTTCCTCTTTTTTCTGCATAGGACAGCATATGTCTTACCCTCTTTCGTATGATGATTCCAGAACAATCAATCAAGGAGATATCAAATGGAAAACATTATACACTGCGATCACTGCCAAGAAGACATGAACCAAGCCGACTGGGAGGCAAACTCCCAGCATTGCCTTCAATGCGGAAAACTCATTGGAAACTTCAGCATGACACTGTCACAGCCTCGTCGTTTCGAACCCATCAAAGCGAGGCTTCAGTTTGCTGATATATTCCGTCAAGGACGTAGCTTACAGCCCACAGCGGAGACCAGGCTTTATGCGTAGCCTCATTTGTATTGCTTCAACAATAGGCCTTGGATGGATGATGGGAGGGACCTATCTGGCCTACATGAACATCCAGATTAGTCTCATCTGTTTCGGCTTCTCAATCCTGTGGTTTAGTTTGGCTTTCTATGCCAGAACTCAGGCTCAAAAGGTCAGACATTAAAGCGGAATTCAAGCACATCGCCGTCCTGCACTTCGTATTCCTTGCCTTCGATACGGAGCTTCCCGGACTCTCGTGCCTTTCCCAAGGAACCTAGCTCTTTGAGTGCATCAAAAGCGACACATTCTGCCGCAATGAAACCACGCTCAAAATCAGTATGGATGACTCCGGCTGCCCGAGGCGCCTTATCCCCCTGGCGAATGGTCCAGGCTCTGCTCTCCGTCTCACCCGTCGTAAAATAGGTCCTTAGTCCGAGTAAATCATAGGCGGCACGAATAAGTGCCCCCACCCCTGATTCCTGGACCCCGAGCGCATCTAAATACTCTGCTGCCTCTTCGCTAGACAATTCCACTAGTTCTGACTCAATCTGGGCACTCACCACGGTGGCCGCAGCACCTAAGTTTTCCTGGCAGTACGTTTCCACCTGATCAACCCACGCTCCCGATTGAGAGTCCTTATCCCCTGCAGCGATTTTCGCAAGGTCCTCTTCCCGGACATTACAGGAAAAAAGCATTGGCTTACTGGTCAACAGAAAGAGGTCTTTGACCAAAGCACCTTCATCATCATTGAGATCACAGGTTAAGGCAGGCTTCCCTTGATCTAAGTGAGGGATGAGCTTGTCGATGACCTCGAGAAGGGCTTTTGCCTCTTTATCCCCGGAACGAACTAATTTACCGAGCTTTTCCTTCCGCTTCTCGATAGCGGCAGCGTCTGAAAGAATCAACTCGGTTAGGATGACCTCGATATCTCGAAGAGGATCAACCGATCCACTGACATGGTGAATGTCTTCATCTTCAAAACAGCGAACAACCTGAACAATCGCATCGACTTCGCGTATATGAGAAAGGAATTTGTTCCCTAGCCCCTCACCCTGGCTGGCACCAGCCACTAATCCGGCAATGTCTACCATCTCAATGTTCGTGGGTACCGTCTTCTGACTTGAAGACATTTCGGTTAGGAAATCAAGACGGGGATCAGGCACGGTAACGACCCCGACATTGGGATCAATCGTGCAAAACGGGTAGTTGCCCGCCTCCGCCTTCCTCGTCTTGGTTAAGGCATTAAATAAGGTGCTCTTGCCTACATTAGGCAATCCAACAATTCCGACTCGAAGCATCCCGAGAAACTAGTGCGTTTCAAAGAAATAACGACCTAAAATAAGCCGATTTTTTACAGTCACGTCCCAGCTTAGGTAGTTGAGTCTTCTTCTTCAGTATAAGCGGCAATTCCCATTTCAGCGAAGTCCAGGCCTTCTTCCTGATCCTCATCAGATGCACGGTTCCCAACTGCCTTGTTGGAGAAGAGATAGAGCAAATAACCGAGGACTCCAAAGGTGATGAAACAAGCGATAACTCCCACAAGGCAGTTGGGAACCGTGCATCTGATGAGGATCAGGAAGAAGGCCTGGACTTCGCTGAAATGGGAATTGCCG
>JBCBYL010000087.1:0-10603 GCA_039815855.1 Verrucomicrobiota bacterium
AAAATCAATCCGCTCAAGGCGCTTCACTTCTTTTTCACATTTCCGCTCTACGCACCAATTCCCGCTTTACCCGGGAACGCTCCTTCAATAATTCGCGACTGATCTCAGAAAAAGAACGATACTGGTTTGGCAGGCCGGAGAACTGCTGATTGACGGTTGTCCAGTCGAGCTGATCATTCAGCCTCTCATACACCACGTTCATGAGCTGCATTTGGAATTCCATCTCCTCTCTTGCCCTGTCGTAACGCTCCCAATCACCTTGTAGCCAATGGTAGAGGGAGTCATTCAGAATAACCGTATACTTCTGCCAGAGCGGATGAAGCCTGACGCGTGTTTCTTCGATTTTTTGAAGATGCTCGACCAGCGCTTTTTGCAGGGCCTTTCTTTCTTCTGTTTCTTTTGGCAATTGATCTAACTGAATCAGCTTGGTTTCTTTATCCTGGCTAGAGTAATACTCAAACTGCTTGAGCTCAGATAATTTTGCCACGGACTGTTCCCACCTCAGTAAGTATTCGGGGGCGATTTCGGATTTCTTAGCCATCGCCCTCCACCAGGATTCCTGCCGGGAGGTATCCTGCCAGAAGGGATCCGGTGCAATCGTATTCAGGGTCTGGCACCAGTTGAGAAGAGACTCTCTGGTAATCCGCTTCCCTGCAATCGACTGAAAGAGCCAGAAACACATTGCCTGTTGCCAGGTTTGTTCAATGGCAAATTCGGAAAGGTCCTTCCATTCCTGAATCTCATCTAAACTGGGCAAGTGTTTAGACCGCACCGCTTTCCAGATGATCTGGCGGTAAAGCTCGGCCCGTGGATTCGCTTCACCATACTGAATTGCTGGGAGGTAGAGGGATTCATTCCCAAACTTGGGAATCTTCAAATCACACCATTGGGTCAGACCTTCGGAAAACCAGAGGGGAGGCTCCGGTAGTGCCGCTAACTCTGCTTCATTACCATCTTTCCAGATAAGACACTGAATAAATCCGGAGGCAATGGTCCGTACCAGAGCCTGTCGATGATCCTCCCAGGGAGCATCGATAATAATCTGCAATCGAATCTGGTCTCCGCTGATTTGCAGGTTTCGAGGGTAGGTAAGAAAGTCTGGTAGCACTTGATCTGCAGGGGCGTGGTGAATTTGGAGATCAATTTCAATGAGGTCTTCCCCTGCTTTCAACATCTCCTCATTGCAGATCGCCGCAACCTGGGAGGCAAAAGAGGGCAGACGGGTAGCACCACTTCCTTCGATCACATCTACAGTCACCGGAATAGAGGCCGTCGCCTGAACCGAAAGCAGCCTTAAGCCGTAAAGCGTCATCATGATCATTGCGCCTTTTGTCACTTCATCATCATGGCACAATCTGCTTTGACGGCAAGCTGTCCCCTCCCGGACCACCGGAGTCATTGTGACTTGCCATCACCTCAATCCTCGATAAAACGGGAACGTGTCCATCCGTGAGTATTGGAAGTTAAAACAGGTCGCAGTCGACCGGTATCTAAAGAAATCCCTTCCTTCCCCTAAGTCCAAACCGGCAACCATTCATGAGGCGATGCATTACAGCCTTTTTGCAGGGGGAAAGCGCCTGCGCCCGGTCTTATGCCTGGCCGCTGCGGATGCTATCGATCCGCATTGGGAAGTCGCACTTCCTCTGGCTGGCGCAGTCGAGTGTATCCACACCTACTCCCTGATCCATGATGACCTTCCTTGCATGGATGACGACGACCTCAGAAGAGGAAAGCCGACCTCCCATAAAATCTATGGCGAGGGCATCGCGGTGCTGACCGGAGATGCCCTCCTGAATCAGGCCTACCAGTTGGCAGCCACCGCCTCCCGCACCAAGCGCTACTCCGTAGCAGATCTGGTTGCGGAACTGGGCTATGCCGGGAGCAGTAAAGCCCTGATTGCAGGCCAGGTCGCCGATATCGAAAATGAAGGCAAGAAAATCACCCTTTCTCAGCTCCGATATATCCATCAGAACAAAACCGCTGCCCTCATCGCTTCATCGATTCGACTCGGTGCGATGGCTGCCAATGCCACTCCCCGCCAGTTAGAGGCACTGACTGACTTTGGACAATCACTCGGGCTCGCTTTTCAAGTCATCGATGACATCCTCGACATTACCCAGACCAGCGAGCAACTGGGAAAAAGTGCCGGAAAAGACCTGACTGCAGAAAAAGCCACCTACCCTGCTCTCCTAGGATTGGATGGGGCCAAGAAAGAGGCGAACCGCCTGACTCAAAAAGCATACCAGTCACTCAAGCCCCTTGGTAAAAAAGCGAGCCGCCTGGAGCAGATCGCCAGCATCATGCTCAGCCGGGAAAATTAGTCTTACGGGAGTAGGCTAAGAATCTCATCAGCAGCACGATCTGAACATCCTGCCTGGCCCAGCCCGGAAACGACCTGCTTTAAATTCCCCTTCATTTCCTCGCGTGCCTCCCGGTTCGATAGGAGTTCTGCCGCCGCGAGAGAAAGTGCCTCCGGGTTCGCGTCACCTTGAAGAAATTCCGGCACGACTCTTTTACCGGCCAGGATATTGACCATGCTAATGTAAGGCAGTTTCACCAGTCGCTTTCCGACCGCAAATGTAATGGGATTTGATTTATAAAGAACAATGAGGGGGACTTGAGCCATCGCGCATTCCAAGGTCGCGGTTCCTGAGGCGGCTAGAACCAGGTGACAGCGGCTCAGATGAGTGAGCTGGTAGCCGGACAGGATCTCGACCCCGGTCATGCCCGAAGCTTGGATCGATTCAGAAATCGTCGTTTGCGCGTTCTCATCTGCAGCCAGAACAGAAACTTCGACCTCGCCAAATCGGCTGCGTAGCAGGGTTACCGTCTGGAGCAGGATTTCAAGGTGAGCTTGGAGTTCCTTCTTCCTGCTCCCGGGCATGAGGGCGATGCGGCAGGGTCCACCTTCTTCCGGTTTTTCAATGCGCTCTAAATCCCAGCGGTCGAGAATCGGGTGACCTACCCATTCCACTTTCAGTTTTGGTGTTCGCTCTGAAAACCAGTCTTTCTCAAAAGGGAAAATCACCAGCATGAGATCGAGAATTTCCTCCATCAATTTGGCGCGGCCGCTTTTCCAGGCCCACACTTGAGGGCTGATATAATAAGCTAGCTTCAATCCGGGAGTCGTCGCTCTCAGTTGACGGGCCAGCCTCAAATTCATCCCGGGATAATCGATAAAAACCACGACCTCTGGACGACGGCGCTTAATATCCGCTAAAATTTGATCAAAGAATTTTTTAAACTTGAAGTAGTTACGAAGCACATCGGTGAGTCCGACCACCGCATGCTCAGCCAGGTCAAAGAGCTGATCCTGACCCGCTGCCTTCATATATCGCCCGCCTACTCCTGAACAAATCAGATCAGGCTGGGCCCGTTTCAGGGCATTGACCAGTTCCGCGCCATGCCGATCACCACTCGCTTCTCCGGCGATGAGGTAAACCTCTCGGGTTTCAGCCATTATTCAGCCTGAGCAAAATCAGGTACCGGCCCTTTTGCAATTTCCTCGCTGATCTGAGCTGCGAGTTGGAGGGCCTGGGCGGCATGGACTCCCGAAACAACCGGGTCCCCTCCCGTCGCTACACAATGGATAAAGGAAGCTAACTGGTTTTTCAGCGGCTCATCTTTTTCCACTGCAATTTTCTCACGCGAAATAGTGTCACCGGACTTACGGTAAATTTCTCCGGCTTGCTTTTGGTAGTCCAGCGAGAGATAAGCATCATCCTGAAATACCCGGATCTTACGCATTTTCTCCGGGCTGATCCGGCTGGTAGTGATATTCGCTACACATCCATTCTCAAATCGAATTCTAGCATTCGCGATATCCTCACTCTTGCTCAAGACCGGAATACCCACCGCATCCACCGACTGAACAGGTGATTTTACCAAATGCAGAATGATCTCCAAATCATGGATCATCAGATCCATGACCACACTGATATCGACACTTCTTCCAGGATAGGGAGAGAGACGGTGCGCTTCAATGAAGCGAGCCCGTGTCAGACGATCTTCTAATGCCTTCAGCACTGGATTAAATCGCTCAATGTGTCCCACCTGAAGCACTTTACTCTTGGCCTTAGCCAGGTCTGCCAGTTCACGCGCTTCTGCAGTCGTCTCGGTCACTGGCTTTTCGACCAGCACATTCACCCCGGCATGGAGGGCTTTTTGAGCAATGGTAAAATGAAAACTGGTCGGTGCGGCCACCGAGATCGCCTCCACTTGTTCTAATAATTCCTCCTCAGAGGAAAAAGACTGGCAGCCATGCTGCTGACAAATCCGTTTCGCCACATTGGCGTCCGGATCATAAACCCCGATGAAGTCGGCCTCATCTAGAGAACGATAAATCCTGGCATGGTTCTTCCCCATGCTCCCTACTCCGATAACACCTACACGCACTTGTGACATTTTTCTCTACTCCTTTTCCCGTTTGTTGGAATGGTTATCCATTTTGGACTCGTGATCCAGTCCGTCTTTCTTCCCCCAGAGGGTAATCCGTTTTTCTTGGGCAATTTGTCTAAGTCTCTCAGATTCTAAGAGCAATGTTTTTTTTGCTTCGCATATAATCGCATCAACCCCGGATTCCGCCGCCTTCAGCAGCGTATCCGGTCCAATCACCGGCACATCAAAGCGCATATCCTGATTCGGTTTCGACACTTTGATCAGGCTCGACTCCTTTTTTCCAATCTGTCCACCTCGTTCGATGGTGACATTGGTACCATCATAGCCCTCAACAGCCAGTACCGTCCCCTGCTTGACCACAATCGATTGACCTACATCCATCGCACTGATTTGTTTCGCGATCGGCCAGCCAAATTCGATATCCCGCAGGATCCGCCTCTTCCGCTCCGGGCCGGCTATGTGCCCCTCGGTGGCAAGATAATCTTCCATAAACGTCGTCGCCGGGAGGAGTTCAACACCCACCTCAGCCATCGCATCGGCCACTGCTCCAAAGAGGGTCTCCGCATTCCGCTTTTTCAGTTTCGCGAGGAGAAGTAATGCTTTCAAATCAGGCCGGAGATCATAGAGCCGGGAGGGGGTGATTTGCCCGGCCATCATCGCACACTCTCCCTTTTCTGAACGCAAGACGTTGAGTAATTTTCCTAACTGCCCGACCCGCAGCCAGTGGACCGCATCTGCTTCGGTTACCCAGTCTGTGGCCGTCTCTCCTTCGAAGGCGATGACCACCACACGCGAGACCTGATCCGGACACTTGCGCGCCTCACGCAGGACCTGATGGGGGTAGTCGCCCTTGCCCGCGATCAGGCATAAAATCCGCGGTTGACTCATGTTTTGCTTATTTCTTTCAAGGACTCTCTTGACCGTAAACTAATTTCCTTTAACCTTTTAGCCACGGTTGACGAGCGTAGCAATGCTTGAGTGGAAGCCCCATCGGTTTCCACTTTTTTTATTCTAGGCCCGTTGACACAAATTTTTAACAAAAAAAGATTATTATGAGCCAGGAATTCTTAGCCGTTCTCGATTATATGGAGAAAGAAAAAGGCATCGATCGCGAGACCATGATCTATGCGATTGAATCTGCCCTCCTCTCCGCTTCCCGCAAAAGCCTCGGACCTGCCAATGAGCTTCGTGTCGAGATGAACAAGACCAGCGGAGAAATTAAAGCCTATGCCACCCTCCGTGCCGTCGAAAAAGTCATTAAACCTTACGAGGAAGTTCAACTAAACAAAGCACGCCGCTTTAACATCAACGCCTCTCTCGGACAGCTCGTTGAAGTCGAAATTACCCCAAAAGATTTTGGCCGCATCGCCGCTCAGGTTTTCAAACAAACCATCAACCAGAACATCCGTAACATCGAAAAGACGATGGTTTTTGATGAGTATAAAGATCGGGTCGGCCAAGTCGTCTCCGGCACCATTCGCCGCTTTGATCGCTCAGATGTCGTCGTTGATCTCGGTAAATTTGAGGGAATCATGCCTTCCCGCGAACGGGTTCCTACTGAAGATTACACTCCCGGTGAAAGAGTCCGCGCTCTCATCCTTAAAGTCGATAACACACCGAGAGGGCCTAAAATCATTCTGACCCGCAGCCACCCGGAATTTGTCCGTAAGCTCTTTGAATTGGAAGTCAACGAACTCCATGATGGCAGTATCGAAATTCGGGGCCTCGCCCGTGAGGCTGGCTATCGCACCAAGATTGCCGTTTGGTCTGCAGATACAAAAATCGATCCAGTCGGAGCCTGTGTCGGTCTCCGTGGAGCACGGGTAAAGAATATCGTCCGCGAACTCAGCAACGAGAAGATCGACCTCTTCCGCTGGTCAGATGACATTCGTGAACTCATCATCGAATCTCTCAAGCCAGCTAAGCTGAAACGACTCGAAATCGATGAGGAGAAAAAGCACGCGCGCGTCATGGTCGATGAAGAAAATCTCTCACTGGCGATCGGTCGCCGCGGCCAGAATGCCCGTCTCACTTCCAAGCTCACCGGCTGGGAAATCGATGTCGAAAAAGAAGAAGTTCAAGTCGTTGGATTCGAAGAAAAACTCCAGCAGGCTATTTCCAAGCTTTCTCAGAGCCTCGAAATCGATGCGGAAGTGGCGCAACAACTCGCCACCGCCGGATTCCTGAGTGTTGATGGTATCGGCGAAGCCGAAGAATCAGATCTCAAGGACGCTCTCCCTGATATGGATGACGACATGATCAAACAGATCTACACCCGCGCAACATCCTCATAGTCCCCAAACTCAACGAATGATCCTCTAACTGACTTCAGTTTCCCCTACTTCAACACCTCAATAATTAATGGCAGCAGCAAAGAAACCCGCACCGAAAAAATCAGCCCCAGCAAAAAAGTCCGCTCCTAAAGCGAAGGCAAAGGCAAAAGCCAAACCCAAAGCCAAGGCGGCCGAGGTGAAAGATGTCAAAGGGGAAAAAGAGGGAAAAGGGGATAAAGGGGAAAAGGTAGAGAAAGAGATTACCCCGGCAAAAGCGGCACCCGCTGTAAAAGAAGCCCCAGCCAAGCCTGCTCCCTTGGAAAAAGCAGAAAAAGTAGAAAAAGAGGAATCCAGTCCGGCACCTGCTCAAGAAACCGCCCCTGCCTCTGATCCATCAGAAGCCACTGGAACGGCTGGAAAAACCATTACCATGAAGCCACCGATCGTGGTCAAGGAATTGGCTGCCGAGCTTGGACTCAAGCCCTTCCAGGTTGTCCATGAACTCATGGAAATGAATGTATTTGCTACCCTCAACCAGACCATCGATGAGGAAACTGCGCGTCTGGTTTGTGAGCGTAAAGGCGTGCAATTTGAACTCGAGCGCCGGGAAAAAGGTGGCGGCTTCCATAAGAAGGAAGAAGTCATCGAGGAACCCCCCACTCCCGTTGCCGAAGAGAAGGTGGATACGAAGGACCTCGAGCCCCGCCCCCCGGTCATTACCTTTATGGGCCACGTCGATCACGGGAAGACCTCCCTCCTCGATTACTATCGTAAGAGCCGGGTCACAGCCGGTGAAGCGGGTGGAATCACTCAACATATCGGCGCCTATCAGGTTGAGCGTAATGGACAGACCATCACCTTCCTCGACACCCCGGGTCACGCCGCTTTCACTGCCATGCGTGCCCGTGGAGCTAATGTCACTGACATCGCCATCATTGTCGTAGCCGCTGACGATGGACTGATGCCACAAACCCGCGAAGCGATCCAGCACGCCCAGGCCGCCAAAGTCACCATCATGATCGCGATCAACAAGTGTGACCTCGCCACCGCTAACCCGGATAAAGTCAAAACCCAGCTTCAGGAAATCGATCTCACACCAGAAGAATGGGGCGGTGAAACCGTTTGTTGTGAAGTCTCCGCCACCAAAGGCACTGGCATGGACCAGCTCCTTGAACTCATGCTCCTTCAAGCTGAAATGATGGAACTGAAAGCCGATCCTAACGCCATCGGGCACGGCAGCATTATCGAAAGCCAGATCGAACCCGGGCGGGGTCCGAATGCCACCATTATTGTCCAACACGGCACCCTCAAACGCGGTGACGCCTTCATCTGCGGTCGTTTCTTTGGCAAGGTCAAGGCCCTCATCGATGATCACGGCAAGCAGATCAAGACCGCTGGCCCCAGCACCCCGGTCAAAGTACTTGGCTTCAATGGCGCCCCCTCCCCTGGAGAAGAATTTTCCGTCATGAAAAACGAGCGTGATGCACGCCGTCTCGGTGAAGAGCGCTCAGAAGAAAAACGCCTCGAGGACCTCGGTGCCGATAAACCTGTCACCCTCGAAAGTCTTTTCGATACCATCGAAGATGGCCAGAAGAAGACACTCAACCTCATCGTCAAAGCAGATGTTCAAGGATCGATCGAAGCCATTGTCGATTCCCTCAAAAAAATCCCAACCGATAAGGTCGAAGTCAATTTCGTCCTCACCGGCGTCGGACCTGTCACTGAAAATGATGTCCTCCTCGCAAAAGCCTCCAGTGCTGTCGTCATCGGCTTCAGCACCAAGGTCGATAACGCCGCGAATGCCGCCAGTAAAAAAGAAGAAGTCCAGATCAAGGTCTTCTCCATTATTTACGAACTCATCGATCAGGTGAAAGAATCTATGCAAGGACTGCTCGATCCCGAAGTCCGCGAAAGCAAGATCGGCGAAGCCATCGTCAAAAAAGTCTTCAAACTCTCCAAATTCCCGGTTGCAGGTTGCGTCGTCGAATCCGGTCGCCTCGTGCGTTCCGCTCGCGCTCGCGTCACCCGTCGCCGCCAGACTGTTTACGATGGCGGCTTTGCCACCCTCAAGCGCTTCCAGGATGAAGCCAGCGAGGTCCGCGCCGGCATGGAATGCGGGGTCCGCCTCGGTAAATTCGACGACTACGAAGAAGGCGACACCATCGAGTGCTACGAACTCGAAAAAGTCGCCCAAAAACTCGAATAACCCTCAGCTCGTAGCTCGTAGATGCCAGCTCTCAGCCGAACGTAGCCACTCCCCTCTGTCATTGCGAGGAGCGAAGCGACGCGGCAATCCAGAAAACGCCATAGCTTGCATCTCATCACTCTCTGGTAAATTCATCCTCCTCTATCCTCCCTAGCTTCAGCGAAGGAGGAATACCAACTCAATGTAGCCATCCAGCTCTCCCAATCACGCGGTGAAACACTCGAATCCGCCTGCAGCGTCTTTTCAATCCATACTCTCGTCACATATAAACATACATGAAATCACCCCAGATAAATCAAGTTAGTTAGATAACATCAAATTCCCTGCACTGTTTGCTTCTTCTTTACATGATAGTTAAACACACTAAAGATGAGTAAGAAGCATGTTATGAAAACCCCGAATATACTACTTGTTAGCACATAATATGAATATCAACTTATATGCATGCCCGCATTGTGAGGGAAAAGGCACATGCACAGCCGATCAAGGAAATTCATGCGCTACATGCCTTAAGGAGGCAAAAATTGGTCATGATACCAACTGCGTTGTTTGTTCTGTATGTGAAGGAGCAGGCAAAATTGAATCGAAAAGCGAACGCCTTAGAAATAGAACACCGTTTTTGATAGTAGGAACTGTTCTTCTTATTTTTTATTTGTATGTCACGATGCACGTTTCAGATAAAGCGATGTTTGAAAAAATATTCCCTGTCATAGCGTCACTGACTACTATGATAGTCACATTTTACTTTGCAAAAAAATAGCTAACAAGTCCGTAGACCCTATTCTCTCGCTGCGCTCGTTCTTGGGTCACGGCTAACGTTCGACATAAAACAATATGAAAACACCAAAGAGCTACCGTCTATCCTTCATTATTAATACTTCGGTCGGAGCGTTCCTTTTACTGCTTGCTGTCGTTGCCTATGTAGTGGAGATGACACACTCAGAATTACGGGGAACTCTAGTTTGGGGATTCTTTCTTGGTTCTTTCATTTGTTTTTTCATCGCTGCACTACACCATGCAAAATATTTATCCATGTCCCACTCTTGTAGTAACGACGAAAAATAAACCATCGTACAAAGCAGTAGTGCCAACTCGTTACACGCTTCGCGCTCCACTCACAGCACACTGCTGACGTTATGTGAAATGAGATATATTGATGTAACTTGGATCCATTCTGACCCTGAGTACCCGATTCGACTTATTTCAGAAATTGGCGATGATCAGTTTGAAACTCGCAAGCTAGAGTTTTATTCTTCAGGAAGAGTTGATCACGCTTCGGATAAAGCTAATTCAGGTGATACACGACTGGGCGAAGCCCCAGTCCCAACGCTTAATGAAATAAATTTGGATTCGGAATTTAGCGGAAAAGAGATATCTTGTTCCCAGTTTGAATCCCTTTGGGAAAACCATGCAAATCAAAAAACATAACAGTGGCGTTGGGCCAATTCACTCACTGCGCTCGTTCTTGGCATACGGCTAACGTTCGGTTGCGATATGAATAACAGCCAATTTGATCCGATAGAGGCATTTGTGGATGGATTTACCTCCACAGTCGGGAGAGTTTTTATTGGATTCGGCATACATTTCGTGCCCCTATTCATTCTATTCACGATCTTACAGATCCATCTACCAGACACCGAGGTAGGTTTTAGTTTCGTAATGATCATTTTGTTAATTCCTTCGATTTTCATTACTGCATTTGCTTGGATGACTCAGGGAGCGTGGA